>JAZRIS010000006.1:0-107300 GCA_045645425.1 Barnesiella sp.
CGCCCGCCATGAGGCGGGCGGTGGCGGGTGGGTGGAGGAGGCGACGGACACCCCGCACTGCGCCGTCGCTCGCGCTCCGGCTTGTACGGGGCTACTCATTCTCATGCCCGCTAGGGGCATTGCGACCCGACTTTCAGTCGATTTTTATTTACCACCACTGCCTGAATTTCTTTCAACCCCTCCGGCTTGACAGCCACCTCCCCTATATTTGCTTACGCAAACACAGAGGAGGATATGGTTACCACACCGCCACACCGGGCGGGGCGGTTTCTGCCCCTGCGAGTGTAACGAGATAGGGGAAGTCCACGCAGTGGGAAGGGGTTATAAAGTCACACAAACAATCCTTTTTGCTCTTCTTGCACCCAATAATGTAAAAAGGCCGAACAACCTCACGGTCACTCGGCCTCATAAAAAAACTATTCTTCTCCTATTATATCCAACAAACAATCGTTACAGATATAATGTTGTGATGTTTAAGATAATTTTACCACTTGAAGTTCATGCGGAATGTGCATGTGGCAGGAGGTGTGGCGGTATAAAAATCGCTGTAATATACATAAAAAGCGATGCTGGAGCGGGTGTAATCAAATTTGTATGTTTCGCTCCACAATGACTCATATTCGCCATCGCTACTGCCGAAGAAGTTCTCATGGGGTAGGGGATAGAATATCTCTTCGCCATCGAGAGAGCCCACGAGGCATCCCGATACCTCTCCCATGTTATCTACTACATAACGCAACTCTTCGGGGGCGTTGTTGCCCTCAAACAGATACATGTAGTAGGAACCGAGTTCGTCTTTATCTCCTACAAGTTCCCATTGATTTGACTTGATAGTGAAGTCCATCACTTTCCAGTTGATACCTTCGCCCGGCTCTCCCGGAGGGCCTTGCGGGCCGCGAGGTCCTTCGCATGCCACTATGAGCAGTGCCAATGTGAGTATCGATAATACTTTCTTCATAGCTCTTTATATATAGATGTATGGTTTATATTTATTTTGTAAAGATAGGCATAAAAAATGAATACAACAAAATAATTGAATAAAATTCTTCTTGTCGTATCGTTGTTTATGTTTTGTCCTTATTATGACTACCTGCAACAATATTGGTTTAAGAATGATAAAGTATCTTATTGTAAAAATATGTTAATTGCAAACTCTTTTCGTATCTTGCTAATGACAATGATACAAAATAATTTGCAAATTTGCACCTCGAAAACGCAACCCTGTCCAGTGGTGTAATGGTAGCACTCCAGATTCTGGCTCTGTCAGTGAGGGTTCGAATCCTTCCTGGACAACTATTGAGGCTGTTGCGGCAGCTCTCTATCTCAAATAGCTTCTATCGTAAATCCCGCTCCTCGTACAAGTGATAAAAGTTCCTCTTGAGTGATGCCGTTGCTGACAACGGTGAGTATGCGTTGTGGCGAATTGAGGTTTACTTCCCACGAGGCTATTCCTTGCGCCTCATCAAGAACGGGTTTTATCTTGGCTATACATCCATTGCACATGATGCTTGTGCTGAATTGCCACTTGTTGGCGTTCTCGGTGGCTTTGCCTGATAGTTTGTCAAAAATATTACTCCATTTCATGGTCGATGTTATTTATTGGTTATTTTTTCCATTTGAGTAGTATGCTGTTGCTCACTACACATACGCTGCTCAGTGCCATGGCGGCACTTGCAATCATGGGGTTGAGCAAAAATCCGCATGAGGGGTAGAGTGCGCCCGCGGCGATGGGAATACCTATTATATTATATATAAAAGCCCAGAATAGATTTTGTCGGATTGTTCTTGTTGTCTGGCGCGATATGTGAATGGCCTCGACAATGTGAGTTAAATCGCTCGAAATAATTGTCATGGTGGCTACGTCCATAGCGATGTCGCTGCCGTGTCCCATGGCTATACTTACGTCGGCTTGTGCCAATGCGGCCGAGTCGTTTATTCCGTCGCCTATCATTGCTACAATTTCACCATTTTGTTGCAGTTGCTTGACATAGGCTGCTTTTTCTTCCGGCAGTACCTCGGCCACGACATTGTTTATGCCCACTTGTTGTGCTATTGCGTGGGCAGTGTGTCTGTTGTCGCCGGTGAGCATATATACCTTTATGCCGGCTTGTTTCAATCGCTCGATGGTTTCTTTCGAGGTGGCTTTTACCGGGTCGGCAACCGACAATACTGCCAATACCCTGTCGGTGGCGGCCACCCACACAATCGTGTTGGCGTTGTGTTCCCATGCAAGAGCCTTGTTAAGCAATGCGGGGTTGATGGCTATGCCCTGTTCTTGAAGAAGTGCGGTATTGCCTACATAGTAGCGTTCTCCTTTGATAGATGCCGTTACACCTCTTCCGGGTATAGCTTTGTATTCGGTAATTTCTTCTATTGTGCTGTTATTTAGATAGCTCACTATGGCCTGTGCCAACGGATGTTCGGAGTGAATTTCTATGTTGTAAAGAACGTGTTTGGCCAACGCCTCCTCGCACCAATGTGTGTGTACAACGGCAGGGGAGCCTTGTGTTATGGTGCCGGTCTTGTCGAGAACGACTGCCGTTGTGCGACAGGTTTTCTCCAACGCCTCGGCACTCTTGATGAGAATACCATGTTGAGCTGCCTTGCCTATACCTACGGTGATAGCTGTGGGAGTGGCAAGTCCAAGAGCGCATGGACAGGCAATGACCAAGACGGTGACAAAAGCGAGCAGGGCATGAGTTATGGCATGATTGCCACCGGCAAGCATCCATACGGCAAAGGCTGTTATAGCAATCGCTATCACGATGGGAACAAATATCGAAGCTACTTTATCTACCAATCGTTGAACAGGGGCTTTGCTGCCTTGAGCCTCTTGCACCACACGGATTATTTGCGACAACAATGTGGCATCGCCGGTCTTGTGAGCGGTGTAATACAACGCACCCTTACCGTTGAGCGTGCCGGCATAGATGGTATTACCCGATTGTTTGTGTATGGGCATAGACTCGCCCGTGAGCATGCTCTCGTCGATGTAGGAGTTGCCGCCCGACACAATGCCATCGACGGCAATGCGGTCGCCCGGATGAGCAATGAGTGTATCTCCCTCTACAATAGAGGCAATGGGAACAACCTCCATCTCGCCATTATCGGTTATGCGGGTAACCTCTTGTGGTTGCAACCCCATCAATTTCGATATTGCGGTAGTGGTATTCTCTTTGGCACGCTCTTCAAGCATTTTTCCTATCGAAACGAAGGTTACTATGCCGGCCGATGCTTCAAAGTAAACATGAGGCTCTATGCCCCGTTGCATCCAAAATTCGGGGAAAAGCGTGTTAAATAGGCTGAACAAGTAGGCAGTGGCAGTGCTTATAGCCACCAATGTGTCCATATTGGCACGCCCATGCAAAGCCTGTTGCCATGCCCCTTTGTAAAAATCGGCTCCAAAGACAACGAGCACAGGGGTTGCCAATGCCCATAGGATGTAGTGAAGATAGGCTATGTCGGGCATTGTCATAGACAATATCATCAATGGTATAAAAAAGAGGGTAGAGCCTATTGTTCTGATGCGCCATCGGCGTGCACGCTCGCGATGATAGCCGGCAACAAGTTCGTTAGTGTCGTCAGATGGCTCAACCAATACAAATCCGGCCGATTTGACAGCCTTGGCCAATTTGTGGGGCGAAGTTGTGCGCATATCATATACAACATGTGCTTGTGCAGCCGCCAAATTGACCGTCGCTTCTACGACGCCTTTTTGCTTTCTTAAAGTCTGTTCCACAGCCGCCGAACATGCGGCGCATGCCATGTTGAGCACAGGAAATGTGGCCGATATGATATTGTCATTGTTCATCTTTATCCTCTATAGCTATATGCTGTCGTGTATATATATTATGTATATGACTCTCAAGATAGAATAGCAAATATAAGTAAAAAGGTTGTAATGTCGTGATGTGTGATTGTAATTTAAAATATTTTTATGAAACGTGGTAGTGTGACAGCTGTTGCACATTTATATATTTCTTAACCATACATTTCTTGGCAATTATAATTATTATAACTAATTTCGCTGAAAATTTACATCTATGCACATGCGGAAATATACTGCTCTTTTCAAGAAATCTATAACTATACTCATCGTGTGCCTCTTGTCGGTTCAATCTCTTGTGGCACAGGATATAGAATTGGGGCAAAACGTACCCACAGGTCTGCCTCGTGCAGATGGTAGTACCGACAATGCCGTAGTGGTAGAACAGGTAAATGTGCCCACACGTCCCTTTGCATTTGGTGTTGAGGCGGGTACTATGATGGACTTTTCGGGTACGGAGTGTAGCCATTTCGATATAGATATATATGGTGGTTATCGCAAAGGTGTCATACAAACATTGGGTGTGGGTATCGGTTTTCATCCGTCGCTGGCGCATGGTCGTACATTTATTCCCATTTATGCCCTGTTTCGTTGCAACTTTACGCCCGGTCGTTCGCTCTGCTTTGCCGATGTCAAGGCGGGTATGTCTATAAACGAATTGAGTAGCGACACACACAATACGGGTGTGTATGCCTCGGCAGGATTGGGCTTTAATCTCATGCAGAAGCGACGTTTTAAGATACATGCCATTATCGGATATAATTACACTCAAATAGTGCCTTTCGATATATATACACAAGAGGCTATGCACGGTGCATCTATAAGAATAGGTATCACGTTCTGATGTGATTGTAATTGCAACTCTAAAAAAGACGATTTATGAGAATTTTGTACCTTATATACCAATGGCTTATTGCCTATCCTCTGCTTATAGTACTCACGGTATTGGTTGCTATTGTTACGATTATAGGCTGCTCGATAGGTAGTCGCGATTTTTGGGGCTACTATCCGCCTATGTTGTGGGCGCGATGTGTGTGTGCTTTGTTGCTCATACGCACCGAGATAAAAGGCTCGGAAAATATCGACCCTAAGACTTCCTATGTCTTTGTGGCCAATCATCAAGGGGCGTTCGATATCTTCCTCATTTATGGCTATTTGGGTCATAACTTTAAGTGGATGATGAAAAAATCGCTCAAAAAAATACCTTTTGTGGGAACAGCGTGCGAATTTGCCGGTCATATCATGGTAGATAGGTCGTCAAAAGCCTCCATTCGTCAGACAATGCACAAGGCCGAAAAAACGCTCAAGGGAGGTATGTCGTTGGTGGTATTCCCTGAGGGTTCGAGGTGTGAAGATGGTCATATGCGACCCTTCAAACGCGGTGCATTTCTGTTGGCCGAGGAACTCTCTTTACCCGTTGTTCCGCTCACGATTGACGGTGCATTCAGCTTAATGTCCAAAAACGACATCAATATACATCCGGGCAAGGTTACGCTCACCATTCACAAGCCCATTTTGCCTCCTGCCGATGGTAAATACGACCTTGAGGTGCTTATGAAAGAGTCGTACAATCGCATCGCCTCGGCACTGCCCGGTGAGGCTCCTATCGAATAAAAAATTTTGTCATAAAGATATTATCGCAAATAATAGCTAAATTTGCGTCGTTAATTGTTTGATAGGTATGACAGATAAACAATCCCCTCAAATATTGGGTACCGCACCCATCGGCAAGTTGCTTATACAATACTCTATTCCTGCCATTATTGCAATGACGGTGAGTTCGTTGTATCATATTATAGACAGTATTTTTATAGGGCAGGGAGTAGGAGCCACAGCCATTGCCGGCTTGGCAGTGACATTCCCGTTGATGAACCTTGTCATAGCATTTTGCAATCTTGTGGGTATAGGTGGAGCTACCATCAGTTCGATATTTTTGGGACAAAAAGATAGTGTTCGAGCAACCGAAACGCTACACAATGTTGTGTGGCTGTGCCTTATAAGTTCGATATGTTTTGGGGGACTCTCATTGATTTTTCTCGATTCTATATTGCTCTTTTTCGGAGCGAGCGAGAGTACATTGCCCTATGCTCGCGAGTTTATGCAAGTGATACTCATAGGTACTCCCATTGCTTATCTCTTTATAGGCCTCAACAATGTTATGCGCTCGACGGGTTATCCTACCAAGGCCATGCTCTCGTCTATTATATCGGTGATAGCCAATATTATCATCGCTCCCATCTTTATATTTGCCTTCAAGTGGGGAATACGAGGTGCTGCACTTGCAACGTTGGTGTCGCAAGTGGTGGGTCTTGTATGGGTGCTCATGCACTTTTACAACAAAAATAGTTTTGTTCACTTTGATACACGCCACAATCATCTCAAAGCATCTATTGTGGGGCGTATATTCTCGATAGGTTTGTCACCTTTCCTTATGAACGCATGCAGTTGCTTGGTTGTCATTATCATCAATCGTTCGTTTATCACCTATGGAGGAGACTTGGCTGTGGGGGCGTATGGTATTACCAATCGTGTGCTTATGCTGTTTGCCATGACTGCAATGGGTATAACGCAAGGTATGCAACCCATAATAGGCTATAACTATGGTGCCAAGCAGACAGCTCGCGTGCATCGTACGCTGGTATATGGTATTGTTGCCGGTACGTTGGTAACTTCTTTGGGATTTGTTATGGCGCAGCTCATACCTACCCCTGTTGTACGCCTCTTTACTACCGATGCGACACTTATAGACTTGGCATCCAATGGATTGCGCATATCTTGCATTGCATTCCCTCTTATCGGAGGACAGATTGTTATATCCAACTTCTTCCAATCGATAGGCAAGGCCAAGGTGTCTATTTTCCTTTCGCTTTCACGCCAGCTCATTTTTCTCATTCCCTCCTTGCTCATTCTGCCCGGCTTCTTTGGCATAGACGGAGTGTGGGCAAGTCTTCCACTCTCCGATACCATTGCCTTCTTTATTGCCATAACAGCCTTGTGGGTGTATATGCGCAACAATAAGAAGCGTGCCAAGTCCGCTCCGGAGCTTATCTGAAATGCTTGTTGCAAAATCTTTGCCATAACAGCAAAATGTTGTATCAAAACACTTTGTTTTGATGGTATTTTTCACTACTTTTGCACACAACATACAAGCACCCTTGGGTGCATGTATAATTGTCAATTCTTAAACACAACACATAATGGTTCTTTTTTTCAAAACTACCCAACAAAATGTTATTGTAGTAGAGAGTAATCACAATTTCTCGGCCGAAGAGAGCGAGAAGTTGGTGTGGCTCTTTGACAATGCCGTACAATTACCCGATACTACCCTCGTAGGCTGGTATGTGGGCCCTCGCAAGGAGATGATTACCCCTTGGAGTACCAATGCTGTGGAGATAACCCAAAACATGGGTATCTCAGGTATAACTCGTATAGAGGAGTTTTATCCTGTGGCAAGTGAAGCTGCAACGTTCGACAAAATGTTGCAACGTCTGTACAATGGTATCGATGATACAATATTCCAAATAAACAAGCAACCCGATGCTATTGTGCATATAGAGGACATAGAAGCCTACAACGAAAGTGAAGGTCTTGCCTTGAGTGCCGATGAGGTAGTCTATTTGCGCGATTTGAGCAATAGATTGGGTCGTCCGCTCACCGATAGCGAGGTGTTTGGTTTCTCGCAAGTAAACTCGGAACACTGTCGTCACAAAATCTTCAATGGAGTATTCATTATCGACGGTGTGGAGAAAGAAAGTTCTCTCTTTAAGCTCATCAAAAAGACATCGGAGTACAATCCCAATAAACTCGTGTCGGCCTACAAAGACAATGTAGCTTTTGTTGAAGGTCCCGTCGTTGAGCAATTCGCACCGGCCAATCCCGAAACGTCCGACTATTTTGAGGTGCGTGACATCAAAACTGTCATTTCGCTCAAGGCCGAAACACACAACTTCCCCACTACTGTCGAGCCTTTTAATGGTGCGGCAACCGGTACAGGTGGTGAGATACGCGACCGCTTGGGTGGAGGTAAAGCATCGTTGCCCATTGCCGGTACTGCCGTATATATGACTTCATATCCCCGCACCGAGTCGGGTCGTACTTGGGAAGAACGTGCAATGGCTGCTCGCAAGTGGTTGTATCAGACCCCCGAAGAAATCCTTATCAAAGCATCTAATGGTGCTTCGGACTTTGGTAACAAGTTTGGACAACCTCTCATCTGTGGCTCATTGCTCACCTTCGAGCATGCCGAGAACGACAAGAAATATGCCTATGACAAGGTGATTATGCTTGCCGGTGGTGTAGGTTTTGGTACTATGCGCGATGCTCTCAAAGGCTCTCCCGTTCCCGGACAGAAAGTAGTGGTAATGGGTGGTGACAACTACCGCATCGGTATGGGTGGTGGTGCTGTGTCGTCGGTTGAAACAGGCCAATATGCCAATGCTATTGAGCTTAATGCCGTACAACGTGCCAATCCCGAAATGCAAAAACGTGTTTCTAACGTTATCCGTGCACTCGCCGAGAGCGACAACAACCCCATCGTGTCGATACACGACCACGGTGCAGGTGGTCACCTCAACTCTCTGTCGGAGCTTGTTGAAGAAACCGGCGGTAAGATAGATATGGCAGCACTCCCTGTTGGCGACCCCACACTCTCGGCCAAAGAGATTGTAGGCAACGAGAGTCAAGAGCGCATGGGTATGATTATAGGACAAGACGATATAGAGCGTGTGCAACGTATCGCCGAGCGCGAGCGTGCCCCTATGTATGTTGTTGGCGAAACTACCGGCGACGACCGTTTTGTCTTTGAACAAGCCGACGGCATACGTCCCATCGACCTCAATATGGAAGATATGTTTGGCAAGGCTCCTCGCACCTATATGCACGATAAAACTATCGAAGAGAGCTATATTGATGCCAACTATGATATAAAAAATCTTGATGAATATATCGAGCAAGTATTGCAGCTCGAAGCTGTTGCTTGTAAAGATTGGCTCACCAACAAAGTCGATCGCTCGGTTACAGGAAAAATTGCCCGCCAACAATGTCAAGGTGAGATACAACTCCCTTTGAGCGATTGTGGTGTTGTGGCACTCGACTATCGCGGTCGTGCCGGTATAGCTACTTCTATTGGTCATGCTCCTCAAGCCGCTCTTATCGACCCTGCTGCCGGCTCTGTATTGGCAGTAGCCGAGGCTCTTACCAACATCGTTTGGGCTCCGCTTGCCGATGGCCTCGATAGTGTATCGCTCAGCGCCAACTGGATGTGGCCTTGCAAGAACGAAGGTGAAGATGCTCGCTTGTACAAAGCCGTAGAAGCATGTAGCGACTTTGCTTGCTCGCTTGGCATCAACATTCCCACCGGTAAGGACTCGCTCTCGATGACTCAAAAATACGGCAAAGAAAAGGTATTCTCGCCCGGTACTGTTATCATATCGGCAGGTGCCGAAGTGAGCAACGTGCGTGGTGTTGTATCGCCCGTATTGCGCAACGACGTAGAGAGCGCATTGTACTATATCGATTTCTCATTCGACTCCTTCAAACTTGGAGGCTCGGCCTTTGCTCAATCATTGGGCTCTGTTGGCTCTCAATGCCCCACAGTGCAAGATACCGAATATTTTGCCAACGCTTTTGGTGCAATACAAGAACTCATCAACCGCAACACTATATTGGCCGGTCACGATATATCGGCCGGTGGTATTGTTACCACATTGCTCGAAATGTGTTTTGCCAACGTTGAGGGCGGTATGGAAGTGAGCTTTGATGCTCTTCCCGAAAAAGACCTCATCAAGATACTCTTTGCCGAAAATCCCGGTGTTGTGGTACAAGTTGCCAATACTGCCGAGTTTGAGAAAGTGATGAAAGCTGCCGGTGTAGGTTTCTTGCAAATTGGTAAGCCTTGCGAGGAGCGTCACATCATGATAGAAAAAGATGGTGCGCAATACCAGCTCTTTATCGATCACTTGCGCGATGTATGGTACTCTACTTCATATCTGCTCGATCGTAAACAGAGTGGTGAGGAGTGCGCACGCAATCGCTTCCTCAATTACAAAGAGCAACCTCTTGAAATTCAATTCCCTGCCGACTTTACCGGTAAGTTGGCTCAATATGGCATCAGTGCCGACCGTCGCAAGCCCTCGGGTGTTCGTGCCGCTATCATTCGTGAGAAGGGTGTAAACGGCGACCGTGAAATGGCATACTCGTTGTACTTGGCCGGATTTGATGTCAAAGACGTGCATATGACCGACCTCACAAGTGGTCGTGAAACTCTCGATGACGTAAATATGATAGTATATTGTGGTGGCTTCTCTAATAGTGACGTACTTGGCTCGGCCAAAGGTTGGGCGGGCGGTTTCCGTTACAATAAGCAAGCACGAGAGACTCTTGAGCGCTTCTATGCGCGCCCCGATACTTTGTCATTGGGTATATGCAACGGCTGTCAGTTGATGGTGGAACTCGGACTGCTCACTCCCGAACATGCCGACAAGCCTCGTATGCGTCACAACGACTCGCATAAGTTTGAGAGCAACTTTATAAGCCTTGCCATTCCCGAGAACAACTCGGTTATGTTCCGTTCTCTCTCGGGAAGCAAGTTGGGTGTATGGATTGCTCACGGTGAAGGTAAATTTGAGCTTCCTTACAGCACCGAACGTTATAACGTCATAGCTCGATATAACTACAATGCCTATCCCGCCAACCCCAACGGCTCGCCTGAGGGTATAGCCGGTATATGCAGTGCCGATGGTCGCCACCTCGCTATGATGCCCCACTTGGAGCGCTCTATATTCCCTTGGCAATGTGGATACTATCCTGCCAACCGTCGTATGGAAGACGAGGTGACACCTTGGATAGAGGCGTTTGTCAATGCTCGTTGCTGGATAGAAGAGAACAAGAAGTAATTTCCTTACAATCAAATATGACGGAGGCTGCGCATCAGCGCAGCCTCCGTTGTTTTGCTACATAATATAATGTAATAGGTGGGATATTTACTCGATATTTATGCGCGATACCTCGTCGATGCCTTCTATCGAGGCAATGTTTTCCATGGCCCTTTGCAACTCATCTACCGAGTGTACGGCAAAGTCTATTGTACAAGCTGCAATATGATCTATTGTTTCGGTGCTCAATTCGTTCATCGACAAATGTAGTTCGTCGGTTATG
Source organism: Barnesiella sp. (assembly GCA_045645425.1). Taxonomy (GTDB): domain Bacteria; phylum Bacteroidota; class Bacteroidia; order Bacteroidales; family Barnesiellaceae_A; genus Barnesiella_A. Next base: position 10,982 of record JAZRIS010000006.1, read on the forward strand.
CACACAATAAGGTCGCTGAGCAAGTGATAGCGATCGACTCCACGCACTCTGATGCGCACGGGGTACAAGAAGTCGGGGTCTTCCTTGAAATCTACGGGCACTATCGAGTCGCCATAGTGTGCGGCCTGACGTATGGCAGTGGGGCAGTTGCGCATGTGCAGGGTTATTGTATTATCATGCTCTTTAAATCCTATAACCTCCTCTCCCGGTATGGGGTGGCAATGATTGCAACGATTGTATTGCAAGAGTCGGCGGTTGGCAAAGAATATGCGCAAACTGCGTTTGGCCTTGTAGGTCGATACACAACTGAGCCAATCGGGTTGCGGATGTACGTTTTCATTGGTGCCTATCTCTATCACATCGCCACGATGCAGGGTAGTTTTTACCGAGTTTAATTTTCCGTTGATGCGGGCATATTGGGCATGCTCGCCTATGCGACTATGTATCTCAAAAGCAAAGTCGAGGGCTGTGGCGTTCTTGGGCAAGACGATACTCTTACCCTTGGGGGTATATACCGTGATGTCGTCGTTGTAGAATGACGAGGTAATACCATCCATATACTCTATCTCGTGTGTATGATGCTTGATGTCTTTGAGTACCGAGCGAAATTTAGACAACCATGACTCTACATTGCCTTCGGTGCGTTCGGCTGCACAGCCCAGTCGGGAGTTGCGCACCATGCGTTCCGACGATATGTGTATCTCTTCCCATGTGCCTTGCTCACTCAATAGCTTGACGTGAAAACTCTGGTAACCGTTTTCTTTGGGAGCATTGATATAATTGGCCACACTGCCGGGAGCTTCTTTGAAGGCATCGGTGAGAGCCGAGTAAATGCGTAGGCTGGTGTTCTTTTCGCTTTCGATTGTAGCGTTGGGGTAGATGATGCGAATGTAGTATTTGCCATCGACATGATGAAAGTCACAACCTTTCGATTGCATCTTGCGCCATATACTGTATGGTTTGCGATAACGTATCTCGGTACGCACCTTTATACCATGTAGCGCAAGAGTTTCGTCTATCATCTCAATAAAGTGCTGTATGTTGTCTTCTATTTGGAGGCGTTGTGCATGCAGCAACTCTTCGAGGTGGGCATATTGTAGTGGACAACGATATTGGAATGAGAGATTTTCCAACTCGGTCTTGATGTGGTACAATCCCAAACGATTGGCAAGCGGTGCATAGAAGTAGTCGGTTTCGCCGGCTATTTTCATCTGCTTGTCGGGGCGCATACTGCTTAATGTGCGCATATTGTGCAGGCGGTCGGCGAGCTTGATGAGCAGTGCCCGTATGTCGTATTGTACCGACGATAGCATTTGTTGGTAGTTGTCTATCTGCTTCGAGTGCTCATACTCCTCCTTTTTCTGCTTTGTTACAACGTTTACCAAGAAAGCCACGCCGTTGCCAAACATGTTGCGAATATCCTCGATAGTATAATCGGTATCTTCGACTACATCGTGCAGAAATGCCGCTATAATGGCATCGGTGCTCAACTCCAACTCTTCGGCAATGATGCGGGCCACAGCAATAGGATGGAGAATATAGGGCTCGCCACTCTTGCGTTTTTGCTTGCAGTGCGCTTCGCATGCAAACTCAAATGCTTGTCGTATGCGCTCCATGTCGGCCTCACTCATGCGTGAGCGGATGTTGTCGTATAGTTGATTGATGTTCTGCTCGATGATGGCTTGGTAATCGTTTTCCATAGTATAGCCTGTTAGTTGTAGATTGTTTTCTGCCTATATGGATTTTCTGATGCTATGCTCACAAAAATCGGCTTGCAATTTATAAATAATCTTTCAATTTTATACTTATTGTGTCTATTTTTTTTGAATATATCATGCAAATAAATACCGCCCATATTGTCTGTATCGGACAATATGGGCGGTTGTATGAGGTGGATGTGATTATTTCGATCGGATTATCACAATATTGATGTGCTCATCTTGGCTGTTGTATAGCTTTGCTCGCTTGTTGTCGAGGAGGCGGAATGAGTCGATTTTGTTGAGAACGTCAAGCATCTTGTCCTCAACTTCCATCACATTGGGAGCACACATGCGACGTGTCGAGGCAACGCCGGTAAATCGTATGCCGTTGTTAAGGGTTGTATTGTCATACTCGATACCTCCGTTCATCAAGTTACATCCCGACTTGCCCGACAGTTTGCCTGCTTCGATGTCGAGTATCATCGAGGGATTTTCCTCTATATGTATGCGTTTGCCATTTATCTCTGTAACTTCCCATTTGCCATTGAGCAATTCGCGCATTTGGCGACTTACAAGCGCTACCGGTTGGTGATTGGCATCGAGCAACTCCACAACAATGGCATCGTGGTTGTTTTCTACCACATTGTAGTATCGGGTGTTGTTGATGGCTTGCATCACATTGTTGTCGGTCACTTCGGGGCGACAAGCAGCTGTGGTGCTCATGCAGTCGGTAAATGACATGGTGCATTTGTCGCCTGTGACGAGTGTGCCATTGAATGTGTTGCATCCGTTATTGCCATAGATGCGGTGTGAGGCAGTATCGAATATGATGCGTACCGGCTCATCGCCAATAACATCCTTGCCGAGGGCTTGTGTAAAGAGCCACTCGCCGTTAAATTGTTCCATTGGTAGCGACTTTAAGCGAATATTGGGTTGTTGTGTTGTTGTAGATGCCGAAGGTTGGCTGTTTGTGGTGGTCTGTGTAGTCTTGCATGATGTTGTCATGGAAATCATAATCAAGCAAGCAGATAGGATGATGTGAAAATTTTTCATATTTATTGTGATTGGATAATTTGTGTCTGCGAAGATACAAAATAAGATTGTGGCAACAACCGTTGTGTGGTTATAAAAAAGAAAAAATCCAAAAAATAATAAACTGCAGTTATACTATCGCATTTATTGCTTACTTTTGTACAATATTATAGAGTAGATGAAACAACTGTTGCGTTACATATCGGTGCTTGTATTGTGTTGTTGTGCCCACCTCTTTGCTACTGCTCAAATCAATACCGAGCGAGTAATGAGCATAGGTCGCAATGCCTTGCAATTTGAAGATTATGTGCTCTCGATACAGTATTTCAATCAAGTTATCAAGTTCAAGCCCTATTGGGCCGACCCATATTATTATCGTGCCGTAGCCAAGTTGAGTCTTGACGACTATCGTGGTGCCGAAGAAGATGCAACAGAATGTATCTTGCGTAATCCCTATTTCAATAATGTTTTCTATTTGCGTGGAGTAGTTAGGCAAAATCTTCACAATTACGAGGGTGCTATCGCCGATTATAAAGAGGGTCTTGTGCATGCTCCCGCCAATCGCGATTTGCTCAACAACTTGGCTATTGCCTATGTCCAATCGGAACAGTTTGAGGCGGCCGATTCGGCTTACAATGAGCTGGTTGAGTTCTATCCATCATACGCACCGGCCTATGTCACGCGCGGACAATTTTATCTCATGCGAGGCGATACTATAGCGGCTAGAGCCGACTATGACAAGGCGATAGAACTTAATAAAAATATGGCCGATGCCTATGTCTTGCGAGCCATGTTGCGCATCAAGCAGGATGGCGATTATGACAATGCGTTGATAGATATGGATGCTGCTGTGCGCCTCGAACCCAAACGCTCGGAATATTATATCAATAGGGCGCTTGTCAAGTATTTTATCGACGACCTGCGTGGTGCCATGGCCGATTACGACCATGCTCTGCTCCTCGACCCGTCGAGCGTGATGACCTATTACAACCGAGGTCTTTTGAGAGCACAGGTAGGCGAGCGTAATAGGGCAGTGGATGACTTTACGGAGGTAATAGAGCGAGAGCCTCACAATTACTTGGCTATTCTCAATCGTGCTATTCTATATGATTTGTTGGGTCGTTACGACGAGGCTATAACCGACCTTGATGCCGTATTGGATGTATATCCCGAATATGCCGAGGCTTTGTTCTCCCGTTCCGAGGCCAAACGTAAAAATGGTGACGTAAAGGGTGGTGAAAGCGACTTTGCGGCAGCTGTGCGATTGCAAGAAGAACAGCGCAAAAATCCCGATTTGGTAGCGCAAGCATCCGAAAAAGCCTCCGACAACATCAAGGCTCGCCAAGAGTCCGACAATAACATAAGCAAGTACGACCGTCTGATGGTTGCCGATGAAGATTTGGTGCAAGCCTTTGTGCCCAAGTATGATAGTAAAGTGCGTGGCAGAGTGCAAGACCGCAATGTGATGGTGTCGTTGCAACCGATATATCTGCTCAGTTACTATGAACGCCCCAACGAATTGCGACCCTCCAATGCCTTCTCTGACGAATTGGATAGACTCAACGAGCAACAAGCCTTTGCCCATCAGCTCATTATAACCAATGAAGAGGTGATGCTGGAGCCGTCGCAAATAACCGAGCATTTTGCATCGGCCATAGCCTATGGTAAGGCTATCGACGAGGGAAGCTCCAATAGATTGCTCAACCTTTTGGGTCGCTCTATCGACTTGATGTTGTTGCAAGACTATTCCGATGCCATGCAAGATATAGAGGCTGTTATAGCACAAAGTCCGAGCTTTATGTTGGCATACTTCCAGCGTGCGGCTCTGCGCTATAAGAATTTGGAATATCAGCGAGCCGAGTCGGCTCTCAATAGCGATGCAACAGTTGCCAAGGCAGCCCCCGCATCGCCCATGCAACTCGATAATGTGCGCATACAATACAACTTGATATTGCAAGACCTCACACGAGCAATAGAGTTATCGCCTCGATTTGGTTATGCCTATTACAATCGTGCCAATATCTACTTTGCACTTGAGCGCACCGATGAGGCCATTGCCGATTATAACGAGGCATTGCGACTCTTGCCCGATATGGCCGACGCATACTTCAATCGCGGGCTTGCCTATATTAAGAAAGGCGATGAAGCCCAAGGCCGAGCCGACCTGTCGCGTGCCGGTGAGTTGGGTATCATGGCTGCCTATAATATACTCAAACGTATGGGCGAATAACCACTCTTTGATACAATGCTATTTTGTTCTAAATCTTGCTATTTGCACTACAACTTTTGGATGTTATATATTTGACAATCGCAAAATAATTTGTAACTTTGTCGCTTGTAAAAAAATATGGCGACAAGTATGTCCCTTTTTACCCCAATGTATAAAAATTAATAAACTGAAAATAATATGATTAAAATCACATTTCCCGATAACTCGGTAAAAGAATTTGAGAGTGGTGTTACACCGCTTGCCATTGCCGAGAGTATCAGCTCGCGCTTGGCACAAGATGTGTTGGTAGCCGAGATAGATGGTGAGGCTTGGGATTTGATGCGTCCGGTTGAAAAGGATGCCTCTATCAAGCTCTTTAAATGGGATGATGCAGAGGGTAAACACGCTTTCTGGCACTCATCGGCTCACCTTCTTGCCGAAGCTTTGCAAATACTCTATCCCGGTATCAAATTTGGTATCGGTCCTGCTTTGGAAAATGGTTTCTATTATGATGTTGATCCGGGCGAACACTCGCTTACTGCTGCCGACTTTGAGCGCATTGAAGCCAAGATGCTTGAGCTTGCTGCACGCAAAGAGCCTATCGTTCGTCAAGAGATAGCCAAAGCCGATGCCTTGAAACTCTTTGGCGACCGTGGCGAGATATACAAGGTGGAGCTTATCAATGAACTTGAAGATGGTACTATCACCACCTATACACAAGGCTCATTCACCGATTTGTGCCGCGGTCCTCACATCCCCAATACAAGTGTTATCAAAGCTGTCAAGATAAACTCATTGGCAGGTGCATATTGGCGTGGTGATGAAAAACGTCAGCAACTCATTCGTGTGTATGGTATCACATTCCCCAAGAAAAAAATGCTCGATGAGTATTTGGTAATGATGGAAGAAGCCAAGAAACGCGACCACCGCAAGATTGGTAAAGAACTTGAGTTGTTTGCCTTCTCACAATCGGTGGGTCAAGGTCTTCCTTTGTGGTTGCCCCGTGGTGCCGCTCTGCGTGAACGCCTTGAGAACTTCTTGCGTCGCATACAGAAACGTTTTGGCTATCAACAAGTCATGACACCCCATATCGGTGCCAAAAATCTCTATGTGACATCGGGTCACTATGCCAAGTATGGCAAAGACTCATTCCAACCCATACACACTCCCGAAGAAGGTGAAGAGTTCTTGCTCAAACCCATGAACTGCCCTCACCACTGCGAGATATACAAGACTGTTCCTCGTTCTTATCGCGACCTTCCGTTGCGTTTTGCCGAGTTTGGTACAGTGTATCGCTATGAACAAAGCGGTGAGTTGCATGGATTGACTCGTGTACGCGGATTTACTCAAGACGATGCTCACATCTTCTGTCGTCCCGACCAACTCAAAGATGAGTTCCTCAAAGTAATGGATATTATCTTCATTATCTTCAAGGCTCTTAACTTTGAGAACTTTGAAGCTCAAATCTCCTTGCGCGACCCCAACAATCGCGAGAAATATATCGGTACCGATGAGAATTGGGAGAAAGCCGAGAGTGCCATCGTCGAGGCTTGCCAAGAAAAAGGACTCAATGCACGTGTAGAACTTGGTGAAGCTGCTTTCTATGGCCCCAAACTCGACTTTATGGTTAAGGATGCTATCGGCCGTCGTTGGCAGTTGGGTACAATCCAAGTAGATTATAACCTACCCGAAAGATTTGACCTCGAATATACAGGTAATGACAACCAAAAGCATCGCCCCGTAATGATACACCGTGCCCCCTTCGGCTCGATGGAGCGTTTCGTTGCCGTGCTTATTGAGCACACAGGTGGTAAATTCCCCTTGTGGCTCACACCCGACCAAGTTGCTATTCTTCCCATCAGCGAGAAATATAACGACTATGCACAACACGTTGCCGACGAGCTTGCCAAGAGCGACATTCGTGCTTTCGTAGATTTCCGCAACGAGAAGATCGGACGCAAAATCAGAGATACTGAAATCAAAAAAGTGCCCTATTTGCTCATTGTTGGCGAAAAAGAAGCAGAAAATGGCGAAGTTTCTGTAAGAAAACATGGCGAAGGTGATAAAGGTGTCGTAAAAATTACTACCTTTGCGGCGCAAATCTCTGAAGAAGTAGAGAAAATGATAAACCAATGGTAATTGATTGAATGGATAACAAACCCAAACCCGCCGGCGCTCGCCCCCAACAACGTGGTGGCGCACGCAACGAGAGTAAAGACCAACATCGCATTAATACACAGATACGCGCTCGCGAAGTGCGACTTGTAGGTGATAATGTAGAACAAGGTGTATATACTATACAAGAAGCCTTGCGCATTGCCGATGAGTTGGAATTGGATTTGATTGAAATCTCTCCCAATGCCGAGCCTCCTGTGTGTAAGATATTGGATTATCAAAAATACCTCTATCAACAGAAGAAACGCCAAAAGGAACAAAAGGCCAAGGCTGCCAAGGTCGTTGTCAAAGAGATACGTTTCGGACCTCAAACCGACGACCACGACTACAACTTCAAGCTCAAGCACGCTATTGAGTTCTTGAAAGAGGGTGCCAAGGTAAAGGCCTATGTATTCTTCAAGGGTCGTTCTATTCTCTTCAAAGAGCAAGGCGAAGTTTTGTTGCTCCGTTTTGTAAACGACCTCGAAGAGTATGGCAAGGCAGAGAACATGCCCGTTCTCGAAGGCAAGCGTATGATTATAATGATTACGCCCAAGAAAAAATAAAATACGCGGGTATTCCGCAGTATTATATAATGTAACACTAAAAACAATTTAAAATGCCTAAGATTAAAACTAATTCCGGTGCCAAAAAGAGGTTCGCCCTTACCGGATCAGGAAAGATCAAGAGAAAACATGCTTACAAGAGCCACATTCTCACAAAGAAAACTAAGAAGCAAAAAAGAAACCTCGGTCACTTTACCTTGATTTCTAAAGCAGACGAGAACAACGTGAAGCAATTGCTCGCTATGAAGTAATTCATGGTAAGAAAAATTTCTCAAATCAAAAAGTAGTTACAATAGTATTAACCGAATGTTTTAGCAAAAAAGAGCACCCAAGCGGTGACGCTAACATTCAAAAAAGAAAAAACTATGCCAAGATCAGTAAATCATGTAGCTTCAAGAGCTAAAAGAAAAAAAATTCTGAAACTTACACGCGGTTACTTCGGTTGTCGTAAAAACGTGTGGACTGTTGCCAAAAACACTTGGGAAAAAGGTCTTACATATGCCTATCGTGACCGTAAGGACAAAAAAGGTAACTTCCGTGCATTGTGGATACAACGTATCAATGCTGCCGCTCGTCTTGAGGGTATGTCATACTCTAAGTTGATGGGTGCACTTCACAAAGCTGGTATCGAAATCAACCGTAAAGTTTTGGCCGATTTGGCAATGAACCACCCTGAGGCATTTAAGGCTGTGGTTGCTAAGGTAAAATAAGATCAAGAAACATTGATTTTATGAAAAAAAGAGCATCGAGAAATCGGTGCTCTTTTTTTATTGTCGGCGCTCCTCGTTTGAGCAATAAGCCCTCTTTTGTTGCTTTTCATTGCGTACACCCTACACCTCGTCAAGACCAATAACCCCTCTTTTCATGCTTTTTCTTGCGTGCACTGCGCTCACTCCTGCATGAAGTGTGCGTTATATATACAAAAAGACCGAGCCAAAATGCAATTTTTTTGGCTCGGCTTCGTATAGCTAATTCTATTATTTTGTGCTCTATTAAGCTTTTACAAGTTTATCTTGTATGCAAATCCTATGTTGGTATTCCATTGTTGAGGTGTGCAGAGCTGGCGGTTTTCCTCGCGAATGAGAAACTCTACACTATTATGTTTGTCTATCTTGTATGTTACACCCAAGTCTATCCATATACGCTCGGTGCATCCGGCGCTTGTGCCGTTGAGTTGTAGAAAGTGTTCGCTTCCGATGTAGGGCGAAAACTTGGAGTTGGGGATGTTGCCCGACAAACGTATGCGAGTACGAAGTTTGTTAGTGGGAGTGGCGTTGCCTACAACGTAGGTCGATTCGTATCGTGCGCCCCATGTGAGTGTGAGGGGGGTAAAGGGTACAGCACCATTAAGTCCTATGTGGTAGCGCAAGAGGTTGCGGTATTGACCGGCATCGGAACGATGATAGAGGTAGAAACCCAATGCAGTCACTTTGAGGTAAGTGGGAATAACTTCGGTATCGACACCGAGTATTGTCATGGCGCGTTCCATTGAGGTGTCGATGGTAAATACACTTTGTTGCAATGAGAGGCGCACGGGGCCCAACTTCTTGCCTACCGATATATCCCACATAGTACCTATGTGTGTGTCGATGGCATCGGCTGCATTGTCGGTAGATGTGTTGGTTGTTACATTATTGGCACTGCTGCATATAGCGGTAGTGAGTAAAAACAGGGTGCCTAACAAAAATTTTTTCATAGTTCTATTTTTTTTCTTTGTTTTATTCGTGATGATATGGCTCATTGTTGAGTATAGTCATGGCGCGGTATAGCTGCTCGGTAAAGAACAGGCGCACCATCTGATGCGAAAAAGTCATCTTGGAGAGTGACAACTTGTCGTTGCATCGGTCGTAAACAGCTTGTGAGAAACCATAGGGGCCACCTACTACAAATACCAATCGACGAGCCACGGTTTGCATCTTTTGCTCTATATATCGGGCAAATTTTACCGATGTAAATTCTTGCCCATGCTCGTCGAGCAACACAACAAAATCGCCGGCTTGCAGGGTGCGCAGTATGGCCTCTCCTTCACGCTCTTTTTGTTGCTCGGTAGTCATGTTGCGATTGTTCTTCAGTTCGGGTATTACCTCCATATCGAAAGGTAAGTAGCGACGTATGCGTGAAGAGTAGTCGGCTATGCTATCTATCAAGTAGCTTTGGGCTGTCTTGCCAACAACGATAAATTGTATCTTCATGGGAGTTATGCTTTGCGGTTGCGTTCCAACTCGTTGAGATTTTCAATGCGCTTTTTCTCCAAGAAATCATATACGCCACCAAGGTGTTCGCGCACTTTTCCTTCTCCAAATTCATATACTTTCGATACCAATCCGTCGAGGAAGTCGCGGTCGTGCGATACTACAATGAGAGTGCCATCAAAGGCTTGCAAGGCGGCTTTCAAGATGTCTTTGGTCTTCATGTCGAGGTGGTTGGTGGGCTCGTCGAGGATGAGTAGATTGACAGGTTCGAGCAGTAGCTTTATCATCGCCAATCGAGTGCGCTCGCCTCCCGACAACACCTTTACTTTTTTGGTCGATTCCTCACCTCCAAACATGAATGCTCCCAACAGGTCGCGTATTTGCAGACGTACATCGCCTTTGGCCACATCGTCTATCGTCTGGAATACGGTGAGATTTTCGTCTAACAACGATGCTTGATTTTGCGCAAAATAGCCTATCATGACATTGTGTCCGAGCGTGAGTGTTCCCTCGTGCTCAATCTCGTTCATGATACATTTGACAAGTGTCGATTTTCCCTCACCGTTTTTACCTACAAATGCAACTTTCTCGCCTCGCTCTATCGTAAAGTTGGCGTTGGAGAAAACACGTTTGTCGCCATAGGCCTTGCCTACCGCATCGGCTATAACGGGGTAACTGCCCGAGCGGGGTGCCGGCGGAAAACGCAGGCGCAATGCCGAGGTATCCTCTTCATCCACTTCAATGATTTCGAGTTTTTCGAGCATCTTCACACGCGATTGCACTTGCAGGGTCTTGGAGTATGTGCCTTTAAATCGTTCTATAAACTCTTTGGTCTCGGCTATCATCTTCTGCTGGTCGTTGTATGCCTTCATTTGTTGTTCGCGACGCTCCTTGCGCAACTCAAGGTATTGCGAGTAGTTTACCTTGTAGTCGTAGATGCGACCCATTGTTACCTCAATGGTGCGAGTGGTGATGTGATCGACAAATGCCCGGTCGTGCGAGATGACGATAACCGCCTGTCCGTTATTAATGAGAAACTCTTCGAGCCATTGTATCGACTCTATGTCGAGGTGGTTGGTAGGCTCATCGAGTAGTAGTACATCGGGTTTTTTCAACAATAGCTTGGCCAACTCTATACGCATGCGCCATCCTCCGCTAAACTCTTCGGTGGGGCGATTGAAGTCTTTGCGCTCAAATCCCAATCCCAACAGTATCTTCTCTACATCTTCCTCAAAGTGAGTGAGGTCTATGGCATAGAATTTCTCACTCAATGCAGCAACCTCTTCGATGAGAGCATAGTAGCTCTCGCTCTCATAGTCGGTGCGAGTAGCCAACTCGTCGTTCATGCGATTGATTTGAGCTTCCATCTCAAAGAGGTGAGCAAAGGCTTGTGAGGTTTCTTCAAAGACTGTTCTGCTGTTTTCTGTCATAAGGTGTTGAGGCAGATAAGCAATCACGGTGTCTTTGGGTGCCGATATGCTTCCGCGTGTGGCTTGTCGCACTCCTGCCAATATCTTGAGGAGTGTCGATTTGCCGGCGCCGTTTTTGCCCATGAGAGCAATGCGGTCTTTCTCGTTAATTACAAATGATATGTCTTGGAATAGGGTAGTACCGCCAAATTCGACGGTAAGGCCATCTACTGAAATCATATAATGTGGGTTTTATCGTATCTGTGTAGTATTACTCTTTGTTCTGTTCGGCTATCCATTGTTCTATGATATCCACTTTCTCATCGGTGGGTATTGTCGCATCTATCCAGCGAATAGTGTGGCCGCGTCGTTCCATGCCTCTAAACCATGTCATCTGGCGTTTGGCAAATTGGTGTATGGCTATTTCGAGCCTCTCTACCATCTCGTCGTAGGTAGTGTGTCCTATAATATACTCGGTGAGGAATTTATATTCCAGCCCGTAGTAAATGAGGGAGTCGGGCTCTATGCCACTGTCAAGAAGCGATTTTACTTCCTCTACCATACCTTCTTTGAGGCGTTCATGCAGGCGGCGTGTTATCTTGGCACGGCGCAACTCTCGTTCTATGTCCACACCCACTATGAGGCTGTTTTTGAGCGGACGAGGCTCCAACAATTCGGGCTCTTGACGGCTGTAATATTCGGCTATCTCAATGGCTCTGATAGCACGTTTGCAGGTATCTATATCGGTAGTGTTGTGTAGCGTTTTGTAGCCTCGTAATATCTCGGCAAGCTCATCGAGTGTCTTATCTTGCAACGACTCCCTTAACGTCTTATTCTCGGGTACCGGGGGTAGGGAGTAGCCCTTGAGTACTGTTTCGACATAGAGTCCTGTGCCTCCGCACAACAATGGTTGCTTGCCTCGGGCTTTCATATCGGCATAGACCGTGTTGAAGTCGCGTACATACTCAAAGAGGTTGTAGCGGTATCCGGCCGGACAGATGTCTATGAGGTGATAGGGAACCGATACTCCATCTAAGGTATATTCGGCAAGGTCTTTGCCTGTACCTATATCCATACCCCTATATAGCTGTCGAGAATCGGCACTGATAATTTCAGTACCGATTCTCTTGGCAAGTGCGACGGCAAGAGTAGTCTTGCCCGATGCAGTAGGGCCTACAATAGCTATGAGGTCGAGCATCGTTTATTTCAATTTCTCTTTGTAGAAGTTGCACACCAACGTATAGATGTGGTAGCGCGAATTGGTTCCTTTGATACTGTGATTTTGATTGGGGTAAATCATCATATCAAATTGCTTGTTGGCTTCGATAAGTGCGGCTGTCATCTCCATGGTGTTGCTCATGTGCACATTGTCGTCGGCAGTGCCCGATACGATGAGCAGATTGCCTTGCAAGTTGGCTGCATGGGTGATGGGTGAGCCATATTTATAGCCGTCATGGTTTTCGTTGGGAGTGCGCATGTAGCGCTCGGTGTATATCGAGTCGTAATAACGCCAATCGGTAACAGGAGCAATAGATACACCCGCCTTGAATGTGCCTTTGCCTGTGGTGAGCGCCATGAGTACTTCATATCCACCAAAACTCCAGCCCCAAATACCTATGTTGTTGCCATCTATGTAGGGCAACGAGGCCGCATATCGAGCGGCGGCTACTTGGTCTTCTGTTTCATAGCGACCAAGGTTTTGATATACAATGCTTTCAAAAGCCTTGCCTCTACCTCCTGTGCCGCGACCATCTACGCAGAATACCACAAAGCCTTGATTGGCAAGATAGTGATACCAATCTATTTCCCAATTATTGAGTACTTCTTGTGAGCCGGGACCGCTGTATTGCACCAATACGGCAGGATATTGTTGTTGAGCATCAAAGTTGTATGGCTTCACCATAAAACCATTGAGCTTGTAGCCCTGTCCGTTGTCCATAGTGAAAAACTCACGAGCAGGCATGTTGGTATTTGCAACGGCTTCTACTACCTCCTTGTTCTCCTCTATTGTTCTGATAGCTTTGCCGGCTGCATTGCGCAAGGTATATACGGGAGGTGTGCTTGCCGAGCTATAGCCATGGATGTAATAGGTGCAAGAGGGGTTGAATGTAGCCGAGTGTGTGCCCAATTCGGGAGTGAGGTTGGTGATGCCTTTTTTCTTGTTGTAGCTGTATATGGCACGATTGATAGCACCGGCTGTGGCTTGACAGTAGAATGTAGCCTTGTCGGCACTGTATCCGAGATATGCTGTAACATCCTCATTTTCGGGCGATATGGCTTGTTGTACGATACCATTGTTATTGTATTGGTAAAGGCGCATCCATCCGTCACGGTCGCTGGCAAACACAAAGAAGTCGGGATAGAAATGCAACAAATCGAGTACGGCCGAGTCTATCCATGTAGGCTCTTCGTCTTCAAGCAACAAGCGGCTTACACCCGAGCGGGCATTGAGTTTGTAAAGTGACAAGTGATTTTGATGACGGTTGAGTGTCACCACGGCAAGTTGGTCGGCCTCGGGCATTGCAAAGATGCGAGGAATGTAGCCATCGGCATCCATGGGTATATTATGATTTTTCAAGGCACGAGTTTCTACCGTATAGGTTACTACTTGCACTCCCGAATTTACCTCTCCGGCCACGGGATATTTGTAACGCATCTCGCCGGTGTAGGTGTCATACTCGGGATAGTCGGGGCTGTATGAGCCATAGAGTGTAAAGGCAAACTCTTTGACGTTGGTTTCGTTGAAACGGATAAACGATAGTAACTCGCTATCGCTGCTCCATTGCATAGCCGATGAGAAGCCAAATTCCTCTTCATACACCCAATCGGGTACACCATTTATCACTTTGTTTATCTCTCCGTCGGTAGTCACGGCTATTTCGGTATCATAGTCGAGTTTTTTGAGGAAGATATTGTTGTCGCGAACAAAGGCTACCATGCGACCGTTGGGCGAATATACCGCAGCTTGTTGCTTGCCATTGGTCGATAGGGGCTTGAGCAGGTTGCGTTTGATTTCAAACGTATAGTAGTCGGCCTTGAATGAGTGACGATATATAGGCTCGCTGTTGGTGTATATGAGCAGACGTGTTTCGTCTTCACTTATGGCATAGCCTTCAAACGACTTGATGTTGCATTGTCGTGCAGTAGTCACATCAAAGAGGGTCGCTACAATTTCGCCCGAAGCATATTCCCATTTCTCTATTTTGGTAAAGTCTTTGTTGGCGGCAATATAATGTTTGCCATCCTTCAAGGGGGTAATCTCCTCGGTGCCCTTGCCTCGATATACATTGTTGGTTATGTCGCGCAAATCGAGCTCGGCGGCAATGCCAAGGGTTGTTGCAAGGATAGCAATGAGTAGGCTGCAAACTATTTTTTTCATATATGATATTTGATGTTTTTCTATCTTGTTTCCTAAATCTTATGGTTTGAGTTCTTGTACTTGTAGGGCGTATTAGCAACCTTTGTGAGTCATGATGTCGAGAACGAGTTGGTCTGTTTCGTTCATACCTTGAGCACCGATGCGTGTGAGGTTGCGGATGCACTTATCTACATCCTCATCAATAATACCCTCCATGGCTGTTACAAAGCGACCCTCCATAGCGAGCATGGCTGCCAGCATACAGTTGGCTACGCTACCGGTTATCTTCAGTGCACAGCTGGGTTTTGCGCCATCGCATATCATACCGGTGAGGTTGGCAATCATATTTTTCACTGCATAAGTTATTTGAGTATAGTCGCCACCCATGAGATAGGTGATACCGCAACTTGCTCCTGTTGTTGCAACGACACAACCGCACAAAGCCGATAGGCGACCCAATGTCTGTTTGATATAAATGGTTGTGAGGTGGCTCAATATCAATCCGCGAGTGAGTTGTTCTTTACTATTGCGATTTTCCTCGGCATATATCACAACGGGCATGGTTGCGGCAATACCTTGGTTGCCACTGCCCGAGTTACTCATGACGGGTACCATTGCTCCTGCCATGCGGGCATCACAAGCTGCCGAGGTGTATGAGAGAACGTTGGTAAAGGTGTTCTTGCCCATAATAGATTGTTTGAGGGGGCTTTGCATGGTTTTTCCCAAGCAGTGTCCGTAATTGCCTTTGAACGAGAACTCGGCGGCGGCTTTGTTCAACTTGGCCGATTCGAGAATAAACTCTATCTCCTCGATAGGTGCAGTAGTAGCAAAGTCCCATACGCGTTGCATAGAGAGCTCTACTTGTTTCTCTTCGGTAGATTGTACCGATGAGGTGGCTTTGTTGATGCGTACATCGTTGTCGTAGGCAAGATACACAACATTGGTGTGCAAGCCGGCAATAGTAGCAGTAGCTTGGTGACCGCCGGCATGACAAGTTACCTCTATGTACAATTTCTCGCTGATGTTTTCTTTCAGTTTTATATCAATGCAATTCTTCTCTATCATTTCTTTGCCTCGGGCTACTTCCTCCGGAGTGCAATCTTTGAGAACTTCAAGTTGGTATTCGGTCTTGCCTATCAATGCTCCCAAAGCAATAGCGATGGGCAATCCTATCATGCCTGTTCCCGGAATACCTACTCCCATTGCATTTTTCAATACGTTGGCACTGAGATATACGTCTATTTTTTCGGGACGACAACCCAAGGTTTCTGTTGCATATGCAACACATAGGGCTACTGCGATAGGCTCGGTACAACCGATTGCGGGTACAACTTCACGTTTGATGAGGTCGATAATTTGTGTTCTTTCTGTGATATTCATAGTAAATGGTATATTTGATGCAAATTTACGAATTTTATTATTAATAATGTGTTGTGCGATTAAATAAAATGCCTATGCCTGTTATTTTCTGTGCGCTTCAATAATTTTTATTACATTTGTTTCAAAATTTGTTCTATGTACAACTCTTATTATCCCTTTTGTACTATACTGTTTGTGTGCATCTTGTCATCGTGCAATTTGCTCAACAATCGCCCCGATTTTCCCGAGCCCGATACCGATATTGACGGGCGTATCTTACCGATAGTGGATTTTGATGACCGATATGTCGATGTGCTTGAAGCTGCTGATGGTGCATCCTCTCGTATAGAGATTTCTATTTCCTGCGATTCTATTCTATATAGCGATATACAACCCACCATAACTGTTGCGGCGGACAACTCTCATTACAAACAAGAAAATAGGGCTGTCGAAGGTGTTGATTTTCGCTTTGTCGGCTCCAAGACTTTGTGCTTCGATACAAAATATCCCATTTGCAATATTGTGATAGAAACGATTGATAATGACCTTGCTACGGGCGATAAGGTATTTGATATTGTGGTTGTCGATACCATTGCGTGCAGTTATACTTCACAACCTCGATGTGTGGTTACAATATTGGATGATGATAATGAGCCCAATTTGTTGTCGGGCGATTATAGTGCTTATGCTACCTCTTGTGTACTACCCGACAAATATGTTTCTAATGAAGCATGGACACTCTCACTGCTTCCTGATGTTACTTGCGACTCTCTATTTACCATTGCGCCTGTTTGCCAATTTTTGGGAGTGAAGGGCTCTTCTATATATCCGGTAAAAGCTGCTATCGATTATAATAGCAAAAGCGTTACCATACCGTATGGGCAGACACTGTTGCAGGGTGCAACATCGCAATACATCTTGGTGGGTTGTGATGATGGAAGTACTCCCATTCTCGATGGCGTTGCTGTGGCGCACTATGATATAGCCGACAATCGTGTTACGATTGCATTTGAAGGCAATTATGCAGTCGTCAATATCCTGTCGGACAAATCGGAAAAATGGATGCAGATTTTTGAAAATCCTGTCTTTATCAAGGAATTGTAGATGTAGCCGATGCCGAGTCATCGGGTCGCATCTACTCCAAATCTACTACTGTAATACCGGCACCGCCCAACTGTATGTGCTCGTCGGCATAGTGTCGTACACCTTGCACACTCTTGAGGTATTGGCGTATAGATGAGCGCAAAGCTCCTGTTCCTGTTCCGTGTAGTATGCGCACACGAGAACAACTCACTTGTATAGCATCATCGATAAAGTAGGTTATGGCTTGCAGGGCTTCATCTACACGCATTCCTCTCACATCTATCTCGTTGGTAAATGTGAGTTGTTTCTCTCGCATATCATCGGTAGTGGATGCGCTGATAAAAGTTGCCTTGCGATTGCTCTCCCGCTTGAGCTGGCTGCGACTCACTTTTTCAAGACGATTGCGCTTGATTTTGGACTGTACCATACCAAATACAACCGTTGCCTCACGTTCGCTCAAAGATACTACCTCTCCAACACTGTTTTGTCCTTTGATGCGCACAGCATCGCCTACTGCAATAGTGGGTGTTGCCACCTCTTGTGTGGGTGGTTGTTCTTGTCGCTTTTGTTGCTTGCGCTGTTCTCTCTCTTTGAGTTTGCGTATCTCTCGTTGTATCTTGTCCTCCTCGCTTGTGTTGCTTTCTTCGGCAACAATGTGGCTTTTCCACTCATCGAGTCGGCGACGAGCCTCTTTGGTGCGTTCTTTGTCGGCTTGAGCCTCTCGTATCTCTTTGATGGTGCTTTCTATGCGCGTGTTGGTGTCGGATAGCAGGGCACGAGCTTCATCTTTGGCCTTGGCCAACCACTCCTTGCGCTCACGGTCGAGGCGATTGAGGTTTTCGCTATAACGAGCTGTAAGCTCTTCCAACTGTTTCTCTTTCTGTCGGATGTTTTGACGTTTGTTTTCCCAATATCGTTTGTCCCTTACAATGTCTTGCAAGTACTTGTCCATCGATATGTAGTCACTGCCCACTTTCTCCGATGCGTCAGCAATAATCTCTTCGGGCAGACCTATTTTTCTTGCTATTTCTATGGCAAACGAGCTGCCGGGATTGCCAATCGACAGGGTGAATAATGGTTGCATGTGGTGGCGATCGTAGAGCATCGCTCCGTTTACTACTCCATCGGCTTCCTCGGCATAGTGCTTGAGATTTTGGTAGTGAGTGGTGATAACGCCAAAGGATTTGCGATTATTAAATCGTTCGAGCAAGGCCTCGGCTATGGCACCACCTATTTGAGGCTCTGTACCTCCGCCAAACTCGTCGATGAGCAACAGTGAGTGCTCGTTGCAATGTCGCACACACTGCTTCATGTGTGAGAGGTGAGAGCTGTATGTACTCAAGTCATCTTCTATCGACTGTTCGTCGCCTATATCTATAAATATACTCTCAAAGATGCCCATGTGTGAGTTGTCGTACATGGGTACGGGCAGTCCGCACTGCATCATGTATTGTAGCAGTCCTACGGTTTTGAGGCATACCGATTTGCCACCGGCATTGGGGCCCGAAATGAGCAGGATGCGATTGCGTGAGTCGAGTGATATGTTGAGCGGAACGGGCTCTTTGTGTTGGCGACGCAATGCGATGAGCAGGAGCGGATGTATGGCATGATACCAATCTATTTGGCATTCCTGTTCTATATGTGGCAACGTGGCATTGAGGTCTATCGACAAGAGAGCTTTGGCTCTTATGAAGTCTATCCGGGCCAGAAAATCGTAAGAGGATGCAATCTCTTGAGCATGAGGACGTAATAGGTCGGTAAAATTGGTGAGAATACGCACTATCTCACGGCGTTCTTCAATTTCCAATTCGCGTATATGGTTGTTGGCCTCTACCACTTCGGCCGGCTCTATATATACGGTCTTTCCACTGGCCGACTCGTCGTGTACAATGCCTCGTATCTTGCGCTTGAATGTAGGTATGACCGGTATAACCAAGCGACCATCGCGCATCGTAGGGGCTACATCTTTATCTACATATCCTTCGCTCTGGGCATGACGCAGTATGCTGTTGAGGCTGCGTGATATACCTGCCATTGTAGCCGACATATTGCGACGTATGGCAAGCAACTCGGATGAGGCGTTGTCGCGTATGTTGCCGTTCTTGTCGAGTATCAGGTCTATCTCCTTGGTGAGTTGGGGGTAGGCAAGTATATCGGCCGACATATCAGAGAGATAGGGATATAGGGGTTGTTCATCCTCTTTGACCTTGAAGAATGAAATGATGCGACGTATTGTTTCGAGAGAGCGACGCAAGTCAAACAGCTCGGCTACATCTATAAACGTGCCTTCGATGCGTATGCGTTTGAGCATGGGGCGCACATCATAGAAATAGTCGGTGGGAAATTCCTCGTCGCTCTGTTCTATCTTCATCATCTCATCGGTGCGATGTAGCGCCGTGAGTATGGCATTGTAGTCGGTGAGGAAGGTTATATCGTCTATCAAATCTCTGCCCAACTTGCTCAAACACAAGTCGTGCAGCATGCGTCGTATCTGGTCGAAGCCTATTTTCTGTTCAAAATTTTCAGGGTATATCACGTCGGTATATGCTCTTTGTTCTTTGTGCAAAAGTAATAAAATCTATTCTATTATCCTCCCATCTGTGAGGTAATAGTTGTGCAAAAGAGCAATTATCGTTGCAATATATTTTTGAGATGTGCCTTGATGCGATGTATAGTGCTTTTTATTGTACCTACTCTTTTGTGTGTGGCATCGGCAATTTCTTCATACGAGTAACCTTGCAGTCGCATGACGATTATCTCTTGCTCGGGTTTGACAAGTTGTTCGATGGCACGATACAACTCGTCGATGCTGTAGCATGGGTCGTTGTCTTCACTTGCTTGGCTCGTTTCGTAAGAGTCGGTAAGTTGCGTGGTTCTATTGTATGCTTTGTTTACCTCATTGAGATGAATATTGCGCATGATAGTCTTTATCCATGCTCCGGCTGTACCTTGATGCTTGTAACTATCGGCATTGTTAAGACAGCGATAAATGGTTTCTTGATACAAATCTTCTGCATTATCTTTGTTTGAACATGTGAGCTCATTGGCATAGCTTTTGAGTCTTTCGCTGTGTGTGAGTATATAGTGGGTTATGATAGTGTTATTGCTGCTGTCTGTTATCTCTTGCATTACTTTTGCGCATACTATTTATATAGTTTTTGTATCTTCGGTATTATACAAAGCTATGTTTTATATAGAACTTATACAATAAAGTCTAAGCCTATGTCGCCTCGAAATTTTCTTCGGACAGAAATATATGGCAAAATTGTGCGCTATCGAGCGATGTGGAGGTGTGTGAGCAGTTGTAAAAGTTGTGTTAATTTTTTATAAAAATCAATTTCCTCCTCTTCCTTTTAATTTCCTTTTGATGTGACATCCTATATTAATAGTTTTTTGCTGCCGGTATCGTGTCGGCGTGTGAAGATATATTATAAAAAAAGATTATTTAGATATAGTTTGGCGTAAAATATCTATATTTGCACATTATTATAGAGAATGTATATATGAGTGTAAAAAATGAACGAAAAAGCCTCTTGATATACGCCATGGAAGGCGGTGTGTGGTTGGGATTGTATCTCGTTGTACGCTTCTTTTGTGGTGTGGCAAGCATCTATTCTCCCTTGCTCAATGCTGTGGCTATGCTCTTGTATGTGGGTACACCTTTTGTATTGTACCACATACTCATGCGTTATCACAAGGAGAACGGCTATGTATCGGGCTTTGCCCTGTTGTGGATGATGGGTATCATGCTATTCTTTTTTGCATCCCTTATATGCTGTGTGCCGGAGTTTGTTTTCTATCAATATATCAGTCCCGATTATATCGCCAATGCTACTTCCGAGTCTTTGAAGTTGATAGAAGAGATGGGATTGATGCAAGGCGGTGATACTCTCAACGAGATGCGTGATATGTTGGAGGGACAAGCCATCCTCACACCCATGCAGATGATTATGTCGTCGATGTGGGCCAATGTGTTTTTCGGGTCGTTACTCTCTATCGTTGTAGCACCATTTGTAACACGCAAAAAGAATATGAATAATATAAAATCATAAGGATATGGATATTTCATTGGTAATACCTTTGTATAACGAGGCCGAATCGCTACCTGAATTGGAAGCGTGGATAGCTCGTGTAATGAAAGAGAATAACTTCAGCTACGAAATATGGTTTGTCAATGATGGCAGTACCGACAATTCTTGGAAAGTGATAGAAAGCTTGCGTGAGAAGAACGATTGTGTCAAGGGCATATCTTTCCGCCGTAACTATGGCAAATCGCCGGCTTTGCATGTGGGATTTGAAAGAGTGCAAGGCGATGTGGTAATAACCATGGATGCCGACTTGCAGGATAGCCCCGATGAGATACCCGAGCTCTATCGTATGATTACGCAAGAGGGCTATGACTTGGTTTCGGGATGGAAAAAGAAACGCTATGACCCGCTCTCAAAGACTATTCCCACCAAGTTGTTCAATGCTACTGCGCGCAAAGTTACCGGTATCAAGTTGAACGACTTCAACTGCGGTCTTAAAGCCTATCGCCGTGAAGTTGTCAAGAACATAGAGGTATATGGCGATATGCACCGTTATATGCCCTATTTGGCCAAGAATGCGGGATATACCCGTATAGGTGAGAAAGTGGTGCAACACCAAGCTCGCAAGTATGGCTCAACAAAATTTGGATTGGATCGTTTTGTCAATGGTTATCTCGACCTCATGACGTTGTGGTTTTTCTCCAAATTTGCCGTTAAGCCTATGCACTTTTTCGGCCTCTTGGGCAGTCTTGTCTTCATCATTGGCTTTATTGCCATGATTATCATGGTGGTAATGAAAATATGTGGTGTGCGTTCGGGCGTTACCGACTCGCCTTATTTCTATGTTTCTCTTACCTCTATGATATTGGGTACGCAGTTGTTCTTGACAGGTTTCTTGGGCGAACTTATCTCGCGCAATGCTGTTGAGCGCAACAAGTATCATCTGGCTCACGTATTAGAATGATAGCTGATAATCAATTATGAGTGCTCATCTTTTGTCTTTGGCTCGACAACGTTATGCGGTGCGCAACTATACATCGCAGCCCGTGCCCGATGATGTGTTGCAATACATCGTCGAGGTAGCGCGTATGGCTCCTTCGGCTGTCAATTATCAACCTTGGAGTTTTGTTGTTGTTCGCGAGCCTCATCTTTTGCAACAACTGCAAGCGGTGTATCATCGCGAATGGTTTAGTACAGCGCCTTGTTGTATAGTGGTGTGTGGCAATCATGGTGAGTCGTGGCATAGAGGTGCCGATGGCAAGGATCATTGCGATATAGATATAGCCATCGCTACCGAGCATATGTCGCTTGCGGCCACAGAGTGTGGGTTGGGCACTTGCTGGGTGTGTAACTTTGATACCGAGGCTTGTGCCCGTCTTCTCAATCTGCCTCCCGATGTTGAGCCTATGGTGCTCTTGCCCATAGGTTATCCGGCTACCGATACAATACCCGAGAAGAAACGTAAATCGATAGATGAGGTGGTTGTATGGCGATGAAGAGTGTCAAAATATTAGCAATACTTATGCTTGTCATCATGGCAATGATGGGTTGTGAAAGCGGATGTTATGAAAATCGCACGTCCCTGCCACAAGCTGCCTTGTATGCCTACAACAAGCCCGATAATACAATTACGATTGACTCTATCTCGGTGTATGGCATAGGGCAACAATCGGGTGCGATGATTGTCGATTGTGGCCGACGCATATCTTCCTTTGCGCTCCCTTTTCGCATTGATGCCGATACTACTCAATTTGTCATTCGATATGATGCCAAAGCGCTTGCCAAGCAACACATCAGTGATACACTCACTATTGCGTATGAGCGTTATCCGCACTTTATATCGGCCGATTGTGGTGTCGCCTTCAATTATATCATCGAAGATTTTCACTATACAACACACATGCTCGACTCTGCGGCACTCATGGTCGATGAGGTAACCAATATTGAGGAGCAAACATTGCGACTATACTACTATGTGGCACAATAGATATGTAAATAGAATACTGCTGTCGATGGTGCTGTACATGGTTGTTATAGTACCGGCATGGGCGCAACGTGTGGTGTCGCCGGTAGAGAACAACGACCTGCCTATTGAGATTGTCAATAAACGCATCGAAAAGGCTCGTCTTGACACGATTGCAACCGACACTGTTGAGGTGGAAAAACCTATCCATAACGCTCCTCTGTTGGGTGGTGTCTTGATTACTGCCGATATATCGGCACCTATTATGAACTTGTTGGGCACGCAGTATGGCAGTTATGAAGTTGCGGCCGAATTGGATATTTATCACCGATTTTTCCCTGTTGTAGAGTTGGGTATCGGTACGGCTCAATTTACACCCCTCGATAATAATTACACCTATCATTGTGCTCCGTCGCTCTATGGTAGGGTAGGTCTTAATTATAACTTCTTCTATAACAACGGCTCGGAGAGTTTTATCGGTGTAGGTTTGCGTTACGGTCTTACATCGTTCAAGTATAATTGGGATAACATTACGCTCAATGACTCTTATTGGGGTAGCTCGATAGTAACCTCAACCCCGCAAGAAACGGCCTTTGCACATTGGGGCGAGATAGCGGTGGTATTGCGTGTGCAGATATACCGCAACTTCTATATGGGGTGGAGTGGGCGATATCGCTTGCTCATTGATTGTGGCGCTTCGCAATATGGAGAGCCCTACTTTATACCCGGTTTTGGCCCCAAGGAGGGCGGTTTCGGCTTTACCTATACAATAGGATACAATATACCATTGAGCAAGAAAGAGGAAGAGAAAGAAATAATAGAAATATAGAGTATGGAAAATTGGAGAACAACACTGTTGCATTGGCTCAATATAGATACGGTTGAATTTACATGGATCGAGCAGCTGGTTGCTGTGTGTATCTTGTTGCTCATGGTTACCATTGTCGATCGATTGACCAAATTGGCATTAAACAAAATCATTCGCCGTGTTGTGCGAGCATCCAAGGTGAGTTGGGATGATGTCTTGCTCGACCAGAAGGTGCTTGACAACATGATTGCTATCATACCATCTATACTGTTGGTGGTGTTTGTGCCCTTTATTTTTGTAGGCAGTGAGGCACTCTACGAGCTTGCCCAACGCCTGTGCTGGATATATATGGTAGCCATCATCTTACGCTTCTTGATGTCGTCGATAAAGGCATTTACCGATATTCTGGAGAATAGCGACTCGTTTCGCGACAAGCCGGTGAGAGGCTTCTCACAGATGCTCAGAGTGCTACTTTGTGCGGTGGCATTCATTATCATCATCAGCATTATTGTCAATAAGTCGCCTATCTATCTTCTCACCGGTTTGGGTGCTTCGGCAGCCGTTTTGATGTTGGTATTTCAAGACCTCATGTTGGGATTGGTAGCCGGCGTGCAACTCTCGGCCAACAAGATGTTGCAGGTGGGCGATTGGGTAGTTGTCAAAGACAAAGGCATAGACGGCTCGGTTGTTGAGATTACTCTCACCACAGTCAAGGTAATGAATTGGGATTACACCATCTCTACCATACAGCCGCAAGCGTTGGTAAACGGCTCATTTACAAATTGGCAAAATGTATTTGAAAAAGGTGGTCGTCGTATAGCCCGAATGGTGCATATCGACATCAATTCCATCCACTTTATGACCCCCGAAGAAATAGCTCCTTGGCGCAACAATATGCTTGTTAAAGAGTATATTGAAACAACAGAAGCTCGCATTGCTACTGCACAAGAAGAGGGCGATGACTATACCGCACAATCGTTGCGTATAACCAACCTCACCCTGTTTCGCCTCTATACGCAAGCCTACATCAAGGCTTTGCCACATTGCAATGAAAATTTTGTGTCGATGGTGCGCCTCATGGAACCTACACCCCAAGGCCAACCTATGCAGATATATTTCTTCTCCAACGACACCGCTTGGGTACGTTACGAGGACATACAATCGCGAGTATTTGAATATATCTTTGCCATAGCGCCCGAGTTTGGCATCAAGATGTTCCAGCTACCCACCGGCCACGACATGCAACGAATGGCATAATAAAGCATCTTCCTCCCATACACATCCCTGCAACACACCGTTGCGGGGATGGTTTTCTATTATGCTCCGTGTGGATATTTATAGGATATAATGATATTTGTGAACAAATATTTTTTGATAAAAATAAGACACAAAATTGTCCTTCAATCAAATCTTTTCTTTACTTTTGCATCTGCAAATCGACAATAAGGAAAGATGCCGGAGTGGTCGATCGGGACGGTCTCGAAAACCGTTGTACGGGCAACTGTACCCAGGGTTCGAATCCCTGTCTTTCCGCAAGCCAAGCAAAAAAGACACCTCGTTCTGGGGTGCCTTTTTGCTTATATATCTTACGGAGATAATTTTCTACTTGCAAGTCAGGTGCTGTGTTGTTTCTCTTCTTCGCTCCATTGCGAGTAGGGATGTTGGCTGAGGCATGAGTTGTAGTATCGGGCGATGCCGGTAACGTTCTTGCCAACAAATGGGGGGAGTTCATACGATTCTTTTTCGTCGTTGAGTTCTATCTCGGCCATGACAAGACCTTCGTTATCGCCGGCAAAGCGGTCTATCTCCCAAGTGTGACCTTGATGCTCATATATGTATCTTGTCTTTTCGACGATGGGTGTTGTACACATGGTGTCGAGCATGCTTTGTGCTTGTTCGATAGGTATTGCATACTCGTATTCGGGTCGTGATGCCCCTTTGTTCTCGCCTTTGATGGTGAGGTATGCTTGTGTGTCGGCAATGCGCACCCTGACGGTGCACGATGGGGTTGTTGTCAAGTAGCCTTGTTTGTAATAAACCTTCTTGCTGTATCCTTGCAAGTAACTGTCATTGACGACAATGTATTTGTGTTCTATCTCGGTTGCCATGTGATTGCGATGTTGCTCAGAATACGATGTAGATAAGGGGGTCTATGGCTACACCTGCGTGCCACAATTCGTAGAGGGCTATATTGTTGGTTTCAGAGCCCACTAATGCTATGCGTTCACCAGCACTTACTTTGTCGCCTATGTTGCGCAGGCTCTCGCTGATGTTGCGATAGATGCTTATAAAATTGTTGTTGTGTTGTACTACTACCACATATCCATGAGCTATGGTGTGTGTTACCGATACAATAGTGCCATCGAGCACTGCCGATACAGCGGCGTTGCGTGAGGCTTGTATCTCTATGCCGTATGAGTGTTGTTGCGGATTGAATGTCTTGACTATTGTTCCCGCCAGAGGTGCATGGAAGAGCAACCCCTCGTTGGGTGTGGGCAACATGGTGAGGTTGAAGCGCTCGTCTTTCTCGTACTCTTGTGCAAAGGCTTCGCTCTCGGGCGATGACTTCGATAGTATATCGGGTGTCCATTTCTTTACCGAGTCGAGATTGGCAGCGATGCTGTCGTTGAGGGTGATGCTATCGACTGTAATTTCGTCATTGAGTATGCGGGCTATATTTTCCATGTACAACTCGCGCAACTCCATTTGTCGCGAGAGCGAGTCCATGCGCAAGGCGTTGTCGATAATCTGAGTGCGAGTTTCTCGCTTGAGGTAGCCGGGCAGAATGTTGTGCAAGGGTGTCCATGCAAAGAGTGCAAATATGCCAAAACCTATAATAAATACTGCTAAACTCAACATCACAATGGCTCGCAATCGAGTAGTCTTGCCACTCCATATCTCTTTGTTGCCATCGTCTTGTATCACTATGCGATATTGCGTAGTAACTATATTCTCTTCTTTGTTGATATTTTTCTTTTCGTCCATCTTTGGGTAAGGTCTATATCTGTGTTTGTCGTTTCAAATGTAGTAATTTATATAGAAACAACCTCGCAATCGTGCTATTTTTTCTATATCTACCGGCTTTTACTCTTCCGGGGAGGCTGTATTTCTTATTGCCGATAGTTGAACACAATTAACGTCGTGTTGTTTTAATTATAAAAAATGTAGGCACAAGGGAGAGTGTTGCTACTATGTGCCGGCATAAATTTATTATCAACTAAAACCAAAGGAAATGAAAACGAAACAGTTTTTTTACTTATGTAGTATTCTCTGTATCGTATTGTCTGCCGCCATTGAAGCGCGAGCGCAGGTAGTAGTCGAGGAGGTAACAGTTGCCGAGATTGTACCCGGCAAGCCGCATTATTATGCAGAGAGTAATCTTGACAACTGGTACATGTCGATAGGTGCGGGTACGCAAACGTATCTCACCGAGCATAATCATAGCGATGCTCATTTTACGCTGGCTATGAATGTGGCGGTAGGTAAGTGGATAACTCCTTTCATTGGTGTGCGAATGAGTGCCATGGGAGGCTCGTTGCATTACGATTGGCTTGCCGGTGAGCCTTCGATGCGCAACTATGGCTCTATGCGATATGGCGCTTTTTATTTCGATTTTATGTGGGAGATGCTCAATACCGTTGCCGGATATGACGAGCGACGTGTGATAGCCATTATTCCTTTTATAGGCTTGGGTGGTGCGTATGCTTGGCATCATAGTGGCAATAAGGAGGATGTATGGGATATGCCTGTTACCGCCGGTCTTAAACTCAATTTCCGATTGAGCCATTATGTCGATCTCTTTTGTGAAGGCAGGATGCAGGCTGTATCCGATCAATTCAATGGTGTAACTATGGGCAGTCAGATGGAAACTGCCATATCGGTCATTGCCGGTCTTTCGTTCAAGTTCCGTGAGAGCCGTTTCAAAGCATTCAATCCGCTTGTCGATCAGTTGGCTATTGCCGAACTCAATCGCCGCACCAATCAGTTGCGAGCAGCTCTCAACGACTGCCAATCGCGCAAACCCGATTGTCCTCCTTGTCCCGAAGTTGTTCCTCCCGCTCCTGTGGTGGTGAAAGAAAATTGTTGCGAAGCGATGACTGCATCGGTATCTTTCGCCATCAATAGTGCTGTTGTGTCACCGCGAGAAATGCTCAATGTCTATAATGTGGCCCAGTGGCTCAAAGAAAATCCCGACTGCAAAGTCACTATTACAGGCTATGCCGACCGTAATACAGGTAGCAGCGAGTATAACATGAAGTTGAGCAAACGTCGTGCAGAAGCTGTGGCCGAAGCCCTCAGAAATCATTATGGTATAGATGCCGCCCGCATCGTTGTCGTGGGCGAGGGTAGCAGTGAGCAACCCTATCCGGCCGATAATGATTGGAACAGAATAGTGCTTGTTACCGGTTGCGACCACTAATACAACAGCCTCATTCCAATTTTATATTTAATCTGCCTGTGGGAATATGCCGTCATGGTGTATTCCCGCTTTTTGTATCTATGAGTAATGATTTGCACATATATTTTACTATCTTCATGCAGTCGCTCCAAGATACGTTTCACTCGGTATAAAATATTCAAGCAAGCATTGTATTATTTCATTCGTTTATTCGTACCTTTGTATGCCCAATGAGTATGGTTTGCTATATATTATTGTGCTTATTTATACACGACTATGCTGTCAAAAAATCAAATAAAATTTATACAATCGCTTGCCCGCAAAAAGGGACGTGTTGAGAGTGGATGTTTTCTTGCCGAAGGTAATAAACTCGTCGAAGATACACTCCAAGCATTTGAGTGCCGTATGTTGGTGGCCACTCGACAATGGTGGGATGAGCACCCTATGGCACAAGCCCATGTCAAAGTTGAGGTGTCGCACGACGAGTTGGCTCGTGTGTCGCAACTTACCACGCCGCAAGAGGTATTGGCTGTGTATGTCATGCCGCAACATCACCTCGATGCCGAGTTGTTGAACAACGAGTTGTCGCTCGCACTCGACACGGTGCAAGATCCGGGCAATTTGGGTACGATTATTCGCATTGCCGATTGGATGGGTATTCGTCACATCATCTGCTCGCCCGAGACGGCCGATGTATATAACCCCAAAGTCGTGCAAGCTACCATGGGCGCATTGGCTCGTGTTAAAGTGCATTATATGCCTCTTGTTCCGTTTTTTGAAGCTATCAAAGACTCCATGCCCATATATGGTACATTTCTTGATGGAGATAATATATATCAAAAAACACTGTCGTCCCACGGAGTGATAGTTATGGGTAATGAAGGCAATGGTATATCGCCACTGCTTGAACCATTTATATCGCACCGCTTGTATATTCCTAACTTTCCGCAAGGCGCACCCACAAGCGAGAGCCTTAATGTAGCTGTTGCTACCGCTATTACTTGTGCCGAATTTCGTCGCCGTGAAATGGAAATAAAAATGTAATCGTATGGCCAAAACAAAGAGTGTATATTGTTGTAACAACTGTGGAGCCGAGAGTGCCAAGTGGATAGGTCGATGCCCGGTGTGTGGCGAGTGGAACACTTATGTCGAACAAGTGGTATCGGTCAAGTCGGCCTCTTCATCTGCTCGCAGTGCGCATGCTGTCGATGGCTCAAAGTCGCAACCCTTGCGATTGGAGCAGATAGACTCTACCAACGAGCCTCGTATAGACTTGGGCAATGCCGAGCTCAATAGAGTATTGGGTGGTGGCTTGGTGAGAGGTTCATTGGTGCTCATAGGTGGCGAGCCGGGTATAGGTAAATCGACCTTGATACTTCAAACCGTACTCTCGTTACGCAATTACCGCACGCTGTATGTAAGCGGTGAGGAGAGTGCCCGACAACTCAAATTGCGTGCCGAGCGTATCGGGTATGACAACCCCGATTGCTATATCGTGTGCGAAACAATGTTGGAAGAGATCATGGTACATGTGCGCAACGTTCACCCCGATATACTCATTGTCGATTCGATACAGACTATTGCTACCGAATCGCTTGAATCGTCGGCCGGCTCGGTGGCGCAAGTGCGTGAGTGTACAGCAGCTCTATTGCGTTATGCCAAGGAGAGCGGTACCCCGGTCTTATTGGTGGGTCACATTAACAAGGAGGGTAGTATCGCAGGCCCCAAGGTGCTGGAGCATATTGTCGATGCCGTATTGCAATTTGAAGGCGACCGCCACTATATGTATCGTATCTTGCGCTCGGTCAAAAATCGCTTTGGAAGTACCTCCGAATTGGGCATATACGAGATGCGACAAGAGGGGTTGCGAGAGGTGAGCAATCCTTCGGAATTGTTGCTCACTGCCCAACACGAAGGCCTCAGTGGAGTGGCTATTGCTGTTGCCATAGAGGGCATAAGACCCTTTCTCATAGAAACACAGGCTCTTGTGAGCAGTGCAGCCTATGGCACTCCGCAACGCTCGGCAACAGGATTTGACTTGCGCAGGATGAATATGTTGCTGGCCGTGCTCGAAAAGCGAGTGGGATTTAAATTGGGTCAGAAAGATGTATTTCTCAATATCGCCGGTGGCATCAAAGTAAATGACCCGGCAATGGACTTGGCCATCATCAGTGCCATATTATCGTCCAATATGGATATGAGCATCGAGGAGGGTACATGCCTCACCGGTGAGGTGGGCCTTTCGGGTGAGATACGTCCTGTCAATCGCATTGAGCAACGCATACTCGAAGCAGAGAAATTGGGCTTCCGTCGCATTATCATTCCGCACAACAATATCAATGGTTTTGATACGTCAAAACTCAATATAGAAATTTTACAAGTACGCAAGGTCGAGGAGGCTTTCCGCTTGCTCTTTGGATAAAATGAAACAATGATACAAGAACAACAACTACGATTGCTGCCTCATCAGGCTGCCTCGGAACAATCCATTATATCGTTTCTCAATGAAAATGGAGTGGCTCATATCAATGCCGTAAGGGTGTTGAAGCGTTCTATTGATGCGCGTCGTCGTCCCGTATTGGTCAATCTTACAGTGCGCATCTATATCAATGAGTTGCCACAAGACGATGGTTATGATACGATTATTTATGGCGATGTGTCACAAGCTCCACAAGTGGTTGTGGTGGGTGCAGGTCCTGCCGGACTCTTTGCCTCATTGCGACTTATCGAGGCCGGGTTGCGTCCTATTATGATAGAACGTGGTAAAGATGTGCATGCCCGCCGTCGCGATATTGCAATGATAAGTCGCGAACATCGTGTCGATCCGGAGTCGAATTATGGATTTGGAGAGGGTGGCGCAGGAGCTTTCTCGGATGGAAAACTATATACTCGTAGCAAGAAGCGCGGTAATGTCAATCGCATTCTCAATATTCTTTGTCAGCATGGCGCATCTACATCAATTTTGGCCGATGCTCACCCTCACATAGGCACCGATAAGTTGCCTCGTGTCATAGAGAATATTCGCAACCAAATCATCCGTTCGGGTGGCGAGGTACACTTTGAAACACGCATGACGGGCTTGCTCATGCACAACGACTCGGTTGTTGGTGTGACAACTGCCTGTGGCAAGACTTTTAGAGGCCCGGTCATCTTGGCCACAGGTCACTCGGCTCGCGATGTATATTATTATCTTCATGATGCCGGTGTAGCTCTTGAGAGTAAAGGTATTGCTGTGGGTGTGCGATTGGAGCATCCGCAACAGCTTATCGACAGCATACAATACCATAGCTCGCAAGGTCGAGGCAAGTACTTGCCGGCTGCCGAGTATAGCTTTGTTACACAAGTCAATGGTCGTGGTGTGTATTCCTTCTGTATGTGCCCCGGAGGATTTGTTGTCCCGGCGGCAACAGGCCCCAATCAGCTTGTTGTCAATGGTATGTCACCATCCAATCGCGGCTCTCGTTGGGCCAATTCGGGCATGGTCGTGGAGATGCAACCTCAAGATTTTCCTCATGTAGATAAATATGGCGTATTGGCTGGTATCAAGTTTCAAGAGGAGTTGGAACAACTCTGCTATGTCAATGGTAATTGCCGTCAAACAGCACCGGCGCAGCGTATGGCCGACTTTGTTGCCGGTCGCAACTCTTCATCTTTGGCTGTTTCGTCATATACGCCGGGCTTGGTAGCCTCTCCATTACACTTTTGGATGCCCGAGCATATCACATCTCGCTTGCGTGAAGGATTTAAATATTTTGGCAAAATCTCACATGGTTTCCTCACCAACGAGGCTACCATGATAGGTGTTGAAACCCGCACCTCGTCGCCGGTGCGCATTCCGCGTGACAATGAACGCATGTCGCATATCGCATTGAAGGGGCTATATCCTTGTGGCGAGGGTGCCGGATATGCCGGTGGTATTGTGTCGGCAGCTATTGATGGCGAGCGTTGTGCCGAGGCCGTTGCCGAGCAGTGGGGTGAGTTGAAGAGTATCTTGTAACTCGGTAGATATTAATAATATTAAAATAAAGATTGTATAAGTTTTATGAAATTAAAGAGTTTCTTTTGTGTACTTGCGGCGGCAGCGACACTTGTGAGTTGCAACCGACAGGCTACACCTGTAATGTCGGTAGATTCAATGGGTATTGAAGTAACGGCCGATGAAAATCGTGAATATTCTTACTCCGACAAGCGTAGTGGTTACTATTATGGTCGCACGCATCAGCCTCATTTTGCCGAGTGGTATGCCGGATGGAATGTTAAGCAACGTCGCATCGTCAGCGATTATGACTTGTATGTCGATACTACCTTATTGTCGCGTTCCGATGCTCAAGTGACGGTATATCCTCACTATCTCAATCGTGTCTATGATAAAGCAGTGGAGCGATTTGCTCTTGTAGATAATCGTGCTATTCTCTCTATTGCTCTTGAGCACATCAAGGGCGATGCGATAGCTATTGCTATTGACACAACATTGGTTGCATCGCCTCGTTACGAGGAGGGTATATTGTGGTATATCCCTCGTGAAACTCCCGATAAACTGCTTGCCGTTGCACCTCGTACCGATGTTGAGGCGGTATTTGATGGCACTCGTTTGCAAGCTCCTGCCTCGGCCGAAGGATTTCTTGTGGCTTATGGAACAGCCGATGAGTGTAAGGATAATATTAAAGCCTTCCGTACCGAGGGTAATCAATGGTTGATTGATAGACAAGAGCGCATGAACAACTTGGTTGCTGTGTCCAATCCTATGAAGAGTAATCTCGACTCGCTCGACCGTGCCATTGCATGGTTGTTGCTCACAACCGATGAGTTGGTTACTCAACAGCAAGGTCGCGGCATTTATGCCGGATTGCCTTGGTTCAATGAGTATTGGGGTCGCGACATGTTTATCTCTATGCCCGGCGCCACACTCATCAATGGTGAGTTTGAGGTGACACGAGAGATACTTGCCGATTTTTCTCGACTGCAAGATGTTGATCCCAAGTCGCCTACACTTGGTCGCATCCCCAATCGTGCCAATATCGAAGGTATTCTTTATAACACCACCGACGGAACACCCCGATTTGTAATGCAAGTAGCCGATTATGTGCGCTACTCGGGCGATACTGCTTTTATACGCAAGATATATCCTGCTGTGTCACGCAGTATTACAGCCTCTATTGCTCTCTTTACCGATGAGAATGGCTATCTCTGTCACGCCGATGCCGATACTTGGATGGATGTAAAACGCAACGGTATTCCCGGCTCTCCTCGTGGCAATCGTGCCAACGATATTCAGGCTTTGTGGTATCATCAGCTTATGGATGGTGCCTATATGGCACGTTATATGGGCGATGATTTGGTTGCTCTTGAGTGGGAAACCCGTGCACAAATTCTTCGTGAAAACTTTGCCAAAGACTATTGCGATACTATCAACAATATGGTTATCGACCACCTCAATGTCGATGGCTCAAAAGATATGCAAATGCGCCCCAATCAGCTATATACATTCGAGTTGATTGATGATATGTCGTTCTGCCGTAAGGTGACTCGTCGCGTGTGGGAAGAGCTTGTATATCCTTGGGGTGTAGCGTCGTTGAGCCAACTCGACGATGACTTCCATCCTCAACACGAAAATTGGCACTATTATCACAAAGACGATGCCTATCACAACGGTACAGTGTGGTTGTGGAACAATGGCCATGCCATGCAACGTATGATAGAGATGGGACAACCCGATATTGCTTGGCAACTCTTCTCAAATATGAATCGTCAAGCCCTTGTCCAAGGTGCTGTGGGTAGCCTCAGTGAGAATGCCGATGCGCATCCTCGCGAAGGTGCTACATGGGCTCGTCGCTCCGGTACTTTCTTGCAAGCATGGAGCAATGCCGAGCAGTTGCGTGTGTGGTATCAATACTTCTTGGGTATTCGCCCCGATATGGTCAATCGTGTCATTGTACTCAACCCCCAACTTCCATCGGATGTTACCTCTATCACATATAGCGAAAGGGTAGGACAAGGCGACATTATAGGTACGTATGAGCGCACCGATGATAGTGTTACCTATGGCTATATGTTGCGTGATGAAGAGGCAGTGTTGCGCATCGCTATACCCACATTTGCTCCCTTTGATGTGGCAGTGGCCGATGGTGATGCTGTCCTTATTAATGTCAAGGATAACACCCTTACTCTCACAGTGCGCAATGCCGACGGAACGGAGCGAGAGGAGGTTGCCTACTCGCCCGATGCTACTTTGCAACAACGTGCTGCCGAGAATGATGCTTTCTTTGCAGGTACTCAATTCTGCACTCCTATACATCGCGATAATCTCAAGGCTTTCTCTACCTATTACGAGGAGGCTTTGACCTATTAAGTATAATATTTGCTATATTCTATGCCATCCCGTTATATCGACATATATCGGGGTGGCTCTTTTTTATACAATGCTTTTTGTTCATATCTGCAATTTATATATCTTTGCATTGTTTTAAAAATATAATATCATGAAACGCACTATTTTATCATTACTACTATTATTATCGGTTTATTGTTGTTCATACTCGCAAGATGCTGCATCGTATCCTTGTGCCGAGTGGGATAGAGCTACTGCTATATTGATGCACACACCCGGGCAAGAGCTTTTTGATGGTGTTATTCACCCCTCTGCCGGATTGTTTGAGAACTATTTCGATGTAGATAAAGCCGCTGCCGAGCATCGTGGTTACATCAAGGCTCTCGAAAACAATGGTATAAAGGTATATACCGTTGAGCAACTCCTCAATGAGGCTCCTATCGAGAAGTTGCGTGTACACGCCATGAATGCTCTCACATACGATATTTCTAACATTCCCGATGCCAATGTCGTGGAGAATAACGAATATCGCCTCAAAGTGATAGGCGAGATGTCGCGTGCCGACCTCATTCGTTGCATCTTGTTGCAACCTACTGTTACTTTGTATTCTACCGACAACAATACAGGTGTTGAGGCTGTTTATACTCATCAACCTTTGATGAACCTCTATTTTACTCGCGACCAGAGTGTGACAACTCCTCGCGGTCACATCATTTGTCAGATGAACTCTTCACAACGTGCTCCCGAAACATCTATTATCTCTATCTGTTACGAGCAGTTGGGCGTGAAACCTATCCTTAATATTGTCAATGAAGGTCGTCTTGAAGGTGGCGACTACATCCCTGCCGGCAATGTGTCGTTTATAGGTTGTGGCATGCGCACCAACATAGAAGCTATACAACAAATCATGGAGGCCGATGCCTTCGGACACGACACCGTGGCTGTTGTCAATGACCACAAATGGTGGCAAATGCAAATGCACCTCGATACTTACTTCAACATTATCGATAAAGACTTGTGCACCTTGGTTGAGAGTCGCTTGTATGCCAAAGAGGGCGACCCTGAATGGGTAACTGTCGATCTTTACACTCGTCGCCCGGGTGAGAAGGAATATACCCTCACTCAACAAGATGTTCCCTTTGTGCAGTATCTCAAAGATAACGGATATACCATCATTCCCATCAAAGAGGAGGATGAGTTGCACTATGCCAACAATTACTTGGCAATAGCTCCTCGTCACATTATGGCCGTAGCCGGACAATCGGAGGAGTTGCAAAAGAACTTTGAGCGTCATGGCGTGAAGGTTGAGTGGATACCTCTCGAAAGTCTTATTGATGGTTATGGTGCGGCTCACTGTATGACTCAGGTTTTGAGTCGTATCGTGGTGGGCAAGTAATCCATGTTTGATGCCGATTAATTCTGCAAGGATTTATATGCCTCTATTCAATAAGCATACATTACTATTATTGATAGTTGTTTGGCTGTTGCCCTTATCGGCAATGGCCGAACGGCCTTTTGTAGAGGAGGGATGTGTTACTTCTTTGCAACTGCAAGGCGGCAATAATGCTGTGTGGGGATGGTATGGAGCCGTAGGGTTGAGTGCCCAATATTCCTTACCTCAATACTTTGCGGTGCGAGGTGGTGTGCAATATAATATTACCAACCGCATGGTGGCCGACGTAAGACCTGCCTTTATCTATCATTTTGCGTCGGGGCGTTTGCATGTCGAGGCTTTGTGTCATTATACGATGCAACATAGCGCACAATCGCTGTGCCTTGGTGGGGGTGTTGGCTTTACAAGCAAGTATATATGGTGCAATGCCGGATATTATTATCGCACGTTGGGTGTGTCATCACTTACTGTTGCCGAGCCTTTCAATATTTATTATGAGTTGGGCGTAAATTGTCTGCCCGATATCAAGAGTTGGGACTTGGCTGTGGCGGTAACCAATAGCGGTATGTACGATTTGGAGCGTCATTATCAGCCCTCTCTCCAAGTAGATGCCTGCTGGCATGCTACCTCGTCATTGGGATTGATGTGCGGAGCGCGATACAAGCCGGCCGGAATGTTCAATGTTTCGAGTGATTATTATCAGTTAAGTATTAACGTAGGTGTTGTATATAGATGGTGAGAAACTTATATATAGCCTTGTTTGTAGCCTTGTTGTGCTCGTGTAGCGACCGCTTTCAGGTCTTGGGCTTGCTATTTCCGTTGGGCGATGTTGTAGATACTCGATTTGAGCAAAGCATGGCTATGACACATGATAATGCCGTTGCGGAGTATAATAGCAACTCCGATGCCTATTCCTTTTATGTATGCACCGATGTACATGTGACGACTACTGCCCACCACTTTACTCAATATCTCAATGAGTTGCGCAATGACAGTTCGGCTCTCTTTGGTATTGTCTTGGGCGATTATACAAGCCGCCATAGCTTGTTGCCGGCTTTTCTCGATATGATGTCATACAATCCTACCACACAGCGATACAATCAAGATATTCATCTTGTGTTGGGCAATCACGACACCTACTTTGCGGGGTGGGATGAGTATAGCGAGAAGGTAGGTCCATCGGTATATTATTGGGTGATGAACACCGGCGATGGTAACGATTTATATATTGTACTCGACTCAGCTACCGGTACACTTGGAGCCAAGCAACATGCGTGGCTCAGAAACTTTCTTGCCACTCATCGCCATCGTTATCGTCATTGTATCATTTCTACGCACACCAATCTCTTCTATACCGACAATTCACAAACAACGTCGGGTAATCTCCCTATTGAAGAGTTGCTTGCTCTTGCCGATATGTTTGAGCAGTATCGGGTGACACTTGTTCTTCAAGGTCACGACCATTACCGAGAGGACATCTATGTGGGTAGCGTGCGTTATACCATTGTAGGTGCTATTGCCGATAGTCACACCGACACACCGGCCGAATATTTGCGTGTAGATGTGTCGCCCGATGGTGTAGAGTATGAATGGTACCTTATTCGGTAGGCTTGGCACTTTGTGACAATTCTCTTACCTTGGCAATGAGCGCATGCGGTATGTGACAATATCCATGCGGGTTTTTCTCTAAATAGTCTTGATGATACTCCTCGGCAGGGTAGAAGTTGCGCAACGGCTCTATCTCTACTGCCAAGGGCTTGTCATATTGTGATGCTACTCGTTGATATTCTTGCTCTATAATGGGTAGGTCGTCGATTGACTTGTAGTATATGCCGGTGCGGTATCGTGTGCCACAGTCGGCTCCTTGTCTGTTGAGAGAAGTGGGGTCGATAGATAGGAAATACATCTCGATGATAGTGGCAAGGCTCACCCTCGACTCGTCGTATTGTATATACACTGTTTCGGCATATCCCGTTTGGTCGGTATATACCTCCTCGTAGGTGGGGTATGGTGTCGAGCCGTTGGCATATCCGACTTCTGTTTCTACCACGCCATCTATCTGTTTTATGTAGTGCTGGGTACCCCAAAAGCAACCTCCTGCCAAGTATATCTCTTTCATATATCTCTCTGTTTTATTCTCCTAAAAGGTATTTGTTGGCTATGTATATAGCTGTCTTTTTTACATTCTCTTGGGCAATGTGTGGTTTCATTGCTTCCTCAATAGGTATATCATCATAGGTAATGGGCAGGATGGCTGCAAAATTGCTATCTCGCAGTGCATCGCACCATACCACCTTGCCTCCTATGGCTACTACCGGGATGTTGTGTTGCGAGGCTCTTTTCAGCACACCGCTTGGTGTTTTGCCCATGAGTGTTTGATAGTCGATGCAGCCTTCGCCTGTCACAATCAGTGAGCTGTCGGCTATTATCCGGTCAAATTTTATCGCATCAAGTATCATCTCTATACCGGGTACAAGATGCGCATTGAGCAAGGCACAAAATCCCGCGCCCAATCCTCCGGCGGCACCGGCTCCGGGTAGTGCAGCTATATCGCTGTCGTTATACTCCTTAATGACTTGAGCGTAATTGCGCAAGCCTCGGTCGAGTTGTTCTACCATGTGTGTGTCGGCACCCTTTTGCCTTGCAAAGACATGCGCCGCACCATTCTCGCCATACAGTGGGTTGGTTACATCGCAAGCCACAGTGAAATGTGCCTCTCTCACGGCCGGCAATATCTGTGAGTCGTCTATTGATGCTACATCCAACAGCGATGCACCATTGCCTTTGAGTCTATTGCCCTGCTTGTCGAGAAATTGGTATCCCAAGGCCGATAGCATACCCATACCGCCATCGTTGGTAGCACTGCCACCTATGCCTATGAGAAAGTGACGACAACCGCGCTTGAGTGCATCGGCTATCATTTCGCCGGTGCCGTAGGTCGATGTTTGCAACGGATTGCGCTCGCAAGGATGAAGAAGAGGCAACCCACTTGCCTTGGCCATTTCTATGATGGCAGTACTTCCATTATCTACAATGCCATATCGTGTAGTTATGGGTCGTCCCAATGGATCGCTTAC
The DNA here is from genome assembly GCA_045645425.1 of Barnesiella sp. Lineage (GTDB taxonomy): Bacteria > Bacteroidota > Bacteroidia > Bacteroidales > Barnesiellaceae_A > Barnesiella_A. The sequence continues at coordinate 50,040 of JAZRIS010000006.1, forward strand.
CACTGCATCTATATACTCGCCATGTAGTGCTTCCACCAGCGCCTCGGTAGTACCCTCGCCACCATCGGCAATAACAACCTTGACTACCTCACACTCCGGCGCACAGGAGCGTAGTCCCGACTCAAATGCCTCAGCCACCTCTTGCGAGGAGAGCGAACCCTTGAACGAATCAAATGCCAATGTAACTTTCATATTATTGCTCTTACTGTCAATTTGTAAAATTACAAAGATAGTACCAATCTTGCAAGTAGTGATGAGGGTGTTGTTGTTGTTAGTAGTTAATTGTGGGGTGTGAGCGTGTGTCTGCTCCTCACTTTTTGTATTAATGTGGGTATGCCTGCTCTTTGTTTCTATATCTCTATTCTCACATGTACTTTATCAATTCTTACAGAAAAAAACGAGAGGATGCCTCTGTGCGGAGCATCCTCTCGTAGTGCTTGTGGCTATATGTAAAGATTATTTCTTCAACTCTTGAGCCAAACGCTCGGTGAGCATGGGGATAATCTTGTTTACATCGCCAACGATACCAAGGTCTGATACTTGGAAGATGGGAGCAAACTTATCTTTGTTGATGGCAACGATAAAGTCCGACTCTTCCATACCGGCCAAGTGTTGGATAGCACCTGAGATACCGAGAGCGAAATAGAGATTGGGGCGAACGGTTTTACCTGTTTGTCCTACTTGACGGTCGTGAGGCATGATGCCGGCATCGACCATAGCACGAGAGGTAGAAACCTCGGCATCGAGTACGTTGGCAAGTTGTTCGAGTTTCTCGAAGTTCTCTTTGCAACCTACACCACGACCACCCGATACAAGTATCTTGGCATCGGTAATATCTACTTTGCCCTTGTCCTCTTTGACGGTTTCGATAAGGCGTACTCTGAATTTAGCCTCGTCGAACTTGGGCTCAAAGTTGATAATCTCGCCCTTGCGAGCGGGGTCGGCTTCTCTCTTTTGCATCACACCGGGACGTACAGTGGACATTTGGGGGCGATGAGTAGAGTTTACGATAGTAGCCATGAGGTTACCACCGAATGCGGGACGAGTGGACCACAACTCGCGGTCTTCCGAGATTTCGAGCTTGGTACAGTCGGCAGTAAGACCTGTTGTGATGCGAGCCGCCAAGCGGGGACCCAAGTCGCGACCGATAGTAGTAGCACCGAGCAACAAGATGCTGGGCTTGAACTCCTCGATAACTTGAGTGATTACTTGTACATATTGCTCTGTGAGGTAGTCTTTGAGTTGAGCGTGGTCGGCGCAGATAACCTCATCGGCACCATGCTCGATGAGAGTTTGGCAGCTGTTGGCAATTTGATAACCGGGGAAGAGAGCTACCACCTTCTCACCGAGAGCGTCGGCGAGGTCGCGAGCCTTGCCCAAGAGTTCGAAAGCGACAGGCTGAATAACACCATCTCTTTGCTCAACAAAGACATATACGTGTTTGTATGCTGATTTATCCATTTCTTTAATGTTTTAGATATTAGATAATAAATTTCTCTTTGAGTTTAGAAACAATGATACCAACAGCCTCTTCAGCATCCACTTCATATACTTCGCCGGCTTGTTTCAAGCCTTTGGCAAATGATTTTTGAACTTTGGTGGGTGAGCCTTTGAGTCCCAATTTCGACTCATCAACGTCGATAGAGTCGGCAGTCCATATTTCTACTTCTCGGTTGTAGGCATTGACGATACCCGACACCGACATGTAGCGAGCCTTGTTGGCGCTGGCAAGTACGGTGAGTACACAGGGGGTATCGGCTTCCAACATTTGGTAGCCTTCTTCTGTCTCTTTCTTGACGATTACGGTATTCTCGTTCTTGACATTGAGATCTACAACATAAGATACTTGAGGCAATCCCAAGTGCTCGGCCATTTCGGGACCTACTTGTGCTGTGTCACCGTCGATGGCTTGACGACCGGCAAATACGATGTCATACTCCATTGTTTTGAGCGCACCGGCCAATGCGTTAGAAGTGGCCAATGTGTCGGCACCGGCAAAGCGACGGTCGGTGAGGAGGATGGCGCGGTCGGCACCCATAGCAAATGCCTCACGCAAGATGAGGTCGGCTTGAGGGGGACCCATGGTGATAACGGTTACATGAGCACCATATTGGTCTTTAAGACGGAGTGCCATTTCGAGAGCACCTTTGTCATCGGGGTTCATGATGCTGGGAACACCATCACGAATAAGTGTACCGGTTACGGGATTGATTTTAATCTCGGTAGTATCGGGCACTTGTTTTATACATACTACAATTTTCATATATCTTTTCCTCCCTCTTATTTATACAGGTTAGCGGCAATCACCATGCGTTGTACTTCTGATGTGCCTTCATAAATTTCAGTAATCTTGGCATCGCGCATCATTCTCTCAACGGGATATTCGCGTGTGTAGCCATAACCACCGTGGAATTGTACGGCTTTGGTTGTTACCTCCATAGCAGTCTCGGCGGCAAATAACTTGGCCATAGCTGCATCGGGAGAGTAGGGCACGCCGCTATCTTTCTTGAATGCAGCCGAACGAACGAGCAAACGAGCTGCCTCTACCTTGGTTTTGAGGTCGGCCATTTGGAATTGTGTGTTTTGGAATTGACCGATTGCCTTGCCAAATTGTTTGCGTTCTTTGGTATATTTTACTGTTTCGTCCAAGGCAGCTTGAGCGATACCAAGCGCTTGAGCGGCGATACCGATACGACCACCGTCGAGCGTCTTCATGGCGATGGGGAAGCCACCACCTATTTTGCCCAAGAGGTTGCCTTTGGGTATGCGGCAGTTGTTGAAGATAAGCTCGGCAGTAGCAGAGCCGCGAATACCCATCTTCAACTCTTTCTTACCAATCTCAAAACCGGGTGTGCCTGCCTCTACGATGAAAGCCGAGATACCTTTGGTCTTCAACGACTTGTCGGTCATGGCAATGACGATATATACGTGTGCAGGACCTGCGTTGGTGATGAAGATTTTGTTACCGTTGAGCACCCACTCTTCGCCATCGAGCACAGCAGTTGTTTGTTGTCCTGCGGCATCGGTACCGGCATTGGGCTCGGTAAGACCAAATGCACCAATCCATTCGCCCGAAGCAAGTTTGGGAAGGTATTTCATCTTTTGTTCTTCAGTACCGTGTTCCATGATAGGAGCCACACAAAGAGAAGTGTGAGCCGATACAACAACACCTGTAGTGGCGCAAGCTCTTGAGAGCTCTTCTACAGCGATAGAATACATGAGGTTGTCACCACCGGCACCACCATATTGAGTGGGTACGGGGATACCGAAGATGCCCAGCTCGGCCATCTTCTTCACTGTTTCGGCCGGAAATCTCTCTTGTTCGTCAATCTCTGCGGCGAGGGGTTTTACCTCTTTCTCGGCAAACTCTCGAATCATTTGCCTGAACAGTTCTTGTGTTTTTGTTAAATTAAAATTCATGTGTTATTATGTTATACTATTAGTACTTGTAAAATCCTTCTCCTGTTTTTCTGCCCAACAAGTTGGCTCTTACCATCTTGCGAAGTAGGGGGTGGGGACGATATTTGTCGTCGCCATACTCTTGGTGCAAAACTTCCATGATAGCCAAGCATACATCAAGACCTATCAAGTCGCCCAATGCCAAGGGACCCATAGGATGATTGGCGCCGAGTTTCATCGCTTCGTCAATCTCGTCGCGAGTGGCAACACCATCGGCCAAGATGCCTATACCCTCGTTTACAAGAGGTATGAGGATGCGGTTTACAACAAAACCGGGAGCCTCATTGACCATTACGGGTACTTTGCCTATTGACTTGGCAAGATCCGAAATCATGGTGCATACTTCATCCGAGGTCTTTTGACCTTTGATGAGCTCTACCAACTTCATGACGGGTGCGGGGTTGAAGAAGTGCATGCCTATTACCTTGTCGGGACGACTTGTTGCAGCGGCAATCTCGGTGATAGAGAGTGACGATGTGTTGGAAGCAAGTACTGCCTCGGGCTTGCATATCTCGTCGAGCATCTTGAAGAGCTCTTTTTTCAACTCCATTGTCTCAACTGCGGCCTCAATTACCAAGTCGGCATCGGCACACTTGGCATAGTCGGTAGTGGGTGTAATGTTGGCCAATGTAGTATCCATGTACTCTTGGCTCACTTTGCCCTTCTCTACGAGTTTTGCCAATGACTTGCTGATGCGAGCCAATGCTTTTTCGTTGCTGGCATCACTGCGACTCTTCATTACAACAGGAATACCTGCTTGTGCAAAAGATTGTACGATTCCGGAACCCATTGTACCGGTTCCAATAACGCAAATTTTCATATTTGGTATTTTATTTAAAGTTAATTATTCGTTCTTGAATGTAGCAGCACGTTTGCCCATGAATGCAGCCATACCCTCCTTTTGGTCGGCAGTGGCAAAGCATTGCGAGAAGTAGCGATTTTCGAGTTCAATAGCCTCTGTTGCGGTGAGGTCATAGTTCTCGTTGATGCACTTCTTGGCAAGTTTCACTGCGATAGGTGCGCTGGTGAGTATGCTCTCGGCCATAGTCATAACGGTGTCCATCAACTCTTCGGGAGCTACTACCTTGTTTACAAGACCTATGTGCAATGCTTCGTCGGCCATAATGTGGTTGCCTGTATAGATGAGCTCTTTGGCAATGCCTTGACCTACGAGCTTACTCAAGCGATAGGTGCCCGAGAAGCCGGGTATGATGCCAAGATTTACTTCGGGTTGGCCAAAACGGGCTTTGGCCGAAGCAATGCGAATATCGCATGCCATAGCCAACTCGCAGCCACCACCGAGTGCAAATCCGTTTACGGCAGCAATGACGGGTATTTCCAAGTCCTCGATTTTCTTGAATACCATCGCACCAAATTTGCCAAACTCATAACCCTCCTCGGCTGTCAGATTGCTCATTTGAGCAATGTCGGCACCGGCAACAAACGACTTACCCTCGCCTGTAATAATGAGAACACGGGTGTTGCGAGTGTCAATAGAGCTTATCATTGCGTCAAGCTCACCAAGGATTGTAGAGTTGAGCGCATTGAGCGTAGCCGGAGAAGAGATGGTGAGAACACCTATCCCTTCGCGGCTGTTGTCGTATTTCAAAAATTGATACTCCATAGTCGATTATTGTTTCATGGGCTTGAGCTCGGGCGATATGATGAGTGTTGCGCCGGTAGCTTCTTGCACTTGTTCTACGGTAAATTCGGGGTGAATTTCGCGCAAGACAATACCTTCGGGGGTAATATCCATTACACCCATTTCGGTAATAATCATATTGACCTGTCCTGCAGCGGTAAGGGGCAAGTTGCACTTTTTGAGTATCTTGTGGTTGCCTTTGGCAGTGTGTTCCATAGTGAGGATAACCTTGCGGGCACCTACCAAGAGGTCCATAGCGCCACCCATACCGGGTGTTTTCTTGCCGGGGATATTCCAGTTGGCCAAGTCGCCTTTTTCATCTACCTCAAGAGCTCCCAAGAAGGTAACATCGACGTGACCGCCTCTGATGAGTGCAAATGAGTCGCATGAGCTGCATGACCATGCACCGGGAATAGCTGTAACGTATCCGCCACCCGAGTTTACCAAGTCTTTGTTCTCTTCGCCTTCTTTGGGTGTGGGACCCATACCGATAAGACCATTTTCCGATTGGAGTATCACCGATACACCTTCGGGAAGAAAATCGGGTATCAATGTGGGAAGTCCGATACCAAGATTGACAACATCACCATCATGTAATTCGAGAGCTGCTCGGCGAGCGATGACCTCTCTGATTTGATTTTTATCCATAGCGATATTATATTTTTATTTTATGTTTCTATTGACATGTTCTTGTGCTACAAACGAAATTACATCATCGGCGTATGTATTGGCACCGAAACCTGCATCGTAGCCCAACTCCTTGGCCAACTCGTGCGATATGCGGGGACCGCCACATACGACAATCATCTTGTCGCGCAATCCCTCGGCCTCCATCAACTCAATGAGGTTGGTGAGGTTTTGGATGTGTACGTCTTTTTGGGTTACTGTTTGCGATACAAGTATTGCATCGGCATTGAGTTCGATAGCCTTGGCAAGGAACTCTTCGTTGGGTACTTGACTGCCGAGGTTGTATGCTTCTACCATTTCGTAGCGTTCAAGACCATAGTGGCCGGCATAACCCTTCATGTTCATGATAGCATCGATACCCACTGTGTGCGCATCGGTACCTGTACTTGCACCCACAACAATGAGTTTGCGACCGATGTGCTCTTTGATATAATCGTCGCACTCGTGCATATCCATTGTGTTACTCTCGACCTTGGGCACATAGATGTTTGAATAATCTACTGTGTGAGTGAGGTTGCCATAGCAGTTGAAGAATGTAAAACCGGGTGTCAATTCTTTGGCAAATGCTACCAATGGATTTTCAAATCCCATCTTTTTCATCAAGAGTTTGGCAGCTTCTTCTGCCTCTGCACCATTGGGAACGGGGAGGGTAAAGCTCACTTGTACTTTACCATCGTTCATTGTGTCGCCATAGGGCTTTACTTTAGTCAAGTCTAATGTCTGGTCAAAATCCTTTGCCGACATTGAATATAGTCCACCTGCCATGATTATTTCTTTCCTTTCATTAAGTTTATAAATGGGTTCATGTAGTGAGCGCCTTGCTCTACTACGCCGTCAAGACCCTTACCACCGATGCGGCTTCTCTTAACGTCACCGAAAATACCTTTTTCGAGGGCATTGAAAAGACCCTCCGATGTGAGTTGTTCGAGCAACTCGATAGCTTTGTCGAGTACTTCTTGTGCTCTTGTTCTCACGATACCACCCTCTTTAAATTCCATCTCGTCGCCGATGCTCTTCATGTTGTTGAAGATATACTTGGCATTCTCGATAGAGAGGAAACGATCGGACATGAAAGGTGTGTGAATAGCCTCGGTGGGCATACCCAAGAGTTGCAAGCCTTGGTTGGTCCAGATACCTATCATATTGAACAAGCAGTCTTGCAAGTGACCGCGGAAGATATTGCCTGTCATGAATTTGGTGGGAGGCATATATTTGAGCGGTGCGTTGGGGAATATCTCGCGAGCCATTTGTGCTTGTGCCAACTCATACAAGAAGCCGTTTTCGAGCATGGGATCCATCTCAAAAGCGTGTCCAAGACCCATTTGCTCTTCGGGCAATCCTGCCAAGAGAGCGAGTTGCTCGTTGATGAGGTCCGATGCCAATACGGTGTGAGCGGCCTCAACAGCATCGGCAGTGGTGAGGTAGTTGTCCTCTCCGGTGTTGATGATAACGCCTGCAAATCCGTTGATAATGCGCGACATATATTGGTCGATGAGTGTACGTTGCATATTGATGTCGCGGAACAAGATGCCATAGAGTGCATCGTTCAACATGACGTCAAGACCCTCAAATGCACCCATAATGGCTATCTCGGGCATACAGAGTCCCGAACAGTAGTTACATACGCGAATGTAGCGACCCAATTCCTCACCTACGCGGTCCATCGCCTCGCGCATGATTTTGAAGTTGGCTTGTGTGGCGTATGTACCACCAAAACCTTCGGTAGTAACACCATAGGGTACATAGTCGAGAAGGCTTTGTCCGGTAGTGCGTATAACGGCAATAATGTCGGCACCTTGGCGTGCGGCAGCCTCGGCTTGCACGGTGTCTTCATAGATGTTACCGGTAGCTACGATTACATAGAGATAGGGTTTGGGGCCTTCGCCGATTGTATTGAGATAGTTTTCTCTTCTTTGTCGTCTGGCGCGTATCTTGGCAATGCTCTCGTCGATTACGGGTTGCAATACTTTGTCTATCTCGGCTTGCGGTGCCACCTCAATCTTGGTCAAGTCCAATGTGCCGTTGGCTACACGCTCGGCTACTTCTTGAGGTGTAAGACCTGTGTTTACCATGGCATTGGCAAGGTAGAACAATACACCTTCGCACAATACTCCTTTTTGTTTGAGGTCATCAACAATGACATTGGGTAGGGGTACTTGATTTTCATCTACTCCGTCTATACCCATAAGTCTGCACAGTGTACGCTCTACGGCTACTGTTGTTTTAGACTCAACAAAGGCTTGAACTTCGTTGGCTATTTCTTGTGCCAGCGATTTTGCTCGTTCAACCTTCTTAAAATCCAGTCCTAATTTACTTTGCATTTTGCTGCTTGTTAGTTGTTTATATTCTTTTTTGTATATGCTATCCATTGTGGGTCTATACCCAAGTTCTCGGCAATGGCAATGGCTTCGTGAGGCACATCGCCGCTATGCGTTTCTTCGAGGGTGTAGTCCATTTGTCCGTTTCTCAATCCTTTTACTCTATAACGTTTGACGTTTTTGTTCTCAATGTTATAGTGTGTTGTGAGGATAAATCCTCCCGACGATTGCTCGATGACATCGAGCAACCCTTCTACCAGCGCAGTACCTTCTACGGGGTTGGTGGTGCGTGCCGGCTCGTCTATGAGAGCAAGTGTCCTGATACCCGATTTTATCTTTTTTATCACGGCATCAATGGCCAATATCTCACTTGCAAATGATGACACACCTTTGACAATGCTTTGCTCATCTCCTATGCACAAGGCCACCTCTTCAACGGGGGTGATAGTGCAAGAGGTTGCTGCTACACCAAACCCGTATTGTGCCAGAAGTTGATTGAGTGCGAGTGTTTTCAGTACGACACTCTTGCCACCCATATTGGCTCCTATAATAGTCAAGGGTGTGTTGCCATAGGTGATATCGATGGGCATAAAGTCGCGACCTTGCTCGGCAAGGTGCCACTTTACGGCCGGATTGAACATATTATTATATAATGTGTATGTATTGTCGGTAATGTTGGGGAAACAGAGCGACATCTTTTGTATCTGCTCACTCTTGGCAATAAATATATCGAGTTGCGCCATGTTGTCGAGCGCTTGTTGCAAGTGTGTGGCATGAGTGATGAGTTGTTGTGTGAGTCGCTCTCTTACTTCCAATTCCAAGTCGGCATGTCGTTGTGTGACTCTTGTGAGTTCTTGTCGCTTGTCGTCGGTGAGTTCTTCTCCTTGTGCTTGCAAGGCTTGCATCACTTTTCTCACCTCGCGCAACTCTTCGTTGTATGAGTCGTATATATAGAACGAGTCTATGTTGTTGCCATCCGGGTCCAATATATCTACTACCTCATCGAGTGTAGGCAGTTCTATGGCAGTGATGTGCTGCTCGACAATCATATTGCGCACTTGTGTCGATAACATTGCCAAATGTTTTATCTCAAATAGCTCTATGTCATCAAGAGTAGTCCCGCCATTCAATCGGCTCAAGGTGTTGTGTATATCCTTGAGTGACATGAGCGTGTGAGCAATCTTTGAGCAGTCTTTATGGTGTATGTCATTGAGTCGGCAGTAATAGCTCTCTATCTCGCTCGTGTTAGTCATCATCTTGCTTTCGAGCAACTTCTTGCGACCACACGACGAGTTGATGCACAACGAGTCGTACATATAACGTATTCCACAATCTATTTCAAGTGCCGACTTAAATGTCATATTTGTTCTTTACTATATCATAAACAGGCAGCTTGATGGCTTCCTGAAGTTTTCTGCATAATGTATCGCTATCCACAACGTTACCGTTGGGTGCGGTGGGGTTTACACTCACGGCAATAAGCTCGCTCTTTTGCAACACCCTTATTTTTCCACCTCTTGAACAAAATATTCTGTAAGCCATTTCGCTCACAAATATTTTTGTAAAATCTTTTACCACCAAGGTTACCTGTTTGATGTTATTCGACGCAGCTATGAGGTTGAGTAGCTTGTCGGTAAGTGCACCTACGGTGTATATAATTTTCATATCCTTGGTTATATCCTCCTTGAGGGAGTTTATAGCAAGTGCCGAGTTGATTTTAAAATCGACAAGTCGGCCTTCATTGTCTATACCCCATACTCCTCGTTCCAAGTCGCATAGAATATCTCGACTCTTGTCTTGCAGCTTGTCAAGTTTTATCATCTCTACCACAAATCGGGTCTTGTATACCAACGTATCGATGTTGGACGAAAGGGCTGCTCCTGTCGATAATATCATAGCCTTGCTGATGGCAGGCGATGCCGAGCTCAATCTCGAAATAGCACCATCGATGATGGTCAAGTCCATATCATATTTTTTTATTCCCTTGCTCCATCGGCGCAATGATACGCCCGATGAAGGTCCCGATATGATGGCTTTTCCTCCTACAATCACCTTGGCAGTTACGATACGACCCAAAGAGCTTCGTTCGTTGGTTATCTCTACCAATTCGCTCACCAATCTGCGCTCGCGGTAGTGCGTTTCGGCTGTCGATAGGTAGAAATTTTTGTGTAAGTATATCTCCGGCTTGCGAGTAGAGGTTACTTGGTCTTTGTTTTCACCATCTATTCCTATCGAGGTTATCGCTACCTTTTTATTGCGTAGCGACAACCTGCGAAGGATATAGTTTAGACACTCTGTCTTGCCTACATTTTTCTCTGTACCTACTATTGATAGGCTGTCGTATGCGAGAATTTTGTCAATGAATGGCATGGCAGAATGTAGGTGTTACTGTTTACTTGTGTGCTCTCTCTTTGCGGTTGAGGTGAGCAGGCTCGATAGTCATTTGCTTGCCTTGCAACAATGAAGATACACCTTCGGCATTGCCTTCTCTTGCTTCTTGACAATACTTGCAGTTGCAGTCGTTCTTGTAGTCGGTAGGCTCGGTGTAGGTTGTGATAACACCCTCAAAGTTGCGGAGTACTACACGACCGGGCGATTGAGAAACAACATATTGAGGCATAACGGGAGTCTTACCACCACCACCGGGGGCATCTACCACAAATGTGGGAACGGCATAGCCCGAAGTGTGACCTCTGAGGCCCTCAATGATTTCAAGACCTTTAGATACGGGTGTTCTGAAGTGCTCGATACCCATTGACAAGTCGCATTGATAGATGTAGTAGGGTCTTACTCTCATCTTCACCAACTCGTGCATGAGTTTCTTCATTGTATTGACACAGTCATTTACACCTCTCAACAATACTGTTTGGTTACCCAAAGGAATACCTGCATTGGCCAATTTGGCACATGCCTCGGTAGCCTCTTTTGTTACCTCTTGAGGGTGATTGAAGTGTGTATTCAACCACACGGGGTGATATTTCTTGAGCATATTTACCAAGTTGTCGGTGATGCGTTGAGGACAAACAACCGGTGTTCTTGAGCCAAGGCGTACTATCTCAACGTGAGGTATTTGGCGTAGGCGAGAGATGATGTATTCCAATCGCTCGTCGCTTACCATGAGTGCATCGCCACCCGAGAGGAGTACGTCGCGCACTTGCGGAGTCTTGGCAATGTATTCTATGGCACGGTCGATGCGATCTACGGCACTCTCGGCATCCTTTTGACCGGCAAAACGTCTTCTTGTACAGTGACGGCAGTACATCGAGCACATGTCGGTGATGAGAAGCAATACTCTATCGGGGTAGCGATGAGTGAGTCCGGGAACGGGAGAGTCTTCATCTTCGTGCAAGGGGTCGAGCAAGTCGGCAGGAGATTGATATGTTTCCTTGGCAGTAGGTACTGCTTGTCTTCTTACAGGACAGTTGGGGTTGTTGGGGTCAATCAAGCTGATATAATAGGGCGTGATGGCCATTCTCAATGTTTGAAGTGTTTTCTTTACACCCTCTTCCTCTTCGGGAGTGAGTGTTACATATTTCTTCAAATCTTCGAGTGTCTCAATTCTGTTTTTTACTTGCCATTTCCAGTCGTTCCATTGCTCGTCGGTAACGTTGGGAAATAGTTCGTATCTTCTTGATTCTGTCATAGTGTATATGATTTTTTGACGAAATATTTGCTATGTGTTATATCTTGTACTCTGCTTTTTGCTGTTCATTTGCTGTTGATGTCATAAAACTTAATAGCCGACAGAGGCATCAACCTCTGTCGGTCAGTAAGCAATTATTCTATGTTGCAAATGCACATGCGTGTATAAGCTATGCTATTATGCGTACAATTCGGTGAATACTTTTCTCAATTCTTCACACTCTCTGAGCTCTTGGAGTGTTATCTCGGCGTGACCCTTGGTGTAACCATTACCCATAATCATAGTAACGTCGCTACCTACACCCTCGGCACCGAGTGCAGCTTTTGTAAAGCTGGTGGCCATAGAGAAGAAGTAAACGATACCTGTGTTCTTGGTACAAAGGATAGAAGTCATCTCGGTAGCCTCGATGTTTACGTTGTTGATGGTGATATCACACATTTCGCCTTTGGTGAGCTCTTCGATTTTGTTGAGAACGGCTACTGAATCGGTAGCGTCGGCCGAGAATACAACATCGCAGAAACCAAGTTTTTTCAAGCGGTCGGTACTCTTTTGGCTGTGGCAAAGACCTATTACCTTACCTGTAACACCGGCACGTTTCTTGGCCTCATAGCAGCAGAGCATACCCGACTTGCCACCGGCACCGATAATCAATACAGTATCACCGGGTTTAACAAGCTTGGCAGTTTGAGCGGGAGCACCGGCAACGTCGAGAGCCGACAAAGCGAGTTTTTCGGGAAGGTCTGAAGGAATTTTGGCATAGATACCGCTCTCGAAGAGGATAGCTTTACCCTTGATATCAACTTGATCAACTTCGGGACGTACTTCGAGAATTTCGTCAATGCGAAGAGGTGTAAGTGAGAGAGATACCAATGTGGCAATCTTATCGCCAACCTTGAGGTCGATTTTGTCGGCGAGAGCATCACCGATTTTCTCTACTGTACCGAGCAACATACCACCCGAACCGGTCCAAGGATTGCGATGTTTACCTTGTGTTTCCACAATCCATTTCATGGTCTCTTTGATTTTCTCGATGTCACCATCACATCTTCTTGAAATTTCGGTAAATGATGCCGAGTCGATATTGAGTGTTTGTACGTCGATGAGAATTTCGTTGTCGTAAATCTCATCCATATTGTTATCGAGTTTGTTGGCGGGTTGAGGAAGTACTCCTTGGGGCTCGATTACGCGGTGAATACCGTATTTGTTACCTTTTTTCATTGTCGTATTATATTTTTATTGTTTTGATAATCTTTGTTTTTCTTGGTCTTATTTATTTGTTTCTGGGAGGCAAAGACAATATTTCGCGAGCCTCGGCCGAGGTGGCGATTTCTCTACCCAACTCTTTGGCTATTCTTACCACTTTGGCTACCAATTCGCCATTAGACTTGGCAGGAACACCTTTTTCGAGGTTGAGATTGTCCTCAAATCCTACACGCACGTTACCACCCATTGCAATGGCGTGTGCTGCCAATGTAAAGGCGTGACGACCTATACCGGTAGCTGTCCATGTTGAGCCGGCGGGAATTGAGTTTACCAACCAAGCAAGGTTTTGTACAGTGGCGGGGGTACAGCCGGGAACACCCAATACGAAGTTGAATTGCATGGGAGCACCGGGTACTTGACCCTTTTGAGCCATCTTCAATACGGTGTCAAGGTGACCCATTTCAAAGCACTCATATTCGGGCTTGATGTTGTTCTCAATCATTCGCTTGCCAAAGTCGCGCATCATGGGCATGGTGTTCTCAAACACCTCGTCGCCAAAGTTGCATGTTCCGCAGTCGAGAGTTGCCATTTCGGGGAACAACTCGGTGGGTTGCAAACGCTCTTCGGCACTCATGCCTACGGCTCCTCCTGTTGAGGGGATGATGATGACATCGGGGCAAACTTCATATATGGCATCGATACACTCTTTAAAGCGGGCTTTGCTTTGAGTGGGCGTGCCGTCGTCTTCTCTGACGTGCAAGTGAACAATGGCAGCACCGGCATCAACGGCCGACTTTGCCTCGCGTACTATCTCTTCTACAGTGTAGGGTACGGCGGGATTTTGTTCTTTGGTTACCTCTGCACCGCATATAGCGGCTGTAATAATAAGTTTCTCCATATCTTGTTATAGTCGATTATTTTCTTTGACAACTTTTGGGTGTTACACAAGTACCACTTGCACGGCACACAACGATGGGCTCTTCGAGAACATCACATGCCGAAGGAGAGATGTCGGGACGTGGAACAATAACTTTGCGAGCTTCAAACACCATCTTGCGTGAGGTGTTACCTTCCGATACAATTTCGCCCTCGGCCTCGATATAGTCGCCGGCATATACGGGAGCCATAAACTCGATGTTGTCGTATGCTTTGAAAAGACCTTCGTCGCCATCGCGTTGGATGAGCAATTCGGTAGCTACATCGCCAAAGAGTTGGAGCATGCGTGCGCCATCGACAAGGTTGCCACCATAATGAGCGTCATGACTGCTCATGCGGAGTCTGATAATTGATTTGTGTGCCATAGTATTTAGGGATTTTAGTTTGTTGTTATTTATTGTTTTGTTTTTCCTTTTGATGCTTGATACTTGTTATTGTTTCTTGTACAAGTAATCGACATACACGCCCGATGTGTGTATTGTTTCGGGTGCCAATGTGCCTGTGGCTACAATCTCCTCGGCCTCGGCAATAACGATGTCGGCTGCTGTGGCCATGAGGGGGTTGAAGTTTTGTGTAGTACCTTTGTAGATGAGGTTGCCGGCTTCGTCGGCGATAGATGCACCGATAATGGCTACATCGGCTCCGAGGGGCTTCTCAAGCAAGTATTCTTTGCCATCTACGGTTATCACCTCTTTGCCTTCGGCAATGATGGTACCAAGACCTGTGGCTGTGAGTACACCTCCCAAGCCTGCGCCTTTGGCTCTGATGCGCTCGGCCAATGTGCCTTGAGGGCAGAACTCAATTTCCAATTCTCCCGAGTTCATTTGGTTTGATGTTTCGGGGTTGGTACCTATGTGCGATACATAGAGTTTTTTTACTTGGTGATTGACAATGAGCTTACCGATAGATTGGTCGGGAAATGCGGTGTCGTTACAAATGAGTGTCAAATCTTTTACGCCTTTTTCTACAAGGGCATCAACGATTTGGGTGGGTGCACCAACGGCCAAAAATCCGCCTACCATAAGAGTCATGCCGTCTTTGATGTATGATACGGCCTCTTCAAGTGTTACTTGCTTCTTCATTGATATATTTGTTTTTAGTTGTTTTTCTTTTATTGGGCAAATATAACTATATTTTTTGTTGTTTCCTATCGTGGAGTCACTTTATTTATTTCTTTTTTTAATAATGAGTGCTTTTTTGAAATATGTCAAAAAAATATGCGAGGAAGAGCTCTGTTTCTCTTCCTCGCATTTATGCTTCGTTTCTTGAGTTTTGCAATATTATGCCTTTTTGGTGTATATTTTGAAACCTATTGCGGCAACCAATATGGTGACTATGGGGGTGAGGTAATTGAAGAAGCAGTAGGGTAGGTAGGTGATGGTAGCTACACCCAATACGGTCGATTGTACCATACCGCATGAGTTCCATGGTATCAGTACCGATGTTACGGTTGAGGAATCGACTACCGAGCGGCTCAATAGTCGCTCTTCCAAGCCCAACTCTTTATATACGCCCTTGAATAGACGACTCGATAGAATGATGGAGATATATTGGTCGGAGGTTGTTGCGTTGAATAGTATGCCGGCACCGACGGTGGCTGCAACGGCCGATGTGGTGCGACGAACAAATCGCAAGAAGAGTTGTGTGAGGGAGTCGAGCATGCGACTGCCTGTCATTACTCCACCAAAGCACATGGCGCAAAGTATGAGCCAAATGGTGTCCATCATACCGCTCATGCCTCGGGTGGCTACCAGCTCGTTTACTGCCGGCACACCCGTGTCAATGGAGGTTGAGCCGTAACAGGCTGTCATTATGCCTCTTAACGATGGCCAAAAACCTTCACTGCCGGCTTCTCCTGCTATGGTGGGAAGTAGTTGTGGTTGCGCTATTATCAATGCTATTGCTGCAAATAGCGTGGCCATGAAAAGTGTAATGAGGGCAGGTAGTCGTAGGTATATCATGACACCTGTGAGGAGTGGTACGATGAGCAACCAAGGCGATATGTTGAATGTCGATTGTAGGGCATTGCTGTATATCTCGGTGTCGTTTGTCATACCCGAATGGTGGTTGAGGCTGGCCAATAAGAAAATGATGAGTGTGATGGCAATGGTGGGAAATGTGGTGTAACTCATGTATTTGATGTGCTCAAATAGAGGTACTTCGGTCGTTGATGTTGCCAGCACGTTGGTGTCGGAAAGTGGCGAGAACTTGTCGCCAAAGTAAGCTCCGGAGATAACGGCTCCGGCAATCCATCCTTCTGAAAATCCAAGTGCATGACCTATACCCATCAGAGCTATGCCTATGGTGGCAATGGTGGTCCACGAACTGCCTGTCATGAGCGATACTACACCGCAAATGATGCAACTTGCGCACAGAAACCATGCCGGACTGAGTATGTCGAGTCCGTAGCAGATGAGTGTAGGTACAACGCCACTCAACATCCATGTGCCGGTAATGGCACCTATCATAAGCAATATGATAATGGCGATGGCCGATGACTTGATATTCTCTATTATGCCTTCTTCGAGTATCTCCCAACGTGTTTTGCACACCAAGGTAGAGAGTGCCACGCACACTCCCGATGCTACTAACAGTGCAATTTGTATGCCTCCGCCCAGAGCATCGGTGCCGTATGCTTTCAGTACAAGTACGAGTAGTAGTCCCAGAGTCAATAGGGGGATGAGTGATATCCACAACGACGGTATTTTTACCGTGTTATCACCATTGTGTTTTTCCATTTTCTTTGTGTGTTGGTATTTGGTTAAGGTCGGTTGCTCAAAGAGCATGCAAAGATAACAAAGAATAAGCTAATTTCAAAACTGTAATTTGTGAGAATTGCTGCAACTATGGGTAAAAAATTTTTTCCCAATTATATACTTTAATGCACCAAATTAGTAATAATGATTTTAATACTTGGGTATAAATAACTTAAATCAATAAAAATAAGGATAATAAATGTATTGGTCTCTGTCGCCAATACCCGAAGAACCTAATTGCAATATTTCGAGCCGAAGTTTAATAAGCAGTGTAGCCGTTAACTCAGGGCTGTACGATAGTGTAAAAGAAAATTCTTCGTTTTTGTATTATCCTTAATCGGATGCAAAGATAATAAAATCTTTGAAATAATATTGGTTTTATGGCAACCGCAATTCGTGGTTGCCATTTTTGTGTCCGAATTCCAGTTTGTCAAAAAAATGAAAATAATTTCAAATTTTAAGTTCCTGAATTTTAATATGTTAAAACTTTTGATTATATTTATATAACAAAAATGGTAATAATTCCAAGTGGTTTTGTGTGTAATTGGTTCAAAAACCAATGAGCAAAATTAAAAATGGATAAACTTAGAAAGAACATAAAGTCGTTTATTGATATACTATCATATTTCAAAGATGCAAAAACCTGCCGAGAGTTTTTGGAGGAACAACGCTGGCACGGTACTCCGATATGCCCTCATTGTGGAACTACATCACAAAAGCACTATAAGTTAAAGACCAAAGGAGAATATAATGGCAAATATAAATGCTGTGAGTGCCGAGAGGTGTTTACCGTAACAACGGGAACAATGTTTCACGGTAGCCATATTCCCTTGCAAAAATGGTTTTATGCAATCTATATTTTCATATCTCACAAGAAAGGTATTAGCAGTATTCAATTGGCAAAGGATATCAATGTAACACAAAAGAGCGCTTGGTTTATGCTAAACAGAATACGATACAATATGTACGACCGAATGAAACCAGCCTTTGAAGATATGACTCAAGTTGATGAAACCTATGTGGGTGGTAGAAATAAAGGTCGAGTAAAAGGCGCACAAGGCAGAAGTTTGAAGACAAAAGTTCCAGTGGTTGGATTGTTATCAGATGGCATGGTAAAAACAATAGTAGTTCCAAATACTGACAGAATTCATTTACAAACGATTATAGATGTATATGTACGAAAGGATTCAACGGTTATTACTGATGGTTGGCACGGTTACAGCAATGTTAAACGAGAATATAATCACAAGGTTGTGGACCACGGCAAATACGAATATGTCAAAGATGGTTTCCACACCAATTCGATAGAGGGTTATTGGTCGCACCTTAAACGAGGAATTAAAGGTATATATCATAAGGTTTCAAAGAAACATCTTTGGAGATATTGCGGAGAGTTTGATTTTAGATACAATACCCGAATGATTGATGATATAACCAAATTCGTAATGTTTGCAGTAACAGGATATCGAAGATTGACTTATAAAGAATTACTTGCCGATTGTGCATTATGGGGTAATTTGTAACTTGACGGATAGTATCTGTATCAGCGGAGAATTGCAGTGAGCAGTTCTCCGTTTTTAGCAACAGCCGAAAAAAATTAAGGGTATATGTCGCACACTTTCAAAAGTTTTTGTAATTTTGTAGTGTCAGCCGTAGTGTTGGCAAGACATATTAGGATAAAACACGAAAGTGTTACTGCTTTATTCCTCTGATAAAATCTGGTAAATTTTAATGGTTGGGAATAAGCCGTTACCCTTCGCTATGCTTATAGCGTGAGGGCTGTTGCTTATTTATCAACCGAGGTTTACCAGAGCCCATCAGAGTAGATTTGCCGACAGTCAGCACGCTTTCTTTTTGTCCGCACGCATAGCAAATGATATGAAGGGTAAGCCGAAAACCTTATAAAAGAGTAGGCGATAAAACTATTAACTTTTATGGAAAATACGATTTTGACATTTCTTAAAGAGTGTGATAATCAATTATTCGAGAAGATTGTAAAAGCTTTTGCAGCCTATAAGAAGTTAGACTTTTTATCAATTAGCCAAAGGGATATTATAATGTTAAGCCCACAAAAGGCATTTGAGTATTCAGGTGATGAGGGAGACAAGTATTTCAAAATTTGGTTATCGGGGTCAAAAATTATGTTTGTAACTTGGGCAAACACTATGATTGACAACCAATTTCGTTGGAATGCAAAAGCTCGCAATGATGACAAGAGAGATAATGGTGATATCATTGGCAATGAGCCATATATATCCGCCTATTTGAAATCAAATTCAGCTATTGAGCAATGTACTATGGTGTATATGTTTCCGTTTGATAAATTTACTGGCATATACGAGAAAGTACATAAACAAGAAGAAAGTGATAAACCTAAAAGGAAATCAATCCATAAATCAGATAAAGAAGAAATAGCTAATGCGGCTACGATTACTAGTAAGCAAGCACAAGCAATCAAAGTAAAATCTATTACAAAATATGTTGCAGACCTTAAAGAAGATGCACATCTTGTCGACCGTTGGATAGGAGACCTAAAAGGTCGTATCAATAACCCAAAGAAAAATAAGGAGGCTAACAAATGGAGAACTCCCGAAGAAGACCACGGTAGAATTTTAGGACAAATTACAGAAGTCAAGATAAATGTATTAGGTATTAAGGGATTAGAGCCGAATCACCCTTTGATTGAATTCTATGAGACAAAAATACAAGATTGGGAAATTACAATGGAAGAATTAGATATTAAAATAAGTCAAATGAGAAAAAATAATAATTCTTTACTGGGAGGTTTTATTGATTTTATAAACAAGTTATAGTATTATGAAACATCTATTTTGTAATCCTTGCTCAATATCAGAAGAGATACCCCAATTGATTGCCGAAGAGATATTGGGTATGGATAATTTATCACTGCTGAAAGAAAGGTATCAGCAAATGAAAGAGGGGTATAATTTTTCGTATGAACAATGGCAAGAGTTGTTTACAGAAGATTTGAAACCATTTCGTGAATATACTGATACAACGGGTATAATGATGCCTATTAAACACCCTAAGTTCAAGACAGATTTTGAACAATTGGGTAAAGGTGCTATTGGTGTGGATTTGCCAACTTGGTTTAATATGCAGAGTGGCAATCCTCGAATAATGCTTATCGCACAAGACCCATTGAGAAGTAGCAAATGGTATGGTGAGTGTCGTTATGCGGTTTTGTCAAGTCCATTTGGTTTACACGATGCCACGCATAGAGCCAATACAAAAGGTGGAAAGATGGTTTATGAACTTATCAATAGATTGGTGTCGGCTGGTAATGGGGTTTATTTAACCGATGCCCGAAAGTATTTCATTTATGACCACAAAACCTCCGATAGATATGCAAACACCCAAAAGGCTGTATATGTGGATATTCTTAAAAAAGAAATAGAGAGCGTAAAGCCCACACTTTGTGTATGTTTAGGAAATCGGGCAGGAAGTATAATGTACGATGTCGCAACTGAAAATCCCGAATTGTTGATATCTTGTGTTACATTACCCCATTTATCGGGGGCAGCAAGAGGTGCAATTGTAAAACGCTATCCGATACTGATTGAAAGCAAGGCTACTGCTACGAATATTGCAGAACAATATGCCAACGAAATAATCGGTTGTTTAACTACTAATTCATGAACTATGGGATTTATTACTTGTTTTCTGTTAATTGTTAATTTGGCTCTCGTCATTGGACTTGATGTTGTATATTGGTGGGTCGGTTGGCAATTTGGAGCCACTGGAATTTTGGGAGTAATTGGATTTATTCTTGGATATATGTTCAGTGTTGAAATGGCTATTGCTCCAAGAGACTTTTGGTGGAATACTGAATTTGATGTATTCTTGGCGAAAATAGGATTTGCTTGGAAAACCGCATTAACCTTGTGGGGCATTGGATTACTTGTACTGATTATCTTGGGATATAATCCTCTTTGGTAATCCTTGTAAACCCTCGTGGCGGCGAGTATCCTTTTAATAGTTTATATTAAGGGGATATTCGCCGCCATTGTAGTTAATCCTAAGTATCAAGGATTTGATTTGTTGATATTGGGATTATACTACTATTTCTACTTAAATTAGGGTTGGTGCATTAAAATATATAATTGGGAATTTTTTTTGTTTTATTGTTATTTTGTCGTTACGATGCGCATGCCGTTAAAGCGACTTCGCTTTGCAGGATCCTCGGCGTTACGACGATATACCCTGCATGAAGTGTCGTTAAAGGCCCAGTTGCCACCGCGAACTACACGCTTTGTGCCTTTCTTGGGCCCTTGTGGGTTGGTTTGTGCTTCGGGCGAATAGCTCTCTTGCCAAAAGTCGATACACCATTCTTGTACATTGCCGCTCATGTCGTGTATGTCCAACTCGTTACCCTGCTTTTGGCCGACAGGTGTAGTCTTTCCTTGGCTGTTGGAGCCGTACCATGCAACCTCTTCGATATTATTGCTGCCGCTATATAGGCAATCGCACGATTGGTTGCCACCGCGAGCGGCATATTCCCATTCGGCCTCGGTGGGCAGGCGATATTCTATACCGGTGAGTCTGGAGTACTCCTTGCAGAAGAGTGTGGCATCTTGCCACGAAATATTTTCGACAGGGCAGTTGTCGGCATTTTCTTGGAAGTATGAGGGATTGTTACCCATGACTGCCTTCCATTGGGCTTGAGTGATGGGATATTGGCCTATTTTGTAAGTCGATAGGGTTACTTGATGAACGGGTATTTCTTGACAGCTTGCTTCATCAAATTCTTCGGGATTTCCCATATCAAATGTTCCACCCTCAACCTCAATCATCGGAATGAGATTGCGCCACTTTTGTTGTTCGTCGTAACTCTGGCGATCGTTTGCCAAAATATTACTATTCATGTAGTTGTGTTTTTAAGGTATAATATTTACTGCAAATATAATGAAATTTATGAAAGAAGTCCTTTTCTCCTTTTAATTTTATTACTCGTCAATATATTCAACTGTGCAGATATGAAAAAAAGGGGCTTGTTAGCCCCTTTTTGTGATGGTGTAGTGTTGTTATTTCTTGAGGAAACAGGTTTTCAGCACGATACTGCTGCCGTCTATTTTGCAATCTACTTCCTCGGGATTTTCGGTGAGTCGTATGCTTTTTACTTTTGTTCCTCGTTTGATGACCATTGATGAGCCTTTTACTTTGAGGTCTTTGATAACGGTTACGGCATCGCCGTCAAACAATTCGGCACCATTGCTATCGCGAGCAATGTCGTTGCTTTCTTCGTTTTCTTCATTGGCGTTAAACTCGTGTCCGCAGTCGGGGCAAACGTATAGAGAGCCGTCGAAATAGGTGTTTTCGCCACTGCATTTGGGGCATTGTGGTATGTCTGTCATGTCGTTATGATTTTTAGTTCTTTGCAAAATTACGGCAAATAGCTGAATTATGCAAAAGCTTCACCCGATTGTTCAATTTAAGTGGTAGGTGATTGAAAAATATTGATTCAATCTTCGTATTTCTCGCTCGTTTGTCTATATTTGCGATAAGAAAAAATATGTACCTATGGAACAACACGATTTTGAACTTATTCTTATCAATATAGCGGGTGAAGACCGTCCGGGTCTTACCGCCGAACTTACCGCTATTCTTGGCCGACACGATGCGGCTATACTCGATATTGGTCAAGCCGATATTCACCACTCACTGTCGTTGGGTATCTTGTTCAAGACTACAAGCGAAAAGAGTGGTACGATTATGAAAGAATTGCTATTCAAAGCCAATGAGATGAACGTATCGATACGCTTTTCGCCTATCTCTACCGACGACTATGATAAGTGGGTAGCGCGTCAAGGCAAGCACCGCTGGATTATAACTATACTTGGTCGCCGTACTACTGCCAAGCAGATTGCTGCCGTGGCCAAGGTGGTGTCGGACCAAAAACTCAATATCGACGCTATACAACGCCTTACGGGTCGTATGCCCTTGCACGAGGACGAGGAGGCTAAGAGTAAGTCGTGTATCGAGTTTTCGGTGCGTGGTACACCCATTGATAAGGAGCAGATGCAAAAGGACTTGATGGAACTTGCCTCTGCATTGGACTTTGATGTATCGATGCAGGAGGATACAATCTATCGTCGAAGTCGCCGACTCATATGTTTCGATATGGATTCTACACTTATCGAGACCGAGGTAATTGACGAGTTGGCTATAAAGGCCGGTGTGGGTGACGAAGTAAAGGCTATTACCGAGGCTGCTATGCGAGGCGAAATAGATTTCAATGAGAGTTTCGTACAACGCGTGGCACTTCTTAAGGGTCTTGATGTGAGTGTGATGCGCGAGATAGCCGAGAACTTGCCTATGTCGGAGGGTATAGAGCGCCTGATGACTGTGTTGAAACGCACCGGCTACAAGATTGCGATTTTGTCGGGTGGTTTTACCTATTTTGGCAACTATCTGAAGCAGAAATTTGGTATCGACTATGTATATGCCAATGAGCTTGAGGTGGAAGATGGCAAACTCACCGGCCGTCATTTGGGCGATATAGTTGATGGTAAGCGCAAAGCCGAACTCCTTCGCCTCATAGCACAAGTGGAAAATGTGAATATCATGCAGACTATTGCTGTGGGCGATGGTGCCAACGACCTGCCTATGCTATCGACCGCCGGACTCGGTATTGCATACCATGCCAAGCCCAAAGTTAAGGCCGATGCAAAACAAAGTATATCAACGATAGGTATCGATGGTGTATTGTATTTTATGGGATTTAAGGATTCGTATATATCGGGTAGCAATGCTTTATATTAATCGGCTCTTATTTTAACAACCATAATTTATCCCCAATAGTACAACAGCAAGGAGTATCGTAAAGGATTCCTTGCTGTTGTATTTGTATGCAATGCTAAGATTGTTTCTTGGATGGGGGTGTAGTTGTCGGGTTTGTTTAAATAAAATCTTGTTTATAGATTTACCTTTGCAGCCAATGCGGCAGACATAAATTCTGTATTGCATTGAAATGAATATGAGAGGATGCCTACAACGCCTACCTCAAACCGGTGACTCACTTTGTAGTAAAATCTACATTCGTTATACATGGTCAATGGTACTTGCATTTGCGAGGCTTTATAAATGTCGGTAAAGTGAGCAAGGTTGAAATATTTCCAATCATATCCGCCTACAACGGAGAGTTGTGCGCCGTGTCCGTCAATATTGCTGTAACGATAAAGAGGTTCTATTGTGATGTATCCACAATTTAAGGGAATGCTATAGGCACATCCTGCAAAACATTGGTAGGATGCGGGAGTGTTGTCTCCCAAAAGTGCTCTTATCTCGGCATGGATAAATAGAGGTGTTTTCCAAAACTTTTGTTCCCATAATAGTTGCAGATATACCCATTTAGAAAATGTTGGCTCGAAAGGGGTTGAGCCTAATTCTATGTATGAATATCCCAAATGATCTTGGGCAACTCCTGTTGTCTCCGAAATCAGTTTTAACTCGTTAGAAGTAGAGTAAGATGCAATGATAGAGCTGTTAATGACGCTTTCGCTTTGGCTGTCATTGGCTTGTGCATGGATATGAATAAATATAAAAGAACAAAAGAATAATATGTATCTTAAAAATTTCATAAGTACGATGTTTCTTTTTTTGTGTGTAACTCGCAGACCCGACGTTGTGCCTTGATTTAAAGACGTAAGATGTCTTAAATTTATTTTTAACAGATTGTTTATGCTGTATGCCTTACCCAATAAATTTCTGTTTGGATTTTATGGTATTGGAAGTTACGGATTTTGAACGAGTTTTTATAAATTATTAGCACAAAGATAATAAAATTGCCCATATATTCTTGGTGTTGATGAGCAATTAAAGTATTTTTTTTATTCTATTAAAATATTAAGTTATGAGTGGCAAACAACAAAATACCAAAACAACCTCTCCTGTTGCTATTGATACAACTCCCAATGCTGCTACAGAAGTAGATGTTGAGAATGATTTGGATAGTTCAACCGTATGTAGCACGAGTCATTACCTTAATTGTGGCTCGGAACTTAAAGGAACATATTGTCATAACTGTGGTCTGCATGTTTTTGTCCACCTTGCCCGTTTTTCTTTTATGTTCATATACATACGTAAAAAAGCCACTCGATTGAGTGGCTTCTTCTGTGATCCGCCTGGGGCTCGAACCCAGGACCCCAACATTAAAAGTGTTGTGCTCTACCAGCTGAGCTAGCGAATCATCATTGTGCTTTTCCTTAAAAGCGATGCAAAGGTAGGGGTTTTGTTTTATTCTGCAAAATTTTATAGCCAATTATTTTGCTAACAAATGTTAAACAGAGGTTAATCATCGCATTTTTAGGCTATTATGTTTTGTTTGCTTTGGTGGGTTTTTCGCCTATGATATATCGCTGATAGTATGCCAGCAGTAGTGATGTGAGTGGCAGGGCTATGATAAGACCTACAAATCCAAGCAACGAGCCCCATATCGATAGTGATAGTAGGATGATGGCGGGATTGAGTCCTGTGGCATCGCCCATGATGCGTGGCGTGAGTATGGCTTCTTGTATGATTTGTGCAATGAGAAATATGGCTATGGTGAGTCCTCCAAGCATCCAGAAACTCATTTCCCCGTCGGCGGCTCCTATAATGCAGAGGAGTAGGGCAGGGATGTAGCTCAATATTTGCATATAGGGTATAAGGTTGAGTATGCCCACAAGTATGCCCATAGGTATGGCCATGGGTAGCCCTATGATGAGAAATCCTATACCGTGTATCAATCCGTTGAGGGCGGCAATGAGTGCCTGTCCGCGAAAGTAGCGGTTCATACTCTCCTTGACGTCTTTACCTATTTTGTTGGCTATGGGGCGATAGCGATGTGGTATGAGTCGGCCAAAAAGGTTGATGACTGCATCGTAGTCTTGCAGTATGAAGTAGATGTATAGCAATACGATGGCCCAGCTGATAAAGGTGGCCAATCCGTGTACCGATGTAGATATGATATTGCCTATCTGGGCAAGAAGACTTTGCCCTATTTTCATCCATTCTTGCGTGCTCAACAATGCCTCTATGCGCTGTGTGGTAATGTGTTGCCGCAAAAAGTCTTGCAGGGCTTGCGGTATCATGGGCATACTGTCGGTTGAGTGTATGTAGGCACTTACCAACTCGTATAGATGTCGTATCTCATTGATAATCATTGGCGTGATGATAACTCCGGCAAGTGTGAGTGCGGCGCCTATCTCGGCAAATGTGATGAATATGGCCGGAATGCGCTTGCGTAATCGCATGGTGCGTTGGTTCCACTCGACAAGCGGATTTATCAGGTATGCAATGAGCCATGCTACCAAGAATGGCAATAATACATCTTTGATGCTGTTAATAAATATCATTACCAATGCCACAATGGCAATGGTAATGATTATTCTTACAACTCGGTCGAATGTAAAGGGCTTGTTGAAATGAGTATTCATGTGACTATAACGATATTATTCGTTGATAGTTGCGAAAGGTGGCGGTTTTTATGCAGCGTATGATTTTATGCTTCGCTTTTCTCTTTCATGCGACGCAGATAGCATTTGCGACACAAGGGTTGGTATTCGTTTTTCTCGCCCAAGAGTACGCGACGGTCGCTATCGACAAGGCGGTAGGAGTAGTTGGCGGTGTGTCCGCATTCGACACATATAGCATGTACCTTGCTTACATCGTCGGCCAATGACAACAGTGCGGGCATGGGGCCGAACGGTATGCGACGATAGTCGGTGTCAAGTCCGGCTACTATGACGCGTATGCCTCTGTCTGACAATTCGGTGCATACTTCTATCAGGCCATCGTCAAAAAACTGAGCCTCGTCGATGCCTACTACATCTACATCGTCGGTCATGAGCAGTATGCTGCGAGAGTTATCGACGGGGGTAGAGTGTATGGCGTTGCTGTCGTGCGATACTACTTCGTCGTCCGAGTAGCGTTTATCGACGGCGGGTTTGAAAATTTCTACTTTTTGGCGTGCGATTTTGGCGCGTTTCAATCGGCGTATCAACTCTTCGGTTTTTCCGGAGAACATCGAGCCGCATATCACTTCGATGCATCCGCGTCGGCTGGTTTCGTAATTATCTTCGTTAAACATGGGTGTGTTTGTTGTTATAAGGTTATTTCGCTTTTGAGTAATAGTAGTGTGCAGTTCATGCAAATTGGCGGTAAAATTACATATTTTTTCTTATGGCACATAATTATTGTATCTCAAAATTTATAGTTTTTTCCAACTCTTGTTTTTCATACTTTTATATTCTAAATTTGTGACATTATAAAATAATATACGCAATGATATATTCTATTCTCTCTATATTGTTGGCTTTGATGCCCGCTCTGTTTTTGGTGTTTTTTATAATAGGTAAAGATAAGAAGTCGCCCGAACCACCGGTTCAGCTTGGTAAGGCATTTCTATATGGAGTAGTATCTGTTTTGCTCGCATTGGGTATTGTTTGGGTTATTCAACTTTTTGTGTCGTATGGCGAGGATAGTGTGGCAGGGCAGCTTGGCTGTGCCTTTTGGGGTGCTGCTCTTCCCGAGGAGTTGGCCAAGTATTTTATGCTATGGCTCTTGTTGCGCAATAATAAGTTTTTTGACGAGCGTCTTGATGGTATTGTCTATGCGGCGATGGTAGGTCTTGGCTTTGCTGCATTTGAGAATGTGATGTATATGATTAACTATTACAGCGAGTGGATGTCGTTGGGAGTGCCCCGAGCGCTCATGACAGTGCCGGCGCATTATGCTTTTGCGGTATTTATGGGCTATTATTATTCGTTGGGGTGTTTTGCTCCTCGACACCGTGTGCGCAACTTTATCTTGGCATTGATAGTGCCCATACTCATGCACACTCTCTACGATGCTTTGTTGATGCTTGCACAGATTACCTCCGAGTTTCTTGCAGTAATTCTCACCATAGTGTGTATTTTGCTCTGTTACCTTATGCACAAAGAGGCTTTTCGTCGTCTTAACAAGCACATGCAAGCCGACTCGATTATCGTGCCCGACGATGTGAAGTCTGTGCCTACTTATTCTGACGATGAAATAGAGTATGTCGAGTATAAGGAGCGTAAGAATAAATAAAATATTTTGTCAATTATGTCTATTATCTTCATCATTTCTATAAAATGCGTGTTGTAATTGTTTGATATTGAGGTGTTTGATGGGTTATTTCATTTATGTTTTAGAGTTATGTTTTTAAACATAAAAAAGGTTGCATATAAAACCATTGCTTAATTATTATTTCTTGCAAACTATTCTATAACTTTGCGCAACTCAAAGCAAAAGTTATGGATATAAACTTTACAACATTTACACCGGAGTTGTTATTTTCAATGATTAGCGGCAAGTTGTCGGCGGCGATAAGCCGACGCTTGTATCGTGTCTTTAGACGAGAGGGTATAGAGGTGACTCCCGAGCAATGGACGGTAATGTACTATCTGTGGTCGCGTGATGGTGTTACGCAACAGGAGTTGTGCAATCTTACTTTCAAGGACAAGCCCAGCATGACTCGCCTGATAGACAACCTCGAAAAACTCGGCTGTGTCAATCGTATTCCCAGCAAGAACGACCGTCGCATCAATATCATCATGCTCACACCCAAAGGTCGCGACTTGGAGTCGGTGACAAAGCCTGTGGTATTGAGTGTCATTCGTGAGGCATTGTCCAATCTTCCACAAGAGGATATCGATGCTGCATGTCATGTGCTCACCTCAATATTCAATAATTTGCGAGCTTCTCTCGAAGCCAATTAATATTATATATGATGAAAAGGATGTTGCTTCTTGCTGCAATGATTGTGTCATTTGTAGCCCATGCTCAATATTACCAACCCGACATCTTGGGTAACGGATTTCAACAACATACTTTTGTTATGCCCGACGACTATCATGGACGCGTGGTATCGACACTCGTGCGCAAGCTTGCACCCGACACTTCGCATCGGGCGGTACTATATGTGCATGGTTACAACGACTACTTTTTTCAAGAAGAGATGGCCCATCGGTTTATCGGTTGGGGCTACAACTTCTATGCCATCGACTTGCGCAAGTATGGTCGCTCGCTCCTGCCCGAACAGCGGGAGTATGAGGTGCGCGATATGAGTGAATATTATGCCGATATAGACTCGGCATTGAGCGTTATCAAGAACGAAGGTAACGACTATATAGTACTGATGGGACACTCGACAGGAGGTCTTACCACATCGCTATACTGCCATGCTCGTCGCGATAGTCTGCCTGTCGATGCTCTTATACTCAACAGTCCCTTTTTTGAGTGGAACTTCAACGCTCTTTATCGCAATGTGCTCATCCCTGCAGTAGCCTTTATAGGCCGATTTTTTCCTGATGGAGGCCTGCCCGATGCAACGAAGTTTTCGCCCTATGCCATGAGTCTGCTTAAAGCCTATCATGGCGAGTGGGAGTTTAATACCGATTGGAAACGCTCTATGGCGCGTGGCGAACGTTTTGGATGGATACGAGCTATCGATAAGGGGCATGATATTGTGCATAATATGACCGATATGCCTTGTCCGGTATTACTTATGCACTCCGACAAAACCATCAAGGGTGACACATGGACTCCCGACTATCAGCGAGGCGATGCTGTCCTCGATGTAGAGCACATTGCACACTATGGCTCTCGCATAGGTAGTAATGTTACAGAGGTAACCATCGAAGATGGCTTGCACGACTTGGTGCTGTCGCGTCAAGATGTGCGAGAGCAAGTATATTGCGAAATATATAATTGGTTATCTCGCCAACTCCCCTTGCAATGAAAATAAACAAAACCAATGCTGCCCGCTTGCTCGATAAGGCCGGTATAAGGTATGAGCTCGTGCCCTATATAGTTGATGAGAACGACCTTTCGGTAGAACATGTTGCCCGGCAACTTGGTGAGAATATCGAGCAGGTATTTAAGACCCTTGTATTGCGGGGTGATCGCACCGGTATAGTTGTGTGTGTTGTGCCCGGCCATACCGAGGTCAATCTTAAACGTGTTGCTCAAATATCGGGAAACAAGAGTGCCGAAATGATAGCCATGAAAGAGCTCTTGCCTACAACGGGATACATCCGGGGCGGATGTTCGCCAATAGGTCTTAAAAAGCCCTTTCCCATTTATCTGCATCAGAGTTGTACACAATTTGACTATATTTACATCAGTGCCGGAGTGCGAGGATTACAGATAAAAATCTCTCCTGCCGACCTTGCTACTTATGTCCATGCAACCCTTGGCGATATAGCCGAGTAGATATGAAAATATCGGATAAATAATATTGTGCATAAAATTTAGCGGCAAATAGAAAAAAATATAAAAAAATTTCCTTTACACTATGTATATTCGGCTAAATTGTGTATCTTTGCGTGCAATAAAATTTAATGCTCATACATTATGTCATTTATTGCAGACAAGGTTGTAATGGACGGATTGACTTTCGATGATGTATTGTTAATCCCCGCTTATTCAGAGGTTCTCCCTCGTAATGTCGAATTGACGACAAAGTTTTCACGCAATATCAAGTTGAATGTTCCTATCGTTTCGGCTGCCATGGACACGGTGACCGAGGCCAAGCTCGCTATCGCTATTGCGCGAGAGGGTGGTATCGGTGTTATTCACAAGAATATGCCTATTGCCGAGCAAGCTCGCCAAGTGCATGCCGTGAAGCGTGCCGAGAACGGTATGATATATGACCCTGTAACTATTACTCGCGGCTCTACCGTACGTGATGCTCTCGATATGATGAAAGAGTATCATATCGGTGGTATTCCTGTGGTAGATGAGGAGGGTAAATTGGTGGGTATCGTTACCAATCGCGACCTCCGTTTTGAGCGCAACCTCAACTCGCTTGTCGATGATGTTATGACCAAGGACAACTTGGTGACAACAACACAATCGACCGACTTGCACGAGGCTGCCGATATACTCCAGAAACACAAAATAGAGAAACTTCCTGTTGTCGATAAAGACAATCACCTCGTAGGTCTTGTTACTTACAAGGATATTACCAAAGCCAAGGACAAACCCTATGCTTGCAAGGATGAGTTGGGTCGCTTGCGTGTAGCTGCCGGTGTAGGCGTTACAGGTGACTCGATGGAGCGCGTGGACGCTCTCGTTGCTGCCGGTGTAGATGCTATTGTCATAGATACTGCCCATGGCCACAGCAAGGGTGTTGTGACTATTCTCAAGGCTGTTAAAGCCAAATATCCCAACCTCGATGTCGTAGTGGGTAATATTGCCACAGGCGATGCTGCCAAGTATCTTGTTGAGGCAGGTGCCGATGGTGTGAAGGTGGGTATTGGCCCCGGTTCTATCTGTACAACTCGTGTTATTGCCGGTGTGGGTGTTCCCCAACTTTCGGCTGTGTATGACGTAGCCAAGGCTCTCGAAGGTACAGGTGTTCCTTTGATTGCCGATGGTGGTATTCGCTATTCGGGCGATATTGTCAAGGCGCTTGCCGCCGGTGCCTACTCCGTAATGTTGGGTGGTATGTTGGCCGGTGTTGAGGAGTCGCCCGGCGAAACTATCATCTATAATGGCCGTAAATTCAAGTCTTATCGCGGTATGGGCTCGCTCGAAGCCATGGAAAAAGGCTCGAAAGACCGCTACTTCCAAGCCGATGAGATGGATGCCAAGAAACTCGTTCCCGAGGGCATTGCCGCTCGTGTTCCCTATAAAGGCTCGTTGTACGAGGTAGTATATCAGATGATAGGTGGATTGCGTGCCGGTATGGGATATTGTGGCGCTCATAATATCGGTGAGTTGCATAAGGCCAAATTTACCCGCATTACCAATGCCGGTGTGGCCGAGAGCCATCCTCACGACGTAAATATTACAAGTGAAGCTCCCAATTATAGTAGAGGTCAATGATAATATTTATCAAATAATAAGTTATATTAACGGGATGACAGACAATTTTTTGTTTGTCGTCCTCGTTTTATAAACTGAAATGTAAATTGGATAATTATAACTATTTTTTTATCTGTCAAAATGAGAAAGATATGGACAATGGGTGCCCTCGTTGCAGCCGCTTTTAGTGTCAATGTCATTGCACAAGATGATGCTATCCTGATGAATATCAATGGTAAGGATATTACCAAGTCGGAGTTTGAGTATATATATCACAAAAATAACAGACAACAAGTAGATGTCAATGGATTGGAGGAGTATATGCCTCTGTTTGTCAATTACAAGCTCAAGGTTGATGCTGCCGAGAAGGCCGGTATTGACACAACTGCCGCATTTGTTAGCGAGTTGGATGGCTATCGCAAAGAATTGGCCAAACCTTATTTGACCGATTTGGCTACCGAAAATAATCTCTTGCATGAGGCTTATGACAACTATGCCAAGAATGTTGAAATAAGTCACATCCTCATCACTACCGGTCAAATGCCCACAGAAGAGGCTCGTAAAGAAGCTCTCGCCAAGGCGCAAGAGGTAGCTGCCAAAGCACAAGCCGGTGAGGACTTTGCCGCACTAGCTCAACAATATTCAGAGGATCCCGGCTCGCAATCGCGTGGTGGTTACTTGGGTTATATCAAGGGTGGTCGCCTCATTTATCCCTTTGAGAAGGTCGCTTTTGCTATGCAACCCGGTGAAATTTCAGAGCCTGTAGAAACACGATTTGGCTATCACATTATCAAAGTACACAATGTACGTCCCGACCAAGGTGAACGTCTTTGCGCTCATATCTTCTTGATGGTGCCTCGTGATGCAACTCCTGAGGTGGAAGCTCAAATAAAGGCTCAAGCCGATGCTATTTATAAGGACATCTTGGCCGGTGCCGACTTTGCTCAAATGGCCAGAGAGAAGTCGCAAGACCAATCAAACGCTATGCGTGGCGGTGAGCTTCCTTGGGTGGCTGCCGGCGATTTGGTAAAAGAGATTGAAGATGCAGCTTTCTCGTTGGAAGTGGGACAAGTAGCAGCACCCGTGCGCTCGAATTATGGCTATCATATTGTCAAACTCAATGATATGAGAGGTGTGCGTTCGTTTGAGGAGATGCGCCCCGAGTTGCAACAACGCTTGTCGCGTGACGAGCGTGGTGCCATGGCTCGCACCGTGTTGATTGACCGACTCAAGGCCGAGAACAACTATCGCATTGATGATGTGATGGTGGAAACTGCTGTTGCTCTATGTGGTGCCGCTATCGACTCTACAGCCTTGGCCCATCTTGCGCAACAAGATATGGTGTTGGCTACCTATGCCGACAAGCAAGTGACATCTAAGTACATTGCCGAGTCGTTGAGTACTCGTCGTTTGATGCCCGGCCACAATCCCAAGACTATAATTCTTGCCGAAATAGAGCGCAAAGCCGAGGGCGATTTGTTGCAAATAGAAACCGATGCTCTTGCCGACAAATATCCCGATTATCGCAATCTTATCAACGAATATCGCGATGGTATGTTGCTCTTTGAAATAAGCAATCGTGAGGTGTGGGAAAAAGCATCTACCGATGTTAAGGGCTTGGAAAAATTCTTCAAGAAAAACAAGAAGAAATATACATGGGATCGCCCTCGTTACAAAGGTTTTGTTGTAAGTTGTGCCGATGAAAATGTAGCCAAAGAGGTGAAAAAACTCTTGAAAAAGAATAGCGAAAATGATGTTGTTGCTACTATCGAGGCAACATTCAATACCGACTCTACTGTTGTAGTGTCGATAGAAAGAGGTCTTTACATTCAAGGCGATAACAAATATGTCGATGAGTTGGCTTTTGCCGGTGCTCAAGCACAAAGAGAAGAGGCGTTGCCCATCGTATTCTTGTCGGGCAAGACATTGAAAGCTCCCGAAACATATCTCGATGTGCGTGGCCAAGTTACTGCCGATTATCAAGAGTATCTTGAGAAATTGTGGGTGGAGCAACTCAATAAGAAGGCCAATGTTGTTATCAATGAAGATGTATTAAAAACGATTAAGTAATCAGTAACATCTGTACTTTTCGTCGTATCTTTATAGGCGAAAAAACATTGCATCGTGAAACGTATATTTTCAATACTATTGTGTAGCATCCTCATACTCATGGTATGGGGATGTTACGGTAAACATGAAACCTCGCAAGATGTCTTGGCGAGGGCAGGTGAGCACATTCTTACAAGCCAAGAGGTTGCAGCAGAAATACCGGCCGGTCTTAACGACTCGGCTCGTGCTGTTTTTATTGAGAACTATGTCAATGAGTGGATTTCATCGCAACTCATCTATGATGTGGCTTGCAAAAATCTCACCAATATAGACCACCTCAATAAACTTGTAGAGGCTTATAGACGTGACTTGTATGCCTACGAGTATAGAAAACGATTGTCGGACGAGCGACTCACATCGGAGTTGCCCGAAGACACACTTATGGACTTCTATATGCGTCATCGCGATGAGCTGAAGTTGCAACGCGATGTAGCCAAGGGCTTGTTCTTGAAAGTACCGGCTCATGCCCCTCAGTTGCAATCGTTGCGCAAGTGGGTATCGACAGTGGGTACACAAGATATTGAAAATATCGAAAAGTATGCGGTGAAAAATGCCATAGGGTATGATTATTTTCTCGACCGTTGGGTCAATGTAGATGACCTCAAGGATAACATCCCTTATGAGTTTGATGCCAATTCTTCGGTTATACAGCCACAGAAAATGTTTGAGCATAAGAGCAACGATATGATATATTTGCTCTATATCGATAGTTGTTGCTATGTAGGTGATGTGATGCCGTATGAAGTGGCACGTCAGCGTATAGTTGAAATATTGCTCAATGAGCGACGTGTATCGTTCAACAAGGAGCTTGAACAGGCTCTATATCAAGAGGCACTTGCCGATGGTGTGGTGGAACGATATGATGTAGAAGTCAAAGTAGAAAAATAGAAATAGATATGAAAAAAATAGCATTGTTGTTAGCTGCATGTTTGCTTGCGACATCGTTTGTCGAAGCACAAGTTTCACAAAGCAATATTATCGAAGAGGTAGTGTGGGTAGTAGGTGATGAACCTATATATCGCTCGGAAGTAGAAACTCAAATACAACAAATGAAGTATGATGGCCAGAAGATAGATGGCGATCCATATTGTGTCATACCCGAGATGATAGCTGTACAGAAACTCTATTTACACCAAGCCAAACTTGACACCATTGAGGCTTCAGAGGGTCAAGTGAGTCAAGAGGTAGATATGCGACTCAATTACTTTATAGATCAACTTGGCTCTAAAGAGAAGGTTGAGGAGTATTTCCGCAAACCTATCAAAGACATTCGTGAGGAGTTGATGGAATATGTGCGCAACAATAGTATCGTACAAGAGGTGCAACGTACGTTGGTGAGCGATATTAAGATAACTCCTGCCGAGGTGCGCAAGTTCTACAACACACTCTCCAAAGACAGCCTCCCCACCATTCCCATGCAAGTAGAGGTGCAAGTTATAGCCATATATCCTCAAGTGCCTCAACAAGAGATAGACAATGTGAAAGCTCAGTTGCGTGAGTTCTCGGAGCAAGTGAATGCGGGCGAGCGTGAGTTCTCGACATTGGCCATCCTACACTCCGAAGACCCCGGCTCGGCTATGCGTGGTGGTGAATTGGGCTTTGTGAGCAAGAGTACTTTGGCTCCAGAGTTTGCCGCTGTTGCTTTCAACCTCAATGATACCAAGAAAGTATCTAAAATTGTTGAAACAGAGTTTGGCTATCACATTATACAACTCATAGAAAAGAGAGGCGATCAAATCAACTGTCGTCACATCTTGCTCAAACCTCGTGTGTCGATGAAGGACATTTCCAATGCCGTGCATATGCTCGACTCGGTGCGCAATGATATTACAAGTGGTAAGTTTACATTTGAGGAGGTTGTTCCTTACGTTTCGCAAGACAAAGATACGCGATACAACAAGGGCTTGATGAGTAATGCCAATACCGGCTCTACACGATTTGAAATGAGTGAGTTGCCTCAAGATATTGCCAAGGCGGTTGCCAATCTGCAAGAAGGTGAGATTTCGGCTCCTATCTCTACAGTTGATGTCAAGAACAACAAGGAGGTGGTAATGCTTGTCAAATTACACTCTCGCCGACCTGCGCACAAGGCCGACCTTGTCAATGATTATCAGGTTATTGCCAATATGCTCGAAGCCAAGAAACGCACCGACATACTCAATGATTGGATTGACAAGAAGCGTCGCGAAACTTATGTGCGCATCAAAGAGGATTGGCGTAATTGCGACTTTAAATACGATGGTTGGATAAAACAATAGTGATAATATAGATAACCTATCGCATATGAAGAAGTACAGTATAGTACCCCTCATACTACTCTTTCTTGCTGTCCTATCTGTAATGGGTGTGCCTCAAGTAGCACAACCACAGCAGGTTGCAGCAAGCAAAGATAAAGTTATCTTGTTGAATGCCGACTCGCTCACATTCGACGCATATCGCAGTGCCGACTATCGTGTCTTGCATGGCAATGTGCGTTTTCGCAAAGATAGCATGTATATGTATTGCGATAGTGCCTATTTTTATGAGAAAAGCAATTCGCTCGATGCTTTTGGCAACGTGCGCATGGAGCAGGGCGACACCCTCTTTATCTATGGCGACGTGTTGTACTATGACGGAAAGGAACAACTTGCCGAGTTGCGTCACAATGTGCGGTTGATCAATAGAAATGTTACTCTATATACCGACAGCCTCAACTATGATATGACCGAAAATGTAGGTTATTACTTTGTGGGTGGCTCTATCGTCGATGAAAAGAATGAATTGGTATCGGTCTATGGCGAATATTCAACAACAACCAAGGATGCAACGTTCAACTTTGATGTAGTGCTCACAAACGAAGACTATGTTATCTACTCCGATACCCTGCGCTATAATACCGACACCAAAATAAGCTATCTCTATGGCCCCTCGACCATTGTGTCGGATAGCAACATGATATATACAACACATGGATGGTATGATACAAATGCCAATTATGCCATGTTGTTTGAGCGTTCTCAACTTATAGGCGACAAGAAAATGCTCACCGGCGATACGTTGCATTACGACCGTAATAGCGGAATAGGACGTGCGCGGGGCAATATGTTTCTTATCGACTCGGCTCAGTCTATTATCATGGAAGGGCAGTATGGATTTTA
This sequence comes from Barnesiella sp., assembly GCA_045645425.1. Taxonomy (GTDB): domain Bacteria; phylum Bacteroidota; class Bacteroidia; order Bacteroidales; family Barnesiellaceae_A; genus Barnesiella_A. The sequence goes on from JAZRIS010000006.1 coordinate 86,765, forward strand.
TAACGAGCACACCGACTATACCTTTGCTACCGATAGTGCAAGAGTTATGGAATTTTCGCGCAAAGATACCCTGTATATGCACGCCGATACGCTCATGTCGTTTGTCGATACCGATTCTACTCGCATTTTGCGTGCCTACTATGGCGTGAGGTTTTACCGAGTAGATGCACAAGGTGTATGCGACTCGTTACAGTATATCGAGCGCGATAGTACGCTCACCATGTTTGACAAACCTGTGATATGGAGTGGTGAGCAGCAAATCTATGGCGATACAATACGCATGTTCTTTAACGATAGCACAATCGATTGGGCGCATGTTATAGACAATAGCTTTGCCACTCAAGGCAAAGGCGGCGATTATTATGACCAGATGCAAGGTAATGAAATAAAGGCATACTTTGATGGCAATGAAATGCGCCGGATAGAAACTTTGGGCAATGTGTTGGCTATATTCTATCCGCAGGAGAAGGACTCAACATTGACCGGTATGCTCACTACCGAAGCGAGTTTTCTCAATATTTTTCTCGAAAATAATGAGATGAAAAAGATGGTGATGTGGCCTGCTGTGAAGGGTAAGATGTATCCGATAGAACAACTCACGCCCGAAACCATGTTCTTGTCGCGTTATGTATGGTATGGTGCTCGTCGTCCCGTCGATAAAGACGATATTTTCGACCGAAAGCGAGAAGAGCCTCTCATCGATGACGAGCAACAGCGTAATGCAACTACACACCAATTTAATCTGTAAACACACATAAGCTCATGAGCGACATCATACACCTATTACCCGATTCTGTTGCCAATCAGATAGCTGCCGGCGAGGTCATACAACGCCCCGCATCGGTTATCAAGGAACTTGTAGAGAATGCAGTAGATGCAGGCGCTACCTCTATACATATTATACTCAAAGATGCCGGACGCACCCTCATACAAGTAATAGATAATGGTTGTGGAATGTCGCCTACCGATGCTCGATTGGCCTTTGAACGCCATTCTACCTCAAAAATACGACAAGCCGAAGACCTCTTTTCGTTGCGCACAATGGGTTTTAGAGGCGAGGCACTTGCCTCTATTGCGGCTATTGCACAGGTAGAGTTGCGTACTCGACGTGCCGAGGATGAAGTGGGTACATATCTGCGCATTGCGGCCTCGCAGTGCGAGTCGCAAGAGGTTATTACTGCTCCTGTCGGTAGTAATTTTTCTATAAAGAATATATTTTTCAATGTGCCGGCTCGTCGCAAGTTCCTCAAGAGCAATCAAGTTGAGTTGAGCAATATCATCAATGAGTTTGAACGCATGGCTTTGGTCAATACCGAGATTGAGTTTGTACTCATTCATAACGACAACGAGTTGCATCGTTTGCCGGCCGGCTCATTGCGACAACGTATTGTTGCGCTCTTTGGTAAAAGCCTCAATATGCAACTGCTGCCTGTTGAGGCCTCTACTTCCATCGTGCATCTGTCGGGCTATGTAGGCAAGCCCGAGGCTGCTCGCAAGCGCGGAGCTTTGCAATATCTCTTTGTCAATGGCCGATATATGCGCCATGGTGCTTTTCATAAAGCCGTGATGAAGGCCTATGAGGAGTTGATACCGCAAAACGAAATGCCCAATTACTTCCTCAACTTCTCTGTTTCGCCCGATAGTATAGATGTCAATATACATCCCACCAAAACAGAGATAAAATTTGAGAACGAACAGGCTATATGGCCCATTGTATTGGCTGCTGTCAAGGAGGCGTTGGGCAAGTTCTGTGCAGCTCCTTCCATAGATTTTGACATGGAAGATGCTCCCGATATTCCTACTTATACTCCGGGAACACACATCACACCTCCGTCAAAGGGCTATAATCCTGCATACAATCCTTTCAATCAACCTACTCGTTGTGGCGGAAACAGTAAACGTCCCGATTATGATTGGCAAAAACTCTATGAGGGTTTTTCTTCGTCGCACAACGATATGCCTATGCAAGATGCCGCCAATGAACAGACGGGTGAACTTTTTGCATCCGACTCATTTGTATCGGCCCCTTCAACTCAAGGCGAAGAGTATATACAGTCGCGCCTCAATATTGAGAGTAAAACAACACAAGTCCCTTCGCTCTATATGCAGTTTAAGGGACGCTATATCGTTACTCCCTCCAAGAGCGGATTGCTTCTTGTCGATCAACATAGGGCGCATGTCAAGGTGCTGTTTGAGCAGTATATGCAACGTCGCACGACCGATCAGTCGTTGCCTTCACAACAAATTCTATACCCTCAACTCATACAACTATCCTCCTCGCAAGTTGCTCTCTTTAACGAGGTAGAGCCGGCTTTGATACGATTGGGATTTGACCTTTCGGATATGGGCGGTGGCACCTATTCGGTATGTGGAGTGCCGGCCGGTATTGAAGGATTGGACATCAACGCATTGTTGCAACAAATGTTTCTTGCTGCCGAGAGCAAAGATGGTTGCTTGGCCGAAGACCTTTTTGCCCGTATCTCATTGTCGTTGGCACAAGAAGCAGCCATACCCATAGGACAGGTGCTTACACCATGCGAAATGGAACAACTCATTGGCGACCTATTTGCCCTTGCCACACCCAACTACACTCCCGATGGCAAGCACGTTTTCACCCTCTTTAGTATGGATGAAATTTGTAAACGCATGTAATATCGCAACATATATAACCCTCCACATTGCAGCAACGATAAATATTTTTCAGTAATCTGCTCTTTGTTACGAGAGGAGAGAAAGTTTCGGCTTTTTCTCTTTTTGTTTGGCGATTATTCTTACCTTTGATGTAAAATTGAAAGGCAATGTTGAATCCTCGTGAAAATATGGTCGTGATTGACGGTCGGATAAAGACTGGTCAAATAGCGAGATGTGCCATAAATGAAAGTGGGGATAGATACAATATCGCATTCAATAACAATCCGAACAAGACATTTTCATACGGTCGTAATAGAGCAATTTGGCTCACGAATCCCGTTATTTTTGATCCTCAACATTGTCATATCTATCACAATGGCAGACAACTATCTCAGTTGGTTTATATTGCTGTATTTCAGCAAGGTTACTCTAAATATTGGTATGTAGAATATCCGAGTGGAGCATACGCAAATTATTTAGGTGAGGAAATTGGTTTTATAAAATCGTGTTTGGAAGACCAGCAATCCAAAAGTGTATTTGAATATCTGCGCAGTGTTGCCGCTATCAACCCATTGAAATCGGAGGAAGATGGTACGCCATTATTGTTGAGGCAATATCAAGGTATCGATTTTATTGGCGATGACCGTGCAGCAGCTACATACCTCAACCCCAAGGAGTTTCACCCTCAAAAAATTGTTGCCCAACCTCTTATATTCCCATTCGGTTGTAATGCAAGTCAGCAAAAAGCGCTTCAAGCGGCATTTGAAAACCAAATAAGCATTATTCAAGGCCCTCCCGGAACGGGTAAAACGCATACTATCCTCAACATTATTACCAACATTATTCTGCAAGGCAAGACCGTGATGGTTGTGTCGAACAACAACTCCGCTATCGAGAATGTGGTAGAGAAGATGGAGCGTTACGATATGGGCTTTATCACTGCGATGTTGGGTAGTCGTGCAAACAAAGATGCGTTTATTGCAGCACAAGAAACCGAGAAACTTATACCTGCTGATATTGAACAATGGTACGCAATAGAGGCCGATAAAGCAGAGTATTTGCATAATCTCTACAACCAATCAAAAGCCCTTGCAGATGTTTTTTCAAAGCAAGAGCGTTTGGCTCTCGCCCGTCAAGAGTTGGATGCGATGAAAGTGGAATGTACTCACTTTGAGCATGAGGTTGAGTACAATGGAGCGATTGCCATTCGCAAATCTCTAACCTCGGCTCAACTTATGACTTTGTGGAATGAGTTGCAAGCCGTTGTTGAGGGTGTAAGATATTCGGGTATATTTGCTAAAATCGTCAATGCCATTCGTGATTATAGGTTTAGGCGCAGACTGAACAAGGTTTTCAATGGAGTTGCCAATAAGCCAACTTTGGACGATATTGTATCACTTATCCCAATCGTTCAGCGCAAGTTCTACGAGGTCAAACACAATGAGTTAGTTGATGAAATAGCCTCATTGGAGCGAGTCCTGTCGTCTTGTGATGCCTCGGCAATGATGAAACAACTCCAAGACCAGTCGATGTGCTATCTGCGCAATTCTCTATATCACAAGTATGGTAAAGAGCACGAGCGACCAATATTTGGAAAAATCGTTCCCGATTTGATTAAAGAGTATCCTTTGGTGTTGAGTACTACTTTTTCATCACATGCCAACTTTGAGAAAGATACCATATTCGACTATGTGATAATGGATGAGGCTTCGCGAATCTCTGCCGAAACGGGGGCATTGGCTCTGATGTGTGCCAAGAATGCCGTGATTGTAGGCGATTCAATGCAGTTGCCAAATGTGGTTACCGAGGAGGATAAATTGCATTTGCAGGCGATTGCAATGAATTGTGGCATAGACGAGAGGTATGATTGTTCCAAGAATACTTTCTTGCAGTCTGTTATTAAAGTGTTGCCAGATGCTCCACAAACACTGCTCCGAGAGCACTATCGTTGCCACCCAAAGATTATCAATTTCTGCAACCAAAAGTTCTATGGAGGCAAGTTGATAATTATGACCAAGGATAATGGCGAGGAGGATGTAATCTCGGCCAAACGCACAGCCGTAGGCCACCACACTCGAGGGAAGATGAATCAGCGAGAGGTAGAGGTTGTGATACAAGAGGTATTGCCAACTTTGCCTTACCCCGCAGAGGAGATTGGTATTATCGCTCCATACAATGGGCAGGTTGATGCGATAAACAATGCCGTTGGCGGTCGAGTGGTTGTTGCTACGGTACATAAATTTCAAGGCAGGGAGAAGGATGCTATTGTCATGTCCACGGTTGATGATACGATAACCGAGTTTTCGGACGATCCCAATCTGCTCAATGTTGCCATATCGCGAGCCAAGCAAAAGTTCTGTCTTGTAGTTTCGGGCAATGAACAGCCAAAGGATTGCAATATAGCCGATTTGTTGGCATATATTGAGTATAATAATTGCACGGTTACGGATAGTAATATCCACTCGATTTTCGACTTATTATACGACCAATACACCGAGGCACGATTGGCATACTTGAAGGAACATAAGCGCATTTCGGAGTATGATTCGGAAAATCTCACCTACGCAATGTTGGAGCGGATAATTGAGGAGAACACAGAGTTCTGCCATTTGGGTATTGTTTGCCATCAACCACTGCGACAGCTGTTGCGTGATGTGTCGCTGCTCTCGAATGAGGATAGAACTTATGCGTTGTACCCAAGAACTCATATCGATTTTCTGCTCTATAACCGAGTAAGCAAACAACCGGTACTCGCAATCGAAACTGATGGTTATCAATATCATAAATCAGGAACGAAGCAATCGGTGCGTGACGAGAAAAAGAATCGCATACTTGCCACTTACGGCATTCCGTTGTTGCGACTTTCGACCATCGGTAGCAATGAACGTCGGCAGGTTGAGGATGCGTTAAGAGGTGAGTAAATTAGTGGCATATATATAGAACAATTAGGAATTAAAACAGAGCGATATGAAAAAGATTGTGATTGTGGATGGTGGTCCGCGAAAGAATATGAACACCGCACAGCTGTTGCAGCGTGTGGCCGAGGGTGCAAAGTCGGTCGGTAAGGAGGTGGAGGTTAAGAGTGTACGGCTTTATGATATTGATTATAAAGGTTGTATGTCGTGTATGGCTTGCAAGCTCAAAGGCAAGGCGTCTAATATCTGTCGCTTTCGGGATGCGCTCTCGCCCCTCTTGGATGAGATTGCCGAGGCTGACGGATTGGTGCTTGGCTCGCCCATCTATTTCGGCGATGTGACAGGCAAGATGCGGGCCTTCTTGGAGCGTCTGGCATTCCCGTGGCTCTCGTATAACGATTACAGCCTGACCGCACAAAAGCGTATGCCCGTGGTGCTTGTCGAGACGATGAACGGCACGCCCGATCGCAACAACAGCAACCATTTCGGCACGATGGAGTGGTGCCTCACAATGGCACTTGGCGAGCCCGAACACATCATAGGCTACAATACTTGTCAGGTGGCGAAATACGACAATTACGAACTCGGTAGCTTCTCCGAAGAAGCAAAGCACGCTTGGCGCGATGCCCATTGGGAAGAGGATTTGCAAAAGGCCTACGATGCCGGCCGCAAGATGGTAGAGCAGTAGTCGTATTCGATTATGAGATAGAGGAGAAAAAGTTTCGGCTTTTTCTCTTTTTGTTTTTTTAATTATGCGTAACTTTGAAAGACTGAACAATTAATCATTTTACCTTATGGAAGATAAATCATACTTAGATAGGCTTGAAGAAGCCAGACAATACTCCAAAGAACGGATTGTTAAAGAGCACCCGTGGATATTTGATATAAGAGGGTATATTAATGGCTACTTCACTCACACAACAGATAGTCTGCAACATTGCGTTTTGGAAGATACAAATGTACAATACCGGACATTGCTGTTAGGATCATTTATGCGTACTCATTATGTCTTATATGAATTAATACTTCTTAGTTCTAATATAGAAGCTGCCGCACTGGCAAGAAAACAAATAGAACTAATCAGTAGAATTAAAGAACTTGATACTCAAGATGTCGATACATTGTCTAAAAAAACACCCAATATTAAGTATCTACGACATTTTAATAAAGAGTATGGTCTATTGAGTGAGATAGTACATTCAGCATCATTGAATAGCTTAGACGTTATGGGTTTCACAATGCTTGACGAATCCCATAAAATCTTTTATATGCAACCAACATATACAGAAGATACTACTAAATTGCTACACTTATGGTTAGCATTATTTGTTGAGTTTATTATTTGCGCCATAGACATCAAGGCTTCAATAATCCCGGAATATGATGCGAGTTGGGATGTTAAGTTCTCTTTAAGGTTTATTCAATATGGAAAGGATAATGATATAATGCTTCTTAAAGATATATATGAAAGCATAGAAGAAAAAATGGACTCCTGAAATGATTTTTAGGGTATTTGTCAGACGTTGGCAACAATTAAGAGATGCTGTGCCCAAATTACGAATTTTAAAACAGCCTTTTCGCTTATATTGGCAGGATAGGTGACTATCGCATTATATACCATTCGTGCCGTGCTATGGGGGTAATGCCCTCGTTGCCTATGGCTGTTGTGATGCGGCGGGCGGCTACTACTGTAAGTCCGTTGTATAGAGGGTGCTCGGGAAGCATGCTATTTACCTTGACATAGCCCGAACTGTGTATGTATAGCCCATCGGATAGGTATATGGCAACATGGTTGATGCGTCCCTTGTCATTGGCAAAGAACAACAGATCGCCTCGTTGTAGGTTGCGATAGTCGGTATGGTCTATTGTATCGCCTGTTGTCACTTGTTGTGATGCGTCGCGCAGTAGGACAATCCCTTGCGAAAAGTATAACAGCTTGGAGTAGCCCGAACAGTCGGCTCCTTTAGGCGAGAGTCCGCCCCATAAGTAGGTCGTTCCCATCATCATGCGAGCTTCTTTTTCGAGTCGTTGCATATCGGGCTCTTGTTGTGACCATTTATGTAGTTCGGCAACTTCGTTGGGATGCACATAGCCTGTGCGACCATCGGGGGTTTTTATCTCTATATATCCTTGTCTTTTCTTTCCGGTACTCTCTACAATACAACCCAATACCATGTCGCTCATAGGTGTCGATAGGGCATTGCGATGTATTTTTTCATAGGCATATCCTTGTACTTGGGTGTATATGTAGCGTGAAGATGTACGCCATTGTTGCATCTCTTCATCGCTTTTCAAGGCAAGCGACTGCTCGTGTACCCATGCCTCATAGCCGTCGGGCGTGTTGATGCGATACCACTCTTCGCCACGCTCTATTATCTTTACAGGTGTGCCCATGATGGCTTGGGTTACCATTTCCGAGCCATGACGAGCCTCGGCACGAAGGTGGGCGCAACAAAGCGATATGATGCCCCAACTATTATCGGGGAGGGTATGGCTCAGGGCACTCAAGGCTGTTACGAGTAGTGTGGCCGACATTACGATACGTTTCATCATAAGAGTGGGTAGTGTGTCTATTTCTTTATACTGCCAAGAGTGAGATTGTCAATCTTTTTATTGAGCATACAATAGAGTCCCAATGCGATAAACGGTAGGCTCAAGTAGTGACCGGTATTGAGTGCAAAACCCTCAAAGATACCATTGTTCACCTTGGAGAACTCTATGAAAAATCGTGCTACAAAGATGGTTGTGAGGCAGTAGCCAAAGAAAAATCCGCGATGCAGTTTCTTGTGCAAGCCAACATAGAGAGCTATGCCTATGACAAATATGACAATATAGGCTATCGCTTCGTATAATTGTGAGGGATGGCGTGCTATATTATCAACTTGAGTAAAAATGATACCCCAATCGCTACCCGTAGGATTGCCTATAATCTCGGAGTTCCAGAAGTTGCCCATGCGTATGCAACAGGCTGTTATGGGTGTTGCAACGGCAATATTGTCGAGTGTTTGCCACAGGTTTACACCCGTGTTGCGGGCATATAGCCACAGTGCCAGCATCAAGCCCAATGTGCCTCCATGACTTGCCAATCCGGCATAACCCACTATGTGATATTTTCCTGCGGCATCTTGGGCTATCGGAAGAATTATCTCAAGTGGTCGGGTAATGAAGTATATGGGGTCGTAAAAGAGAAAGTGTCCCAATCGTGCTCCTACAAATATGCCTATAAAGGCATAGATGATAAGACGATCGAATTGTTGGTCGCTGAGGTTTTGTTGCTTATATAGTCGTTGCAGAATAAAATATGCCGCGGCGAGTCCCAGCAACCACCACATCGAATAGTATCGAATTGAGAAATCTCCTATGGAAAACAAGATAGGAGAGGGGTTCCATTCTATTGCACAAAGCATAATCGTATTGGTTATTATTGTAGGTTATTATTACGACAAAAATACAAAGAAAATATCGAATAATAAAATTGTTTTGGGCTTGTTTGAGAAATGCTGAAAAATAATGTAAATTTGCAATCGTAAATAAGATTGTATTTCTCATCAGGCGTTTTTTGTGCCTGTTTGATGAGTATTTTTAATTTAACTTCCTGAAACAAAATATTAAACAGTTATCTATGTTGCGATTTAAAGCTGTAGAGGAAACATTGGGACGTGTGCCGGTAGAGGTACAAGTGCCCGATGGTCGCCCTTCTGATTATTATGGCGAGTATGTATTCAATAGAGAAAAAATGTTTCGCTATCTGCCCAAGAAAACCTATGAAGCATTGGTAGATGCGATAGATAATCAGAAAGCATTGAGTCGTGAGGTTGCCGACAGTGTTGCAACCGGAATGAAGCAATGGGCGATTGAAAAAGGCGTTACACATTATACTCACTGGTTTCAACCTCTCACCGATGGTACTGCCGAGAAGCACGACGGATTTATAGAATATGACGGAAAAGGTGGCGTTGTTGAGGAGTTTAGCGGTAAGTTGCTCATACAGCAGGAGCCCGATGCGTCGAGTTTCCCAAGTGGCGGTATTCGCAGCACATTTGAGGCGCGTGGCTACTCGGCTTGGGATATTTCTTCTCCTGCATTTATTCTCAACAAGACCTTGTGTATCCCCACCATCTTCATTTCTTATACGGGCGAATCTCTCGATTATAAGACTCCCTTGCTCAAAGCTCTCAACAGTGTAAACAAGGCCGCTACCGCTGTGTGTCAATATTTCGATGAGAATGTAAAGCGTGTTACTGCCTACCTCGGATGGGAACAAGAATATTTCTTGGTAGATGAGGCTCTATATAACTGTCGAGCTGACTTGATGCTCACAGGACGCACTCTTATGGGACACGAAAGTGCCAAAAATCAACAGCTCGAAGACCACTATTTCGGCTCGATACCCTTGCGTGTCGAAGCCTTCATGCGCGACTTTGAGATAGAGTGTCACAAGTTGGGTATCCCTTGCAAGACTCGTCACAATGAGGTAGCTCCCAATCAATATGAGGTGGCGCCCATCTACGAGGAAGTAAACTTGGCCAATGACCACAACTTGCAGTTGATGACTATCATGGACAATGTGGCTCGCCGTCACAAATTCCGTGTCCTCTTGCACGAGAAACCCTTTAAAGGTGTCAATGGCTCGGGAAAACACAATAATTGGTCGCTGGGCACCGATACAGGCGTACAACTGTTTGCTCCCGGCAAGACTCCGTTGGCCAACTTGCAGTTTGTTACTTTTGTTGCCAACGTCATGGCCGCCGTGCACAAGCACAATGCCTTGCTCAAGGCCTCTATTATTTCGGCAACCAACCAACATCGTTTGGGTGCCAATGAAGCTCCTCCTGCCATCATATCTATATTCCTTGGCCGACAAATTGGGGAGTTGGTAAAGAAAATTATTCAATCGCCCTCCAAGGAGGTGCTCAATCTCGCCTCGAAGAGTGAGCTGGACTTGCATGTTTTCCAAGTACCCGAACTTTTGCTCGATAATACCGACCGCAACCGCACATCGCCTTTTGCCTTTACAGGAAACCGTTTTGAGTTCCGTGCTCTTGGCTCATCGGCCAATAGTGCCTCGGCGATGATTGCCATCAATGCCGCCGTGGCATGTCAGTTGATTGAATTTAAGGAAAACGTAGATATGCGCATTGCGCAAGGCATGAGCAAGGAGGAAGCAATTTTTGCCGAAGTTCAGAAGTTGCTTATCGAGAGCCAGCCCATTCACTTCGACGGCAACGGATATAGCGATGAGTGGAAGGAAGAGGCTGCACGTCGAGGCCTCGATTGTGAAAACTCGGCTCCTCTTATGTACGACAATTACTTGACTCCGCAGACCGTAGAGATGTTTAGAAAAACAGGTGTGATGACACACTCTGAACTATTGGCCCGCAATGAAGTAAAATGGGAGTTGTACACCAAGAAAATACAAATTGAGGCCCGTGTGCTCGGAGATTTGGTGATGAACCACATTATCCCTGTTGCTACTCGATACCAGTCGATACTTATCGACAATGTCTTTAAGATAAAAAATCTCTTCCCCGCCGACAAAGTTGAAGCTATTGCCGCCAAGGATATGGAAGAGATAGAAAAGATAGCACTACACATGCACGCCATCAAAGAACAAGCCAATGCCATGGTAGAAGCTCGCAAGGTGGCCAATCGCATTGAGAGTGAGCGCGAGAAGGCCATTGCCTACCACCAGATGGTAGAGCCATATATGGAAGAGATACGCTATCATGTAGATAAACTTGAGTTGATGATTGACAACGAAATGTGGCCATTGCCCAAATATCGCGAGCTACTCTTTTTAAAATAACATTACATCGTTGCCGGTAATAATTCTAATTAATAGATAGTTATCGGCATCGTTGCATATTATGCCAAAAAATTGCCTCGATATGCACTCAATAAAAAAATAAAAATATTATTTTTGCACATCACTATTCACAACATAGCAAATTACATAAAAAGATGTTAGAGCCTCTCAAACACGAATGTGGCGTTGCATTGGTAAGACTCCTGAAGCCACTGTCGTATTACAAAGAGAAATATGGTACCTATTTGTATGGTCTTAACAAATTGATGCTTCTCATGGAGAAGCAACACAATCGTGGACAAGAAGGTGCCGGATTGTCGTGTGTCAAACTTCATGCCAAGCCTGCCGAGGAGTTTATCTATCGCGAGCGTGCCTTGGGTACAGGTGCCATCCAAGAGATTTTTGCAAGTGTACAGAAGTCTATCATGCAAGTGCCTTATGAAGACAAGGATGCTCAATGGATAGAAGAACACCTGCCCTTTGTTGGAGAGGTATATATGGGACATCTTCGTTACAGTACCACCGACAAGAAAGGTCTGTCGTATGTACATCCCTTTATGCGTCGTAGCAACTGGCGTTCGCAAAACATGCTCTTGTGCGGAAACTTCACCATGACCAATGTCGATGAGATATTTGACTATGTGGTAGCACAAGGTCAGCACCCCCGTTACTATGCCGATACGTTTGTCATTCTCGAACAACTTGGCTCGGCCCTCGATGCCGAAAACTATCGCCTCAGTAACAAATATCGCCAAGAAGGACACACCGGACTGCTCAACGACCTTATCGAGGACAACCTCGACATTGCCGGAATGTTGCGCCGTGAAGCTCCCATCTGGGATGGCGGATATGTTATGTGCGGACAAATAGGCAGTGGCGATATGTTTGCTCTGCGCGACCCCAAAGGCATACGCCCGGCATTCTATTATCGCAACGACGAGATTGTTGTTGTTGCATCGGAACGTCCCGTGATACAGACAGCCATGAATATTTCGGCCGATGACGTATATGAGTTGAGCCCCGGCCAAAGCATCATCATCAAGAAAAACGGTGAGGTAAACATAGAACAAATATTAGAGCCGCAAGACAATCAAGCCTGCTCATTTGAGCGCATATACTTCTCTCGTGGTAGCGATTGCGATATATACAACGAGCGCAAGATGCTTGGTAAGCAACTTACCGAGTCGATACTCAAAAGCGTCGATTATGACATCGACCACACCGTATTCTCATTTATCCCCAACACATCGGAGGTAGCATACTATGGTATGGTGCAAGGTATGACCGAATATCTCATCTCGCAAAAGATAAAGCAGATAACCGACGGTCGCAACAAACTCTCGGAAGAGGAGTTGTATCGCATCCTCTCGCGCCATGTACGCACCGAGAAAGTTGCCATAAAAGACATCAAATTGCGCACCTTTATATCCGAGACCAACACACGCAACGACCTCGCAGCACACGTTTATGACATTACTTATGGCACTATCACACCCTATGTCGATAATCTCGTTGTCATAGACGACAGCATCGTGCGCGGTACGACTCTCAAACAAAGCATCCTCAAGATATTGAGCCGATTGCATCCTCGCAAAATCGTTATCGTGTCATCATCGCCTCAAGTCAAGTACCCCGACTTCTATGGTATAGATATGTCCAACATGGACGAGTTTATTGCCTTCAGAGCTACCGTCGAGCTGCTCAAAGATAGCGGTCGTGAGAGCATCCTCGATGAGGTATATGCACAAGCAATAGCACAGCGCAACCTTCCCAAAGAGCAAATCAAAAACTATGTCAAGGCCATATACGAGCCCTTCTCGATGGAAGACATATCGCGCAAAATATCAGAAATGCTATCGGACGATATAGAGTGTCCCGTAGAGATAGTATATCAATCGCTCGAAGGCATGCACCAAGCCATACCCAACAATCCCGGCGATTGGTACTTCTCGGGCAACTATCCCACAACAGGTGGCAATCGCCTGCTCAACGAAGCATATATACGCTATTACGAGAAGAGCAGAGGCCTCAATAAATAAAGTAGCAACAAATGATGCAGAGGCGCAACAAAGGAGCCACGCTGTACAATCGCCCATAGCTCCTTACAACACTCTACATTCATGCCCCATACATCTAACCCTGTGCAATGTCACCAAGATGACATGCACAGGGTTGCTTTTCTTATATATTACACTCCGCCAACCAGCGACACATTACTATCGTGCCTCTGTCACAATAGTTCCACTCTATACTACACATCAGCCCCATGTTGCCAAAATCTTGAAAAAACATGACTATTCTATGCCCCTTTCTTACTATCTTTGTCCATCCCCAAGAAGGAGACGCCGGAAATTTCTGCAGCCCTCATAAAGGATAGTTTATAGCAATGAATTGGGTTATGTTGATTATTGCAGGCCTTTGTGAAACAGGCTTTGCATATTGCCTCGGCAAAGGCAACCTCGCAACCGGAGGAAAAGCCGCCATGTGGTATGCCGCATTTGTACTATTGTGCACATTGAGCATGGTACTACTCACCAAAGCCACCAAAACAATCCCCCTCGGTACAGCCTATCCTATATGGACAGGAATAGGAGCAGTAGGAACAGTACTCATAGGAATATTCATATTCCGAGAGCCGGTATCTTTCTGGAGAATATTTTTTATTTTCACGCTCATAGCATCAGTAGTAGGTCTCAAAATCGTTCATTAGATCGCCACACCACCCCTCGGCACATTAGTGCAAAGGTCGGTTGCGTCATTGTAGCACATAGAATGTGATAAATACTCTCTTGCACGCTTTGTGAGAGGCATGTTTATTGCCGTAATAGATGCCTATCTGTTGCAGTTTGTCGCAGATAGACCAAGACCCTACATATCACACTTATTTATTCGAGCCTGTTCTGCCTTTACATACTCATACAGGCGTTCTTTAAACTCTTTTCTCGATTTTTGAAGTTTTAGAGAGGTTACGGTTTCATAACATTCCACAATCTCGCAACAAAGCTCCCTAATGCCCGGCTGACGTTTATTGACGTCTTGAATATAGGCACGATATTCGTTAGAAAAATCCATGCACACATCCATCATGCTTTTCATTGCCATATCTACCATTGCACGTTCGGTAGCTTTGTCATAATCATTCAAATACATACTCAAGACGTTGATATTTCGCGCCCAATGGCCATATATGGCACGCACCTCCTCCAATTTGTCAATTAAAGCCTTGCTACCCTCCATTCTTTCCGATTGCGTAATCAGAATATTCAATTTTATACTATTCAACTCATCATTGATAGCATGTTGCTCAATAGCCTTTCGGTCTTTCTCATCAAACGAATTACAAATCAATTTTCCCGAAAAATTCAGTACGTCAAGCGCACTGATAGCACCGAAAATGTCGAGCACCCTTGCTATAAACTCATCTAAAATTCGCTGCTCCTTTTCTTTCCTTTGAAGAAGAAGCTGAAAATTGCGGTTCTTCCTTTCGAGCCAAACCGAAACACTGATGCCAATAAATGCAACTACAAAAGCCAACGTCGTTGCAATAGAACCTATGGCCGTCCAATCTATAACAGACAATTCAAAGCGTAGCATAATGTGGTGTTTTTGTTATAAGAAGATGGTAGTAAAATGTATGAGTTTCCTTTTTATCCCAAGGCAGTGTATAACTTATCAAAGTTAGTAATAATATGCGCAACTGCGACTTTTGCGAGGCATTTTTTTGCACTACAAATTGCAATATCTACATTCTGCTGAAAGGGAAATAGGTGTTGTATATGATTATTCAGCCCATAAAACCTGTGCGTAGTGGGAATAGCGCAAGCGTAGGACATACCTCAAAACAGACTACGCAAATTTACCTAATGATATTGTGAGATATTGTGAAACTCGGTGATAGGAGTTGCCTATCAAGAACGAATCAAGACATTATATGAGTAGTTCCACGAAAGAACTATAATCGTTATGTATGACCTTGATTAAAAATATAATGCAAAACAAACAACAGATTTTATTATAACATTTTTAATCATGTTCTGATTATTTATAAATAATTACAAGCAGAAAAGTTTTTCATTGTTTCTATTGATAAAATGATTGGATTGTCATAATCCGTTGAGTATAAATTTATTTTGTTATATCATATAATACTATTGAGAGGAAAAAATAATTGTCAATTTTTGCTATCTTTTGAACATTTTTCAGTATGTTTGCAATCGTTGTATAGTTCTTTCGTGGAACTCGTAAATTATAGAATACAAAAGTAAATACATAAAGTTATGAAATGTCCTTACTGTGGCTACGACAAAATTCAGCCAAATTTCAATTTCTGCCCGAAGTGCAAACGCTCATTGAAAGAGCCAAATGAAACAAAACAAGTTGAAGAGTATAACGAACATCACTCTCAAGAAAAAGGTTTCATAAATCGAGCGTTTTCTCGATGGACTTATGAGAGGGCTATGGCCGATCCATTTGCTTATGCTAGTTGGGCAAATCGTAATCCCAATGATAATCGTGTATTTTTAGAGCGTTGGAATAGAGAAGGAAATGATTTGGCAACAATACGCAGAGCAATTTCAGAGGCCAATCGTGCGCGTCATGAGAATCCGACAACGGATAGTACAGAGGTTGAAGCAAATATAATTGATTCTAATCAGCAAAGTTCACGTCGCCAATCAAATAATACATTTGTCGAAGCAGTAAACTCCGATTATACCACAGATGCTGCCGCAGTTGTTCGTAATAAGGCAATATGGAAACTTCAGCCGGGAGAATTGGCTCGACATATTGCTCCCGATGAGTGGTGTTATATATCAGAGCATCTTGAAGGTTTAGTTATTGAAGAAGGCACTAGTGCTATTATATATATTGATGGTCAAGAAGTTGCTCAGTTGGGTAGTGGAATGTATATTTTTGACAATAAGCATGCTGCTGCTGCAGAACTTGAGGCCGAACGTCGCAAACATGAGCGTCAAGGGTTCTTCTCTCGTCTTGCAGATGGCATATATCGATTCTTCACTGGACATAAGCGTGAAGAGAGTACCTCTCAACGAGAAGAACGCCGTCGTCGAGTACAGCAAATTATGGGGCGCTTGAAAAAAGACACCATGATTGATGTTTATTTAAAATCCGATCGTATATTCCCAGCTATCTTTGGTAAGCAATATCTATCTGATTCACCAGAGGGTTATCAGCCATATATCATACAATCACGACATCTTGATTTGCAGGTGGGCGTAAGTATGCAAATGAAAATTGGTGATTTTAAGGATTTTATTGCCAATTATTTAGCCGGTCGTAAATCTGTTACTATTGCTGATGTCGTTAAAAGTGTTGATAGTTCAGTATATAGTATCTTGAAATTTCGCTTGCGTGAGGTCGAAGTTTCAGAACGAGGGTTGGATGAGATTACGTTCAATACGATTAGAGATCATCTAAAACAAAATCTACCGAATTTATTGCATGGTATTATCGTTGTTGATGTGCTTGATATAGCAACAACTAATGAACAGTTGGCTCGTTTTAGGCAGGTAGAAGAGCAACTATACTGCTCTGAACGAGAATATGACTTCTTGCAACGTACCAACGAATTCCGTAATAGAATAGCATCTGAAGAAAACGACCAAAAGATTCGCGAGGCTCGTTCGGAGCAAGAACTGCGCGTGCGACTTGATGAAGTTAATAAGGATAATCTGCTGCATACTGATGAAATGGAGCAGTTTGTTAGTTTGCTAATGAACCAAAAGGTTATCCGTGATGCTTCCAATAAAGCAGACTTAGATAAGGCTATGCTTGAAATACAGCGCAACAGTCTTATCTCACAAGAAGAGTTTGATATATTTAGTAATGACTTGGAAAATCGTCGCTTTGACCGTGATCAGGTTTCTGAACAACTTCGCGCACGTTCGCTTACCGCTACAGTGTTACTGAAAATGGAGATTGACAAGATGGAGCGCGTTGCCCAAATAAAAGCTGACGAGGAGATAAGTGATGCAGAATGGGAGACAACTCGTAAGCAGAAGGGACGTGAAGCTGAAGGTTGGGATTTGGATGCAATTATTTATGGACGTAAATATGTCCTTGAAAGACAACAATTGGTTGATGAAGTTGAAAAACACCGTCTTCAAAATGATGCAAATGCTGAAACGCTTAGAGGGAAACAACAGCAAAATGACTTTGAACGAGAAGAGATATTAAAGTCTCATGATGTATCTGAAAAAATCAAGGAAGATGAGTATAAGCGTCAAGTTCGGGAGAAGGATGACGCTCTTAAAAGTTTACAACAAATACATGATATAGAGCAAAATGTTGCAGATCGTGAAACTCGTCGTGATTTAGAGAAGAAGCGTGCAGAAGCCGAATTGGAATTAGAGAAAAAACGTGCAGAGACTGAATTAGAAGTAACCAAATTGAGAGAGGAGCATTCTTATGATCTTGAAAAAGAAAAAATAAAGGCCGAAACAGAGAAAGCAAAAATTGAGGCTGAAAGCAAAATGTCTGCCGATCAATTATTAGGTAGAAACATTGCACAAATGGATGCTGCAGCGCAAGCAAAGTTCGCCGAATCATTCTCACATCTTAATGAGGTGGAGATAACAAAGGCTAACGCTCAAGAGCGAGAGAAATTATATCAGCAAATGCTACAAATGGCTGAGGCCAATAATATTAATATGCGTGATGTACAGTCTGCAAATGCAAATCAACAGATGGATATGATGAAGTCTGTGTTGGCTACTATCGCACAGATGTCCGCCTCACAAACATTTGGTCAGCAGGGTGTTATTAATTCAATGCTGGGGGCGATACAAAATGTCGCTGGAGGAAAGATTCAAGATGTCGAATCATTGAAAAATGAATATAAAGAAGAGAAGCATCATGCAGAGGCAAGACTTGATGAAACACAAAAGCAGTCTTTGAATGCCACTACACGTGTTAAAGTGTCTGAGAATATGCCTAATATAGTAGGAGGAACCTCTGTAAATGTTCATGTAGGTGCTATCACTTGTCCTATTTGCGGACAAAAAATTGACGATAATGAGATTTCTTGTTGCCCAATTTGTGGTAAGGATTTAAAATAAAAATAATATGCTGACAGGTTTGATACTCACAGATACACTACATTTAGCTTCTATTTTATCTTCTAATCAAAAAAAGGTAAAAGAAGTTATAGCATCGTATGTGTCATCGTGCACTTCATATATAGATTGGCAGGTAGTAGATATTTCAGACGAAATTTACGCCGACCATGATAGAACAAACTGGGGTGCTTATATACAAGTTCTCGAAGATTACTATATTGGCCTTGGTTTGCAGAATAGAAGTTATTGCCCCCTATTTATTCTTGGGGGTGATGATGTGGTGCCTATGCCTATAATTCGCAATCCCTTAGATTGTGTAGGTCGTGAGTATCTATATTCTGATATGGCATATTGCTTCGATTCTCCAAATGTAAGATTAGAGGATTTTGTGTCCAAAAAGCCAAGATTTGCAGTTGGTAGATTACCATTAACAAGGGATTGGAGCATAGATGGTTTTACTGCATATCTTAATGAATGTGTTGAACTTGCAGCAAATGGTATTTCAATTCGCGGTGCAGCAATGACAACTACTCAAAGTTGGTTGCGAGCATCCAATGAAATGATGAGAGATATTCCTACTGTATCCCTCTCCGAAGACTATGTTCCATTAAATAACAGGATGATTGTTAGTCCCGATTTGGATACATCGTATAGAGAAATGTATGATGGTTATGTACACGAATTAAAAAAGATTGATTTCCTTGTATGTAATCTTCATGGCGATGACGATAAAGAAGTGCCATTCTTTATTGGAGAAGATACTTCGCACTCGCAATATACTATAGCGACACAACCTTCTATGTTAGAAGAGACAACTCCTTATATATTTAATACTGTGGCATGCTTTGGAGGCCGTTATATAAACTACAAAATGGATGAGTCAATGATGCTGACGGCTTTGGCTTATGGTACTATGTTGTATTGTGGTTCTGGAGAAATTGCTTTGGGTGGCTACGATATGGAAGGCAACTCCGAGTTGATGATGAAGCTTTACAATATCTATCTCCACAAAGGTATTCCCGCAGGTTTGGCTCTAATTAAAGCAAAACAAGATTATTATAAGACTTGCCACAGTGAAGATGGTGATGAATGTGCAATGTTTACAATATTGGAGTTCAACCTGTTTGGTTGCCCAATAATCTCTATGCAACCTAAATTAAGTGCAAACTATGAACCAAGATTATTAGGTCATCCAATAACTAAAAACGCACAGACATCATATCGACCTAAAACAATAGAAGTAGTTTCAGGAGGAGCGCATAAAGCGGAAGACATCCATGCTTATGTGCGAGGTTTGGTAGATAATAATTTATCAATAATCAAACACAAAGTAGAAGCGGAAGTCTATCAACGATTAGGTCTGGGGAAAGATAACCTTCAACAAATTATGCGATTGTCGCAAGACAATAGCGCAATTGGTTATCAGTTCTTATATGCGTGGTCTCCACAGCAATCGTATAGAAGATTGGAAATGTATTATATTGTTGATACAGACAACAATGGTAAAATCACAAAAATAATCCATACCAAGTAATATTATGATTAGTAATAATAATAGTCCCCATAAATCAAATTCACTTACCTGTTGTCCTATATGTGGTGGTGATGTGCTTGTAGGTGAATTGTTTTGTGAAAAGTGTGGAATGCGTATCCATAGTCATCAACGGCAAGAGAGCGTGAAGGATGTTAATCAACATAATATCCCACAATCGTCATTGACGAATATAAACCATTCTTCAGTCGCACAATATGGTATGCATTCATTATCTGAAAGGCCTGACCTGAAAAGAGTTATTGACGGTTGCAAGTCATCTTATAATACTCCTTATTCAAAAAATGTTATAGAAGACCTTCGAAACAGAGTTTTGGATGACATCAGCGATATAATTGCAGATGATGTTACAGCAATGGCGATATTCGAGTCGTTAGGAATAAGGTTTATTGAAACACGAGACTTCGGGCTTGACAGATGTACTGAGGCGGTAAAAGAGATTTTCAACCTTGGCGTTTTGATGAGTTGGGCACATTTGTCTATCGAACAAAGGGCAGAGTTAGCTGGAGTTTATGCAAAAGAAGTTGCAAGGGCTTTCGAACTGGTGTCGTATGAG
>JAZRIS010000007.1:0-124431 GCA_045645425.1 Barnesiella sp.
AGGCTGCTCGTCGTGCGCGTGCTATGGTGGCAAAGATGGACGAACTCGGATTTGGTAACTGTACCAACACAGGTGCTTGTGCCGCCGAGTGTCCCAAGAGTGTTTCGCTCTCCAACATCGCTCGTCTCAACCGCGAGTTTATCAAAGCCAAATTTCAAGAATAATACATATATATAATATGTATATATGCGGGCGAGTCTTTTGTGGCTCGCCCGTTTTCGTTTTTATCACGATAGCCCGCGCAATGAACTCGTGATAAAACCACGAGGCGGTAGAGAAAAAAGGATACCCCCGCCAAAGGATTATTGTAGACAGAAGGACAAAAGATACAAAAGAAATACACACGCAAAAGAACATGTTCCTTATGTCCTTATGTCTTAATAACAACACACGCAAAGGGTAGCATTTTCTCCCTCTGTGTTTTCCGTATGGAAAATATAGGGGGAGTGGCTGTAAGCCGAGGGGGTTGGTGGATAGCACCGTACGTAGGGATGTCAATAAACCCCTTCCCGCTGCGCGGACTTCCCCTATCTCGCTAACGCTCGCAGGGGCAGAAAAAAAGACCCCGCTTGAGGATTATTATAGACATAAGGACAGAAGATACATATATAAGGGTGCGATGCACGGGTCGTATCAGCGCAAGGTGCAACAATGAATACTTTTTGTTTACAAGCGTTTTTTATCCCGCTCAAGTCTTTATGCCCCCCGACACAAAAAGCCCGAGGAGCGTCGTTTATAGCGCTTCTCGGGCTTTTCTATGGCGTTGTGTTTGTGTAGGCTTATATCACAACCTTGTGTGTTGTGCCGTCTACTTGTACAAGATATATGCCTTGTGACAATTCTATCTGGTTGGCTTTCTCCACAGTGGTGTGGTGTAGCAACATTCCACACAAGGAGTAGATTTTAACAGTAACATTGTCATTGTAGCCCTTGATAGTTATGCTACCATCTATGATTGTTACCTTAATGCTATTGTTGATAATAGTGTCTATGCCTGTATTATCATCTATGATGTTGGTAAATTCACTCCAATAAGGAGCATTTTGGTAGGCTTCGACACATCCGTTAGGAACTTTTACAGGAATAGACCTATCTACATCTTTAAATGTTTCTATGTCGATAGTAGGCGGTATAGTTGCCAATGTAGTTATTTGTGACAAGTTGCTACACCATGCAAATGCTTCATCGCCTATTGTGGCAACTGTTTGTGGAATAGTAACAGATGTGAGTTCTGCACAGTTGTAGAATGTTTGTTTGCCTATTGCGTTTACAGTGTAATCTGTATTCTTGTAGGTAATAGTTGCCGGTATTACTACATCGCCATCGTACTCACCTCTATATTGAGTGTGGTTGCTGCCTCGATAGGTTGTTTCGGCTGTTTTATCTGTTTCGTTTATCTTGTAATAGACGCTGTCGATGACTATCTCATCACGGTTTGTAAATACAACTTCAAAAATAGGATAATTGCGACCCTCCTCTGTATCGACTTCTATTATATCCATATAGTAGTTGTATGCAAAGGAGATATCTACGCCCTCTTCATCTTTATTGACAAACATGGCGATGTTACCAACTGTGTTTGCCCTGAGGCCATTGGCTGTGATATATATTTGGTAGCGTTTTTGATTGTTATCCTCATATATAACTTGTCCCAAAGGCATGTTGAGCGTGTAGCTGGTTGCATCTAATGTTGCATAAACAGGTAGAATATCATTGGCATCGACTCCGTTAAACAGGTATAAAGGATGTATCCACACCTTGTTAGGGTCGTTTTCATCAGCTGTGATATTTACTTTCCACTCCATGGGTGTGTCGTCGTAGGCATCTCGTGAGAATGCGTTGAATTGACCGGCTATCATATTGGCATTCAGGTCGATGATGTCGATATAAAAATATTTTTCAACCCATTTGCCTGTTGTTGTGTTATGAGCCTTGATATACAGGTGTTTATACTCGTTGTTGTTCTTTATAGGGGTGCGTGACACAAGCGTGCCATCTACAATTTCGTAGGGCGAGGCTGTATAGTTGCAATTATCGTCTTGAGCACCCAATATCTCAAAGGTTATTACATCGTCGGGATTGTTACCCGTGATAATAACATCGGCCAATGCAATGCCGGCCTCTGTACCTGCTGTGTATTGTGTATTGCTTAATTGGATGTCTAAAGGTGCAATCTGTTCTTGTACAAAGTTTATCTCTCTCAATGTTTTATGCCATTTGTACTTGTTGTTGGCATCGCACACACCAAAGTAGTAATCGGATGCAAAAGAAATAGTTTTCTCTGTATCGTTTATATTTGCTTTCAAGACAATCTCTCCCGATGTGACGGTGCCGACACTATCATTCGATATGGCATTTACTATTTTATATCCGCTTTGCTTAAACAATAACTGACCCAAAGGCATTGTCAATTCTTTGTTTACGGCATCGTATATTGCATAGATGGGTTTTACATGTTGTGCTTTAAGACCTATAAAGAGGCATATGGGTTGAAACCATACTTTGTTGCTGTCGTTCTCGTCAATAGTAATATTTACTTGCCATTCGCTGTTGGTTGTTGTTTCAATACCCTCTTGAGCCTTGGCGGTGTATGTGCCTTCGAGGTCTTTGGCATTGGCCGATGTGACGTATAGCTTGAATGCCTTCTCATACATCATGTCATTGTTGGTGTTGGTTACCTTGATATAGAGATGTTTGAAGCTGTTATCATTGGCTATGGGGCGTGTTGAAACAAGTTTGCCGTTTTCTATCTTGTAGGGTGAGGGGGTGTTTGTTTCGCCAATACCTTTTGAGCAGTAGAGTTCATATTTGTATTTTGCATCTTTGTCGCCGCACAATACTTCTACGTCGGCCAACGCTGTGCCGGGCTCTATTCCGAGTGCTATTTGTGTGTTGCTCAACAATATATCATAGGGTGCTGTCGTGGGTGCACCAATTCCTATAATGGCAGCATGGCTATATAGAAATCCCATTCCTTGATAGGAGTCGGTCATATTGTTGATGCTAAAGTAGCCATTACCTATACCACCCCAACCCCAATTACAGTGAATCATTTGGGTCGATTGTTTCCAACCATCCACGTTCCAGCAGTGACCGGCTGCACCGCTTTCGCCACGATACACCACAGCGCGACCTTCTGAGAGCTCTCCGAGTATTAAGTTCAGCCACTCTTTTCTGTTATTTTTCTTTGTGATATAGCGAATAGTATTCTTGTCATATCCAAAGTTTCGAGTCAGTGCCGTTGCTACATATTCGGTTACCGTACCTGAAGCGTTTATTCCATAATCCATTTCTACCGAAACGCCACAATGGTATGCCAATCGTGCTATTTCGTCGGTGTTACCATTGTACATACCATCCCAATCATAGGGCTTTTCCTTGTCGTAATTGATACTTATGGTACCTCTGTTTTTATCGTGATATGAATATTGTCCGGTGGGAGCCTTGGGATAGCGTTGCACCATGATAGCTTGTGTCATACCCACGGCAACACATCCAACAAGCGGTTTTACACCCTTTATTTCGGGGCAATGGTTGTTGAATGGAGCCGATTGGTTGAGATTGATTTTAATGAGGGTAGCAATATCGGGAGTTGTGTTTATGTCGTCTGCCACCTTGCGTTGTTTGAGTCGTTTCCATGCTTTATGCTCTAATTCGCCGGCTGTGGCACGTGCTGTGATAATCTTTGCGTTGATGTCGAGCAAAAGTTCCATTGGCTCCGGGGCGGCATACTTGCCTTCGGTGCTATAACCGATGATGGGATTGGAGGATGATTGCGCCGACACTATTATCCATCCGCCGTTGTTATACTCTATAACATAATAGGCGGGAGTGCCATTGTGCTCAACAAGGCGCACATCGGCATCTGTTGAGCCGTGCCATTGGTCGTCGAGTGATATAAAGAAATTGGCAACCTTTTGAGCCTCTTCTATCGAAACCTCTTTGGCCGATAGTGGTGTGTTAAGAATAGAGAGAATAATATAAAAACACAGTGTAAATAGCGTTTTTTTCATGATAGAGTCGATATGTTTTGGGTGAGTTTATTGAGGGATAGCCAATTTTTGTCCTACTTGTATATTGTCACCCTTTATATTGTTGGCATTCTTGAGTTTTTTTACCGTTGTACCATATTTACGGGCAATGGTCGATAGTGTTTCTCCTTTGCGCACCTTGTGGTATGAAGCCTTGGATGATGCGTTGGCAGCGGATTTTTTGTTGCTCGATTTGAGCGAAGGAACACCATTTTCCCAGCCAACGATAAGTCGTTGTCCGATGCGTAGTTTATCACTCTTTATGTTGCTCCAGCGTTTGATGTTTTTGACCGTTGTGCTATACTTACGAGCAATAGTCGATAGTGTTTCGCCACTGCGCACTTTGTGGTATATAGGTGTAGGCTCGGTAGAAATTTCGTCTTCCGAGATACCCTTGGCTTCAAGGTCTTTCTTGGCAAAACTGAGTATAGAGTCTTGCATGAGCGTGTAAACAAAGGCTTGTTGTGACGGCAATGTGAGCGAATAGGGCTTGTCGGGGCTACCCGGTATTATGTCGCAACGATATTGGGGGTTGAGTTCTTTGAGAGCCTCCATGGGAATATTCATGACAGTAGCAATGTGCTCAAAGTAGAGTTTGTGTTGTACCATTACCGTGTCGGTTGTAAGAGGCTTGATGGGTAGTATAGGCTCTATATTGTGCTCCTTGTAGTAGGTCATGGCATAGTTGGCGGCAATAAAGAGGGGTACATACATGCGTGTTTCTGACGGCAGTGTATAGTATATGTCCCAAAAATTCTTTTTGCCGGTAGAGTTGATGGCTCTTGATATGCGACCGGGTCCGCAGTTGTAGGCTGCCAAGGCCAGATGCCAATCGCCAAACATTTCGTACAGGTCTTTGAGGTACTGTGCTGCAGCAACCGACGACTTGTAGGGGTCGCGACGTTCATCTACGAGCGTACTTATATGTAGGTTGTACATGCGACCTGTGGCGGTCATAAATTGCCACAAGCCCGCTGCTCCCACGCGCGATGTAGCGGTAGGGCGTAAGGCCGACTCTACAACCGACAGATACTTCAACTCCAGAGGAAGTCCCGCCTCTTCGAGTGCTTGCTCAAAAATGGGCATATACAAGATGCTGCGCCCCAACATAGCACCCAACGAATTGTTGTGGTTGCGCATATAGCGGTCGATGCAGTTGCGCACGACTTGGTTGTATGGCATTTCTATGATGGTTTCCATACGGCTGAGGCGTTGGCGATATACCGAGTCGGGAAAGTTGGCACTATGGGTCTTGGTGTGCCCCTTTTGAGGGGTGTATGCCGTATAGTTGAGTAGATACCAATCTTCGAGATGTTGTTCGAGGTGTGCAACATACTCTTCGGGTAACTTGAAGTTGATGTCGGTAATCGTATCACATGCCAACACCTGTTCGCTCTCTTGTGCATGGCCTATCAAGGCGAGAGAATAAATGAGTGCGAGTATGAGTGTAGATAAATGCTTTGTCATAGGAGTCAAAAAGTTATGGCGCATTGCAGTCCTAACGCCGGTTGTTGTGTGAGTGATGTGGGTATAAGGGCAGGCTTGACCTTCATGGCAAGTTCTTCCGAAATGTCAAAGTGATACAACTCGGCATCGACATATGCGTCGAGAATACACACCAAGTACAAGGCTACCATGCCTACAATACAGTAGTCGCGATAGTGGCGGTACATATCTTTGCGAGTTTTGAGTACATTCTTGAGCCAAGCCTCGTCTATCATATCCTCGGTATAATATGGAGGGAAGAAGTCCATGTAACTCTTGGTGTTGGGGTCGGTATCCATCACATCGAGGTAGGCTTGTTGATAGTCTGAGTACATACGGCCATTCCATGTTGTAGCGTAGATAAGTCCGGCAAAACCACCCACCACAATGGGTAGCTTCCAATAACGGCGATTGTATATCTGGCCCAGACCCGGACACAATGCCGACAACCATACGGCTCTCATGGCATCGGGGTCGAATGTTGCCACTTTGATTTCTTGTGCGAGTGTGTCGGGTGTGATGGCAGTACTATCTACCAGCATCGATGTGACAGAGATAGAGTCGAGCGATGTGGCAAATGCTTCTATGATGCTGTCTGTTGCATTCTCGCTGGGAGTTGCGGGAAAACTTTCCTCAACCGGTATCGCTCTACTATCTTGTGTTTGTGCCACAACGCTTGTAGTCCACATACATAGCTGCAGTATAATGAACATTCTCATTATACCCACCATGGTAGCTATGTTGATGTGGCGTGTCATTTATTTGAGTTTATCAAAAAGCCCTATAATTCGCTCCATCTCCTCTTCGTTCTTGAAGGGGATGCTTATCTTTCCTTTGCCCTTGTCGTCGCAGGTAAATTGCACTTTGGTACCAAAGTAGTTGGATAGATGGTTGCGCAAAAGGTTATACTCTTTGCGTTGTACTTTGTTGCGAGGGGTTTTCTTGCTTTCCTGTGCCGGCTCTTGCGACATATTGCGCACCAACTCCTCAACTCTTCTCACCGACAATCCTTCGGCAATGATGGCCTTATATAGCTCCAACTGTGTGGCGGTGTCATCTACCGAAAGGAGGGCGCGGGCGTGTCCCATGTCGATAGTTTTGTCGCGCAGTCCTATTTGCACCTCGGCAGGAAGTTTGAGAAGACGCAAATAGTTGGCAATGGTAGCACGTTTCTTGCCTACACGCTCGCTCAGTTGTTCTTGGGTGAGTTTATATTGCTCTATAAGTTTCTTGAAAGATAGAGCAATCTCAATAGCATTGAGGTCCTCGCGTTGTATGTTCTCGATAAGAGCCATTTCCATGGCCGCTTCGTCCTCAACGGTGCGAATATATGCGGGAATGGTTGTAAGTCCGGCCTTTTGAGCAGCCCGATAACGACGCTCACCGGCGATAATCTGGTACAATCCGTTGGCTTGTTGTCGCAGCGATATAGGCTGTACAATACCTATCTCACGAATAGAGTGTGCCAATTCGTTGAGGCTCTCTTCGTCAAACTCGCGACGAGGTTGATCGGGATTGGGTTGAATGCGAGATAATTCTATCTCGTTTATCGAGGAAGTTCCCGATGTTTCTATCTCATCCATGTTGATGAGAGCATCAAGACCACGACCCAAAGCGTTGCGTTTGTTAGGTGCTGCCATATATCTTACTTATCGTTATTGCGTTTTATCAATTCTTTGGCAAGTTGCATGTGGTTGATGCTACCGCGCGACTCGCTGTCATACATCACTACCGGCAGTCCGTGGCTGGGAGCCTCGCTGAGGCGAATGTTGCGTTGTATAACAGTATCGAATACCATGCGACCAAAGTGTCCTTTCAACTCCTCATAGATTTGGTTGGCAAGTCTGAGGCGTGAGTCGTACATGGTCAATAGGAAGCCCTCTATCTCAAGTCGGGTGTTGAGCTTCGATTTTATTATCTTGATGGTATTCAACAATTTGCTGATGCCTTCGAGTGCAAAATACTCGGCCTGTACGGGTATTATTACCGAGTCGGCTGCTGTGAGAGCATTAACAGTGATAAGACCCAATGACGGAGAACAGTCAATGATAATGTAGTCGTAGTTGTTCTTAACAGGAGCAAAGAGAGCCTCCATGCGACGCTCGCGTTGAGGAAGATTGAGCAACTCCAGCTCGGCACCCACAAGGTTTATGTGCGACGGCACAACACTCATGCCCGGCACAGGGCTGTCGCACACCGCTTCTTCTATTGTATTATGATTTATCAAGCACTCGTATATCGAGCACTTTACCGAGCGCACGTCAATACCAAGACCCGACGAGGCGTTGGCTTGAGGGTCGGCATCGACCAACAACACTTTTTTGTCCAACAAGGCTAATGAGGCTGCCAAATTCATCGAGGTCGTGGTTTTGCCCACGCCTCCTTTCTGGTTGGCTATAGCTATGATTTTACCCATATTCATCTTTTTTATCTATGCAAAGAAAAGACAAATTTGCCTACTCGCACGCCTCTTTTTATGTGAATTTGCTCAAATTGTTGATAAGTCGCACTTTTTGTTAATAACCTCACTTGCAAAAATCTATGCGAAGATAGTGTAAAACTCACTGATGGCGAAATTTAGCATGTTAATTTAAAATTATTTTGGAATTTCCGATATACATCCGCATGCCTTTCGTTATCTTTGCATTATGTAAGAAGTAGCAGATGTAGGTGTATTGCTAAATTAAGAAAACGTTATGGGAAATAATACTATTGAAGTTGAAAATCTGCAATTCATTGGAGAATTGAAGGAAATAGTAAATCAGGCGAGACGATATGCTTATACATCCATCAATTATGCACAAGTGTGCCAAAATTGGCTTATAGGCCAGAAACTTGTAATGCAGGAGCAAAGAGGAGAAGCTCGTGCCGAGTACGGAAAGCATGTTATTGAAATTGCGTCCACGGCTCTTACAAAGGAGTATGGAAAAGGTTTTTCGCAGAGAAATCTATGGAAATTTAAACAATTTTATCTGACATTCAGAGATTTAAAAATTCTGCCGACAGCGTCGACAGAATTTAGTGAAAGAATAGTGCCGGCACTGTCGGCAGAATTTATATCACGATTGAGTTGGTCGCATTTTGAACGATTGATGCGAGTTACTGATGCACAAGCACGAGAATGGTATATGAAAGAATCTGCAGAACAGATGTGGTCCTATCGCACACTTGATCGTAATATATCTACTCTGTACTACCATAGGATGATTGCCTCACAAGAGAAAGACTTGCTTGTGCAGGAGATGAGTGATAAAACCGAAGCTTTTCAAAAAGATAGACTTATGTTTATTAAAAACCCAACGGTTTTGGAATTTTTGGGTTTACCGAATAATATGGGATATACAGAGAATGCATTGGAGCAGGCGATAATTGGTCAAATGCAAAATTTCCTCCTTGAATTGGGAAAAGGTTTTTCCTTTGTTGCCAAGCAACAATTAATCCGTACAGAAACTTCTGATTTTTATATTGATTTGGTGTTTTATAACTATATATTGAAATGTTTTGTCTTAATAGAATTGAAAACACATGAACTCACTCATCAGGATATCGGACAGTTAGATATGTATGTGCGAATGTATGATGATTTGAAGAAAGGAGATACGGACAATCCTACAATAGGCATTTTATTGTGCACCGAAACCGATAAGACCATTGCCCGCTATTCGGTTTTAAAAGAGAATAAACAATTATTTGCATCAAAATATATGGCTTTTCTTCCCACTGAAGAGGAATTAAGAAGAGAGATTGAGCGACAGAAAGAAATCTTTCTATTGAGCCAAAATGACATCTGTTAAGTAAATGTGAAGAAGTATGAATAGTAATTGGATAGAGATAGTAGAAACTTTGCAACCATACAAGGTAAGTGACTCGATAGAGAGAGATTATCATAAGGAGATAGAAAATTGCTTCAGATTTTTAGGATGGAAGCGTAGCAATGGAACAATAAAATCGGAGGTATCTAAAGAAAATGGAGTTGTTCGCACCTTTGATTTCTTGAAGAATAATCCTAATAGAGAAAGAAATTTTTCTATGAAAGACCCGATTTCTTTAAGTGACGGTAATGTAGTATTTATAAATACACAATGGGGTAATAGTGGTGCAATAAAAAAGTATTTTCAGAATTTTTTGAAATACATAGGAACAATGTATCCAATATATTCTAAATAAAAGTGATAAAAATTGTTTGTTGAACAGATATTATTCTTTTGTAAGAAAGTTTTTAAAGAAATATGTACACAGAAAAAATAACACGGGGCAAGCGTCCTCTTATATTGGTTACCAACGATGATGGTATCAATGCTCTTGGTATCAAGTCGTTGGCTGAGTATCTTATGCCTTTGGGCGATGTAGTGGTGGTGGCTCCCGATGGTGCTCGTTCGGGACAGTCGGCTGCTATTACGGTCAATGTGCCTCTGCGTATGGCCTTGGTAGAGGAGCGTGAGGGGTATAAATCTTTCAAGACTACCGGCACTCCGGTTGATTGTATCAAGTTGGCGCTGAATGTCCTCTTTGCCGACCGCCCCGATTTGATTGTTTCGGGTATCAACCATGGTAGCAATTCGGGCGTGAGTGTTATATATTCGGGCACTATGGGTGCTGTATTTGAGGGCATTGTACAGGGTATTCCTTCTATTGGTTTCTCCTTGTGCAGTTTTGATGCCGATGCCGATTTTTCGGTGTGTCGTGCGGTTGTTGAGGAGTTGTGTACCCGTGCGCTTGCTCATGGCATGCCGCAAGATATGGGGCTCAATGTCAATATTCCTCCTACCAACGAATTGCGAGGCATGAAGTTGTGTCGTGCGGCACGCGGTCGCTGGACTGCTGAGTATGACTCTCGTATAGACCCTATTGGTCGTCCATACTATTGGCTCACAGGCTATTTTGATAACGCCGAGCCGGATGCTACTGATACAGATGAGTATGTAATGAGCCAAAATTATGCCTCAGTTGTACCGGTTACCCCCGATCGCAGTTTGACCGAGATAGACCATCGTGTGGTGCAATGGATGGCGCAATGATTATAAAACTCTTTAAATAAGTTTTTTTATACCATATTTTTGCAAAAAAAGCCTTACCTTCGTTGTCTGTATGGAAGAGTGGATGCAACGCACATCACTCCTATTGAGTGAAGAGAAGATAGCCCTGCTGCAAGCCTGTCGCGTGCTGGTTGTGGGGGTGGGTGGTGTAGGTGCTTACGCCGCTGAGATGTTGGTGCGTGCAGGAGTGGGTAGTATGACAATTATCGATAGTGATAGTGTTGCTCCCTCCAATATCAACCGACAGTTGGTAGCTCTGCATTCTACTATCGGAAAGGATAAGGTGGAGGTGTTGTCTGCCCGCCTCGTCGATATCAACCCTCATTTACACCTATCGGCTCGCAAATGTTATTTGGAAGTTGAGGGGGTGGATGCTTTGTTGCAAGAGGGGTATGATTTTGTAGTTGATGCTATTGATACGGTAGCACCCAAAGTGGAGCTTTTGGCAACCTGTATGCGTAGAGGTATTGCCGTGGTATCGTCGATGGGAGCCGGAGCACGCATAGACCCTTCACAGATACGATATGCCGATATTGCCGATACTTTCCATTGCGGATTGGCGCGTGCAGTGCGCACCCGGTTGCGCAAGATGGGTGTACGGGGTAAGTTGCCGGTGGTGTTTTCTACCGAAGTACCCCATGCCGACGCAGTTGAGGAAGTGTGTGGCGAGCGTAACAAACGTACAACGGTGGGTACGGTGTCGTATATGCCGGCTGTATTTGGTTGCTTTTTGGCTTCCTATGTAATAAGAAGAGTGACACAGCAATGATAGAGATAAGAAATATAACCAAGAAATTTGACAATCTGGAAGTTCTCAAGGGAATAGATATTGTTATTCCCGACCATGAGATTGTATCGATAGTGGGTTCGAGCGGTGCCGGAAAGACCACGTTGTTGCAAATTGTAGGTACGCTTGAAAAACCCACCACCGGTGCTGTATTTTTTGATGGTCGGCGTGTAGATAATATGCCCGACAATGATATTGCAGCCTTCCGTAATGCCAATATAGGGTTTGTATTCCAATTTCATCAACTCTTGCCTGAGTTTACGGCTCTCGAAAATGTCATGATACCGGCTATGATAGGCGGTTGCAATAGCCGAGAAGCCGAGAAGCGTGCTTGTGAGTTGCTCAAATACTTGGGTCTTTCCAACCGACAAACACACAAGCCGGCACAACTATCGGGAGGTGAAAAGCAACGGGTAGCGGTGGCGCGTGCCTTGGTGAATAAGCCGGCAGTGGTGCTTGCCGATGAGCCTTCGGGTAGCCTCGACACGCACAACAAGACCGAGCTACACAATCTCTTCTTTGATTTACGACGCGAGTTTGGGCACACTTTTATTATTGTAACGCATGATGAGTCGTTGGCCAATCTTTCCGATCGTACCATTCGCTTGCAAGATGGGGTGGTAGTAGCCGATAATTATAACAACGAATAAGATAGCAGATGAAATACAATCAATTACACTCGATATGCGTTGTGGCAACCTTGTTGCTACTATTGTCGCTTGTGGGATGTGACAACAATAAGGGCAAAGAGCCTACGGTATATTATGCCGATTTTGTCACCTGTCACCTCAAGAGCGATAATACAATTTTCTTTGAGCAAGTATTGCGCAACGACCAAGGCAGTGCCATGTTGTATCCCACACCTACGCTCAAAGGTAATGTATATGAGGGACAGCGTGTGATGTTGCAGTATTACATCAACGACGTTCTGTCGGAGGGTAATTTTGACATCACCGCCACACAAGTAGTGTCGGTGCGTCATGATACCATTATAGATGCGCACCCCGACAACATTGCCGCATACCCCGACGATCCTGTTAAGATGAATGCTTCGTGGCGTACAGGTAATTATCTCAACTTGGATATTCAACTCGAATATTACGACAAAGCACATCGACTCGACCTTTTTTATGCTCCCGTGCAGCAATCGGGCGATACAATCGATGTGATATTGCGCCATGACAAAAACAAAGACTTACCCGGATATTGGACAACGGCATACGCATCGTTTTATATACCCAACTTGGGCAACTATCAAGCCATGCGTATATATGCCAATATACCCAATGAGCCTGTTGGATATAGAATTATTGACATTAAAGATTAATCAAAAAAAGAATTTATATCATGGAAGAAAAAAAAGGTTTACAAATCGAACTTACACCCGAAGTAGCCGAGGGTGTTTACTCAAACTTGGCCATTATCTCACACTCGTCATCAGAGTTTGTAATTGACTTTGCCCGCACCATGCCCGGTGTGCCCAAGGCTCCTGTCAAATCTCGCGTGATACTTGCTCCCGAGCATGCCAAGAGATTGTTGCTTGCCTTGCAAGACAACCTCGCCAAGTACGAGAAACAGCATGGCGCCATACTCGACCCTCGTGGCGGATTTATCCCCTTTGTAGGCCCCGGAGGTAAGGCATAATACAATAATATAACTTTCCCTATGTGCCACAATCGCATAGGGAAAGCATCAAGTTCACCCAACCCTATTACCCAATATCGCAATAGATAAATGGCAGAAGGCATAGTCATCAAGAGCACAGGCAGTTGGTATTCTGTAAAGACCGATGAAGGAGAGGTGTTTGATTGCAAAGTAAAAGGAAAATTCCGTTTGCGAGGCATCCGCAGCACCAATCCGGTAGCGGTAGGCGATCGTGTGCACATTACCGTGTCGGACGATGGCTCGGCATTTATTACCGAGCTCGAAGAGCGACGCAACTATATCGTGCGCCGTGCATCGAACCTATCCAAAGAGAGTCACATAATAGCGGCCAATATCGATGCGGCCGTTTTGGTTGTGACGGTAGAACATCCGCGCACCAATTTGGTTTTTATCGACCGCTTCTTGGCTACTGCCGAGGCTTATGCCATTCCGGCTTATATCGTTATAAACAAGTGTGATATATATACTCCCGAAGAGATGGAGTATGCACAAGGCATACAGCATCTATATCGCACAATAGGCTATCCTACACAACTTGTATCGGCAACGACCGGCGAGGGGGTAGAGTGGTTGGAGCAAGAGATTAAAGACAAGCTGACGTTGTTTTCAGGCAATTCGGGTGTGGGTAAGTCGTCGCTTATCAATCGTTTGGTGCCGGGGCTCAATCTCAAGACCGGGGCACTATCGGTGCAACACGATACCGGCATGCACACTACAACATTCTCGCAAATGTTTGCTCTGCCACAAGGTGGATATATAATAGATACACCGGGTATCAAAGGTTTTGGAACAATAGATTTTGAGCCTACTACCGTGGCACACTATTTCCCCGAAATATTTGCCGCATCGCACAAGTGCCGGTTTAATAACTGCACCCATCGCAACGAGCCGGGCTGTGCCGTACTGCAAGCTCTCGAAAATCACTACATCAGTGAGTCGCGCTATGCCTCATACTTGAGTATAATAGATGACAGCAGTGATGGCAAATATCGCACATAGCAGGCCTGCTTGATACTTGGAGATAAAATTTATAACATATACACAAGATCTATATGTCAGACAGCATACTAACATTGCCCATTGAGAACCCGGTACTCATCTTTTTTATCGTTCTCTCTATTATTCTGTTGGCACCCATATTGCTCAACCGTCTTCGTATGCCACATATTATAGGTCTTATTATAGCCGGTATCATTATTGGTCCGCATGGCCTCAATCTGTTGGCACGAGATAGTAGTTTTGAGATTTTTGGTCAAGTAGGTATTCTTTATTTGATGTTTCTGGCGGGTATAGAGATGGATATATTTTCTCTTATTCGCAATCGCAAGCCCGGTACGATATTTGGCTTGCTCACATTTGGTGTTCCTATGGTGCTGGGTACGATTGCCAGCCACTATTTTTTGCACCTCGATTGGCTCACATCCATGTTGTTGTCGAGTATGTTTGCTTCGCACACACTCATTTCCTATCCTATTGTGAGCCGTTATGGTATCAATCGTTATGCTCCTGTAACGGTTGCCGTAGCAGGTACAATATTTGCCATATTAGGCTCTCTTGTTGTATTTGCTATTGTTACGGGCTCATTGTCGGGCAATACAAGTGCCGCCTATTGGGTACAATTCATTATCAAGGTTATTGCCTACGCGCTCTTTGTTGTTTTTATCTATCCACACCTCATTCGTTGGTTTTTCAAGACGTATAGCGACAAGGTCATGCAATTTATATTTGTGTTGGCATTGGTCTTTCTCTCCTCTTTTATTGCCGAGTCGATAGGCCTGCTCTCTATTATAGGTGCATTCTTTGCCGGTGTCATTCTCAATCGTTATATTCCCTCGGTATCGCCATTGATGAACCGATTGGAGTTTGTGGGTAATGCTCTTTTTATCCCCTATTTCCTCATAGGAGTGGGTATGATGATAGACTTGAGTATCATAGTAGAACATCCCGAGGTGTTGCTTGTGGCACTCATCATGTGTTTTATAGCCATCAGTACCAAGTGGGTAGCAGCATGGCTCATACAACTCATATTTCACTATACACCCACCGATCGTCGCCTCATTTTCGGTATTACGGCCGCCAAGGCTGCGGTATCGTTGGCTGCTGTGATTGTGGGTAGGCAGTTGGGCGTTTTTGACGATGCCATTCTCAATGGTACTATTATCATGATATTGGTTACTTGTACCGTGAGTTCGATACTCACCGAGCGCGCATCGAGCCGTATTGTAGTGCAGTTGCAGGATGAAGAGTTGGCCGAAGCGCCCGAAAGTAGAGTTGATGAAGAGCGCATCTTGATACCGGTAGCTAACCCCGCTACGGTAGAGCGCTTGGTCAATATGGCTCTGTTGATGAAAAATCCCAAGAAAAAGAGTCCTATCTATGCACTCTATGTCAATGACGACTCGAAGGCAAGTAACCAATATGCCTCAAAGCGCATCCTTGAGCAAGCCTCAAAGGTGGCTTCGGCGGCCGATGCACAGTTGGTACCCATATCGCGCTATGACCTCAACATTGCAAGTGGTATATTGAACACGGTCAAGGAGAATAATATAAGCGAGGTGGTATTGGGTTTGCACCATAAGGCCAATATTGTCGATTCGTTCTTTGGCTCAAAAATAGAAAACATGCTGCGTGGTACACATAAGATGATATGGATTACCAAGTGTACCACACCCCCCGATACAACCTCCCGCATGATTGTATCGGTGCCCCCGATGGCCGAGTATGAAACGGGTTTTGCAACTTGGATTGATCGTTTGGCCAATCTGTCGCAACAAATAGGTTGTCGCATCACCTTCTATGCCTACGAGAGCACCATACCACAGATACAGGCCGTGCTCGCCAAGCGACAACAGAAGGTGCGACAAGAGTATAAAAAAGTAGAGTCGTGGGACGATATGTTGTTGTTGAGCAATGTGGTAGAGGAGAATGACCTTTTTGTTGTAGTGTCGGCTCGACGCACTTCGGTTTCGTTTAATACCGACTATGAGAAATTACCGGCTTTCCTATCGCAATATTTCTCCGACAACAATCTCATTGTTCTCTATCCCGAGCAGTTTGGAAAGGCAAGTCCCGAGATGAATACTTTCCACGACCCGTTGGCGCAGTCGGCCGAGTCGAGTTCGCATGGCTTGTTTGGCATGCGTGATGCCATGGAAAAATTGGCCAAGTGGGAGAAAAAGGTTGTAGATAAGTTGAAAAGACATTGATAACACACAACGAGGGGCTACATGATATGGTGCAGCCCCTCGTTGTATATTGTGTGTGTGGTAAAAATCAGTTGTATTTCCCGCCAAACTTCACCTTGGCATCATTGACAAATTGACGTATGCGCTTTTCATTCTCGCGAGGGCATATCATCAGTACATTGTCGGCCTCGGCAATGAGATAGTCATTGAGGCCGTCTATTACAACCAATTTGTCCTCCTTTACAGCCACAAGATTGTTGTTACTATCATACATCATTGTTTTGCAACGTTGCGATACATTGCCTTTGTCGGTCTTGGGAGATATATCATAGAGTCCGCTCCAAGTACCCAAATCGCTCCAACCCAAGTCGGCACATATCACACAAGTGTTGGTTGTGTGCTCCATAACGCCAAAGTCGATAGATATAGCCAAGCATTGTTCATAGACCTTGTCTATCACCTCTTTTTCGTGTGGTGTGTGCATGCTATCGTATGCCTGCTCAAAGAGCGTTGCAATGTCGGGTAAGTGTTTCTCCAACGCATCTATGATGGTGTGTACGTTCCACAAGAACATACCCGAATTCCACACAAACTCACCACTCTCCACCAGCACGCGTGCCATATCATAGTCGGGTTTCTCAACAAATGTTTTGACATCACACACTCCATGGGCGCATGTGTCGCTCACTTGTATATATCCATATCCCGTTTCGGGGCGTGTGGGTGGAATGCCTATGGTGAGTAGGCGGTTGTTTTGTGCTACAAACTCAAATCCTCGCTCAATGGTGCGCGAAAACTCCTCTTCGCGAAATATGATGTGGTCGCAGGGGGCTACCAACATCACGGCGTTGGGGTTGAGCTTGCGTATATGGTATGAAGCCCATGCTATGCAAGGGGCTGTATTGCGGCGTTGCGATTCGAGTAAAATGCGGTTGTGAGCCACCTCCGGCAACTGTTGGTAGGTGAGGTGGGCATACTCCTCATTGGTAACGATAAAAATATTGTCGGCAGGTATGATGCGGGATATACGGTCGTAGGTCATCTGCAACAAGGTACGTCCCATCCCGAAGAAATCGAGATATTGTTTGGGACACGAAGTGCGGCTGAATGGCCAAAAGCGACTACCTACGCCTCCTCCCATGATAATGCAATAGCGGTTTTCCATGATATAAGGTTCTTTCTTTTATGGGACTGCTAAATTACTAAATTTTCTGCAGCTATGCCAATATTAAATCATTTTTATACCATTTTACCGCTTAAATACATTCTGTTGTAATGTGCGCTTATCAAAGAGGTTGCAAATATACATCTGTTATAGTGCAGAGTATGAAAACGTTTGCATAAAATAGTAGGATTTTGTAGGTGTTATAAAATTTAAAAATGTATGTTTTTTAAGTTACTTTGTCACCAATTCTTTAATATAGTCCTAAAAAATTATAAACGTATCAATGATGAGATTTACAAAGAGATTTTTTGCGGTGCTATTGACAATCTTTGCCTTGCAATCGGTCATGGCCGCAACATTTGTTGGTAGTCGTAATGATTTTCGTGACGAAACAATCTATTTTGTTATGACTACTCGTTTCTACGATGGCGATCCCTCTAACAACACACAATGTTGGGATAACCAAGATCGTAACGAAGGCGACCCTGCGTGGCGTGGAGATTTCAAGGGTCTTATTGAGAAACTTGATTACATCAAGGCTCTTGGTTTTACAACCGTATGGATTACTCCTGTGGTAGAGAATGCTTCGGGATATGACTATCATGGCTATCATGCTGTAAATTTCAGCCGTGTCGATCATCGCTATGAGAGTGAGGATGTAGATTTTCAAGATTTGATTGATGCTGCGCACGAGCGTGGTATGAAGATTGTCTTGGATATCGTACTCAATCATACCGGTAACTTTGGTGAAGAGAACTTGTGTAAGCTCTTTGAACGCGATTGGACAGCCAACCAAGCTACCCTCGACGAGTGTATGATACCCGTTACCAAGAAAGATGGTGGTCGCTTGCCCGACAACTATCTCGACCTCCCCGGTGGAGAGCAATATGCCAAGCGTTTGGCCGAGATGAAAAATACCGATGGTCAAAATCACGATGTGAACAACTATTGGCACCACGTTGGTAATGAGTGGAATTGGGACGACTATTCTCGCTGGTATGGACAGATTGCCGGTGACTGTGTCGATCTCAATACCGAAAACCCCTATGTGAGCAACTACCTTGTAAAATGTTATGGCGAGTTTATCAAAATGGGTGTCGATGGTTTCCGTATCGATACTTCGGGTCATATCTCTCGTCTTACTTTCAATAAGGCTTTTATCCCTCAATTCCAAGCTCTTGCCGAGGAGTACAAAGACAAACGTAATGGAGGTCCCTTCTTTATGTATGGTGAGGTGTGTGCTCGCGAGCGCAACGTTACTTATCGCAACCACGAGAACTGTTCTCCCTATTTCTATACTTGGAAAGAGTCGAAAAACTATGCTTGGGATACAAGCGAAACTTCTTGGAACGGTATTGTCGTAAAAGAGGGTTCAAAAGGAAGCCACACCAACATTACATCGGTTGATGCACAAGGTGTCGATTACCAAGACGATAACGGCATGCCCGAGTCGTCAAATGCTTTCTTGTCGGGCAATAGCTATCATACCCCCGACCACTCGAAATACTCAGGCTTGAGTGTTATCGACTTCCCCATGCACTGGAACTTCCGCACTGCTGCCGAAGCATTTGGTGTGAAATATGGCGATAAATACTACAACGATGCTACCTACAACGTGGTGTATGTAGATTCGCACGACTATGCACCCGATGGTGCTCCCGAAAGCACTCGTTTCAACCAGAATGAAGATGTATGGGCCGAGAACCTCTCGCTCATGTTTACCTTCCGCGGTATTCCTTGCATCTACTATGGCTCGGAGATACAATTCCGCAAAGGTGCAGTTATCGACAATGGTCCCAATATTGCATTGAGTCAAACAGGTCGTGCCTACTATGGCGGATATATCAAAGGTGATATAGATGTTGCCGACTTTGCTCAATATAGCAACGCATCGGGCAATATTGCCGCTACCTTGTCACACCCCTTGGCTATGCACATTCAACGCCTCAATCGTATTCGTGCCGCCGTCCCTGCATTGCGTAAGGGTCAATATAGCACCGAAAACTGCTCGGGCAGCTTTGCTTTCAAGCGTCGTTATACCGATAGCACTACCGACTCGTATGTGCTTGTAACTATCAGTGGCAGTGCTACATTCTCCAATATCGAGAATGGTACTTATGTAGATGCCATTACCGGCGATACACAAACTGTAACCAACAACAAACTCACAGCAAACTGCTCGGGTAAGGGTAACATGCGTGTATATGTGCTCAACACAAGCAAGACTCCTGCTCCCGGCAAGGTGGGCGAGGACGGCAAGTATCTCTACAAGACATCGTCTAATGCCGGTACTCAAAAGTCTTACGATGGTACTCAAGAGGAACGTTCGAGCGAGAATGGCGGTAGCGAGCCCGGTGGTGGCAATCAAGAGCCCGAAGTGCCTATCGAGCCTTCTATGTCGGAAGGTGAGCAAGCGGCTTTCTTTGAGAATAGCGCAAATTGGGATGGTAAGATAAGAGCTTGGATATGGAGCAGCTCTAAAAACTATACAGGTGGAAGCTGGCCCGGTCAAACTTGTACCTACTTGGGCAACAATATCTGGAAATGGACCTATACAGGTACCGATAAGATTCCTGCCGATGCCGGTATCATATTCAATAACGGTAGCTCGCAAACTGCCGACATGACATGGGTAAATGGTGGCTATTACAATGCCGGTGGCTATGTAAAAACCATCGAAGGTGCCGGTGAGATACCCGATACTCCCGATACCCCTGTTACTCCCGACGAGCCTATGGCATACACCGCCTACTACAACGACACAAATTGGGGCGACGCTACTGTGTATGCTTATGTATGGGATGCCGGTGATGGCGATGAGAAATACTTGGGTGATTGGCCCGGAAAGGCTATGACTCGCAACAACGAGGGCATGTGGCAAATATCATTCAATGCCGATAAGCAACTTGCATCACCGATGATTATATTCAACAACGGACAAGGTGGTAATGGTAATCAGACAGCCGACCTTATATTCACCAACAACGGTGTGTATAACTACAATGGTTACCTCTACACCGGTGTAGAGCAAGTAGAAGCCGCAGATATGACTATCTATGCTGCTGCCGGTGTGCTCTATGTGGTGTCACCTATCAACACCGTTGTAAGAGTGGTGAGAGCCGACGGTGTTGTGATATACAAGCCCGTAAGCGAGGGTGTCAATGTTATCAGCGACCTTGAGCGCGGTTTCTATATCGTTGAGCGTCGTAAGGTTATCTTATAATAGATACATTATATAACGATTGCAACCCCGAGTATTTCTCTTGGGGTTGCTTTTTTTATATCTTATAATTACCTTTGTGAGGTATTACAAAGCAAAAATATTTTTATGGCTAAACGCGAATATGTAGAGGCGAACAAAGCTTGGTTGCAAGCCAAGTCGCAAGAGGAGGGTGTAAAGGCTCTGCCTATGGGTATATACTATAAAGTGTTGGCAAAAGGTAATGCGGCAAGTCCTACTCCTTCACGTCGCAGTATTGTTATTGCTCACTATACCGGTCGCACTATCAATGGCAAGAAGTTTGACAGTAGTCGTGGCGGTGCTCCTTTGGCTTGTCGATTGAGCGAATTGATACAGGGGTGGATTATTGCTCTCCAACAGATGCATATAGGCGATAAATGGGAGTTGTATATTCCTGCCGAGATGGGATATGGCAAGAGTTCAATACCCGGAATACCGGGTGGCTCGACGCTGATTTTCGAGATAGAATTATTGGGTATTGCATGACGCACGCCAATATGTGGCAGACTGTAAAAAACGAAAGAATGAAGCATAAATTTCTATATCTTATTGTTCTCCTCTTGCTCGTTGCTTGTGGCGAGGAAAAGGAGTCGTTTGTTATCAAAGGCACAATAAACAATTTGGGCGGTCGTCCCTTGTATGCTCTGTATCAATCGGAAACGGGTATAGTGGTAGATACTTTGCGACCCTACGATGGCAAGGTGGAGATGCGCGGTATATCGACAGAGGTGGTGCCTGTACAACTCTACTTCATGAGTTGGCGACCCTTCATGCGACTCTATCTTTGCAATGGCGAGCGTGTGGAGTTGAAGGGCGATGCCGAGAAGATGAATGAGTTGCAAATGAAGGGTAGTGCCCTCAACAGACGTTTGTGGAAGTTTATATCACAGCACTATGAGATATTCAACGATGCTCACATTGCCGCATTGCAGAGCGAACGCAACACTGCCCACAATCAACTATACAATGAGAAAAGATTGCGCCTCGACTCTCTGCTCACAGATTATATCACTCATCATCCATCCGATGAGGTGAGTGCTATCCTTATAGGCGATTATCTTCTACGATACGACAACTATGCTCTGTGCGACAGCCTATGGCAGCAGCTCAATGAGAAAGCTCGTATGCCCTACATTGCGCACACCATGCAACACTTGAGCGAAGAGCTCACCTACAACGCCGAAAATAGCAAGCTCCCCTATATGCGCATGCTCGACAATACCGATTCTATCAGGTATGTATCTTCTCGCAACAGCAAGGCTACGTTGTTGTGCCTGTGGCAGGCCGAAGATAAAAACTCCGACGTGCTGCACAAAGTATTGCAACATTATGCCC
The DNA here is from genome assembly GCA_045645425.1 of Barnesiella sp. Taxonomy (GTDB): domain Bacteria; phylum Bacteroidota; class Bacteroidia; order Bacteroidales; family Barnesiellaceae_A; genus Barnesiella_A. Next base: position 21,931 of record JAZRIS010000007.1, read on the forward strand.
GTCGATATAGTAAACCTCAGTTGCAAGTCGTTGCTATCTCTTGCGATAGAGATACAGCCCTGTGGCACCATGTTGTAGATAGTGATACCTCACGCGTCGTCGATTTCTGGAACGATGGGCTATATACATCGGCGATATTGGAAAAATTCAAGGTAACACGTCTGCCGGTATATATGCTTGGCGACTCATTGGGCAATATATTGGTGCGAACAACCACGTTGCCCGATAAGGACTTGGATGCTCAATTAGACTCCCTGATGAGTATCGACAAGTATAAGATAAAAACACCTATATTCATACCATAATAGCTCACACGATGCTTGTAAAAGTTTTTGGTGCCGCCATGCAGGGCATAGATGCTCTGGTGGTGACGATAGAGGTAAATTGCTCAAAGGGTATCCGCTTCTTGATGGTGGGTCTTCCCGATGCTGCCGTTAAAGAGAGCCACGAGCGCATACAATCGGCTCTCACGCACAACAATTATAAGTTTCCTCGCCGGCAAGTGATTATCAATATGTCGCCGGCCGATATTCGCAAAGAGGGCGCAGCATACGACTTGCCATTGGCTATTGGGCTATTGGCTGCCGACGAGCAGATTGCATGCGACAAGTTGTCTTCATATATGCTCATGGGCGAGTTGTCGCTCGATGGTACAATACTGCCCATCAAGGGTGCGTTGCCTATGGCTATCAAGGCAAGAGAGATGGGCTTCAAAGGTCTTATTGTGCCCCATGAGAATGTGCGAGAAGCGGCTGTGGTAAACAACCTCGATGTGTATGGTGTGAAGCATTTGAGCGAGGTGGTAGAGTTTTTTGATGGTAAGCGAGAATTGGAGCCGACAATTTTTGATACGCGTGCCGAGTTCTATGCGAGCTTCGATAAAACCGACCTTGACTTTTGTGATGTAAAAGGACAAGAGAATGTCAAGCGAGCATTTGAAGTAGCCGCTGCCGGTGGTCACAACATCATTCTCATAGGCCCTCCGGGTGCCGGCAAGTCTATGATGGCCAAACGATTGCCCTCGATACTGCCACCTCTTACACTGCAAGAAGCATTGGAAACCACCAAGATACACAGTGTGGCAGGAAATATGCGAGGAGGACAATCTTTGCTTTCGCAACGACCATTCCGTGCGCCGCATCACACCATTTCGAGTGTCGCCTTGGTAGGAGGCGGAGCCTATCCGCAACCCGGCGAGATAAGTTTGGCTCACAACGGAGTGCTGTTTCTTGATGAGTTGCCCGAGTTTAGCCGTCAAGTCTTGGAGGTAATGCGACAACCGCTTGAAGACCGTAAAATAACCGTTTCTCGTGCCAAATATACTATTGAGTATCCGGCCGGTGTCATGTTGGTAGCCTCAATGAATCCCTGTCCGTGTGGATATTACAATCATCCCACTCGCGAGTGTATATGTGCGCCCGGTGCGGTGCAACGCTATCTCAACAAGATTTCGGGCCCTCTGCTCGACCGCATAGATATACAAGTGGAGATTGTTCCCGTACCTTTTGAGAAAATATCATCGACCCAACCCACCGAGCCGAGCAGTACCATTCGCGAGCGTGTCATGCGGGCGCGAGAGTTGCAAGCTATACGATTTGTCAATGAGCCGGGTGTATATTGCAATGCGCAGATGAATACGCGCATGCTCAATCGCTATGCAGTACCCGATAAACAGGGCTTACAACGCCTCAAGGTAGCTATGGAGCGATTTAACCTCTCGGCACGAGCATACGACCGAATACTCAAAGTGGCTCGCACCATTGCCGACCTCGCTTGCAGTGATGAAATAACCGTAGAGCACATAAGCGAAGCTATCAACTATCGCAATCTCGATCGTGCAGGCTGGGCAGGATAAAAAATTAGGATAATTTCAGATGGGCATACGTGATAGATTTTCTCGAAAAATTATCTAACTTTGCATGCTTTAATTATCTACCGTGAAATAATACCCATCATAGGTTGTTGTAAATAATAAAATGCCTAAAAAACCGGAACTTATTGTCATGCTCACATGGCATGATTATACTGTCGAAAATGCGTTGCAAGTTTTTGAAGAAAGCAAAGACTCGATGGCTCGTTGTTGGGGAATGAAGGAACATTCTCTCCCCGTAGAACAGATGAAAGAACTCTATGCCCGTATGCGAGCTTGTGGCAAAACAACTCTTCTTGAGGTGGTAGCATATAACGAGGCCGACGGCCTTGCCGGTGCTCGACTTGCCGCAGAGTGTGGTTGCGATATTCTTTTGGGTACAAAGTATGCCGATTCTATCAATCGCTTCTGTCAGGAACATGGCCTCAAGTATATGCCCTTTGTGGGTGATATTGTTGATCGTCCCTCGGTATTGAAAGGTGAGGTCGAGGAGCTTGTTGAGGAGGCCAAGGAGTGTCTGGCTCGCGGTGTATATGGCATCAATCTATTGGGTTATCGGTATGATGGCGATTATAGAGCTTTGTATAAGGCTTTTATGGAAAATATAGATGCTCCGGTGTGCTTGGCCGGCAGTATCAACAGTTATGAGCGTCTTGACGAGATAAAAAGACTTGCCCCTTCGTTGTTTACCATTGGCAGTGCTTTTTTTGAGAAAAAATTTGGCGAAACCATAGCCGAACAAATCGATAAAGTGTATCGATATATGCAATAGCCATGTTGTTTGTAACCATACCAATGAGCAGAGAATGACAAAGAAAATTGTAGAAACGCCCTTGATGAAACAATACTTCGAGATGAAAGCCAAGCATCCCGATGCTATATTGTTGTTTCGTGTAGGTGACTTTTACGAAACATTCAGCGATGATGCTATTGCAGCCTCCGAGATATTGGGCATTACGCTCACACGACGTGCCAATGGAGTGGCGCAATCGGTAGAGCTGGCGGGATTTCCACACCATGCTTTAGATACCTACTTGCCCAAGTTGGTGCGTGCTGGCAAGCGTGTAGCCATCTGTGAGCAGCTTGAAGACCCCAAACTTACCAAAAAATTGGTCAAGCGCGGCATCACAGAGTTGGTTACTCCCGGTGTTTCTATCAATGACAATATTCTCAACCATCGCGAGAATAACTTTTTGGCAAGCGTACACATCTGCAAGAGCGGGTATGGCGTGTCGTTTCTCGATATTTCTACCGGAGAATATATGGCTGCCCAAGGCTCTCCCGATTATATCGAGAAGTTGCTCAATAACTTTGCCCCCAAAGAGGTCTTGCTGGAGCGTAGCAAGCGTCGCACCTTTGAAGAGCAATTTGGCTCTCGCTTCTTTATATACGAGATGGAGGATTGGGTATATACCGATGATGCCGCTACCGACAAGTTGTTGCGTCACTTTGGCACACGCAACCTCAAAGGTTTTGGATTGCACAATCAGACACAGGCTATCATTGCCGCCGGTGCTATCTTGTATTATCTCGATATAACCCAGCATACACACATCGAGCACATCACCTCTCTCTCGCATCGAGGAGGAGAAGTATGTGCGACTTGATAAATTTACTATCCACAGCCTCGAATTGGTAGATACCATGAACGAGGGAGGCAAGAGCCTCTTGGATGTTATAGATCGTACCATAAGTCCTATGGGTGCGCGCATGTTGCGTCGATGGGTTATTTTCCCGTTGAAAGATGTGGCTCCCATCAACGAGCGACTCGATGCGGTGGAATATTTCTTCCGTCATCCCGAGGTTGAGGCGCATTTGCGTCCGCAACTTGAGTTGATAGGCGACATGGAGCGTATTATATCGAAAGTGGCGGTAGGTCGCATTACGCCTCGCGAGATGGTGCAACTGCGTGTGGCCTTGTCGGCTATTGTTCCTATCAAGGCGTTGTGTTGCGGTATTGCCGATACTGCTACATTGCGACAAATAGGCGATTTGCTCAACCCCTGCACCCAAATATGCGAGCGTATAGCCCGTGAAATAAACCCCGATGCTCCGGCCCTGCTCAACAAAGGCAGTATCATCAATCGCGGTGTTAATGAAGAACTCGACTCCTTGCGAGAAATAGCCTACTCGGGCAAGGACTATCTGTTGCGCTTGCAACAACAAGAGGCCGAGCGCACCGGTATTCCTAGCCTCAAGATAAGTTACAACAACGTTTTTGGTTACTATATAGAGGTGCGCAATACGCACAAAGACAAAGTACCTGCCGAGTGGATACGCAAGCAAACACTTGTCAGTGCCGAGCGATATATCACGCAGGAACTCAAGGAGTATGAAGAGAAAATATTGGGTGCCGAGGAGCGTATTCTTGCCCTCGAAACACGCATTTTCAATGACCTTGTCTTGTCGTTGGGCGAATACATTGCTGCCATACAGCTCAATGCCAATTTGATTGCCCGACTCGATTGCTTGCTATCTTTTGTCCTTGTAGCTCGTGAAAATCGTTATATTCGCCCCGAAGTAAACGATTCTCTCGATATAGATATTATCGAGGGTCGCCATCCGGTTATTGAAAAACAGTTGCCAATAGGCGAGAGTTACATATCCAACTCGGTATCTTTGGGCAACAATTCGCAACAAATCATTATGATTACCGGCCCAAACATGGCGGGTAAATCGGCTCTTTTGCGCCAAACGGCTCTCATTGTTCTCATGGCGCAGATAGGCTGTTTTGTACCTGCCGAGGCGGCTCGTATAGGTATTGTCGATAAGATATTTACCCGTGTGGGCGCATCGGACAATATATCGGTGGGTGAGAGTACTTTCATGGTAGAGATGAACGAGGCCGCCAACATCCTCAATAATATCTCGGAGAGGAGTCTTATCCTCTTTGATGAGTTGGGTCGCGGTACAAGCACTTATGATGGCATATCAATAGCATGGGCTATTGTAGAGCATATCCATGAGCACCCCAAGGCACAGGCCAAGACTCTCTTTGCTACGCACTATCATGAGCTGAATGAGATGGAACGTTCATACAAGCGCATTGCCAACTATAATGTGTCGGTGCATGAGGCCGATGGCAAAGTAATATTCTTGCGTAAGCTGGTGCGTGGTGGCAGTGAACACAGTTTCGGTATTCATGTGGCTCGATTGGCCGGTATGCCGCAAAGTATTGTTAAGCGTGCCGAGCAAATACTCAAGCAACTCGAAAGTGAGAACAGACAGAATGGTATATCGAAAAAGGCTACTACCGAGTTGGCCTCTACCCGAGGTGGTATGCAACTCAGTTTCTTCCAACTTGACGACCCTGTTCTCTCACAAGTGCGCGATGAGATATTGAATACCGATATAAACAACCTCACGCCTGTCGAGGCTCTCAACAAGCTCAATGATATCAAAAAAATAATTACCGGCAAAGGATAATCCTCGGCCGGTAATCATCTTATACCTTTGCTATAATACCTACTTGCGACGCTTGCGTGTCTTGGGCTTTCCTGCAAATATTTCATAGTTAAACCCTCCATTGTTGTCGGGTGTGTTATTCTCTTGATAGCGTCCTCGACGAGAGGTGTTCTCTTCTTTCATAAAGCGGCTTTCACCTCGACGGCCGCGACCACGCTCATTGTGGGGCTTCTCTTCGTTGCGAGCCTGACGATTGTTGCGTCGCTCCTTGATAGGTTTGTTGTTGCTTCTATCTCCTTTATCCTCTCTGCTCTTCTCTTTGCCGCGTCGGCCTTCACCGCCATACTTTTTGTTGGGGTCGGCAATCTCGGCATAGATGCGGTTGCCATAAAAATCGGCATGCTTGAGAGCGGCAACAACACGGCGAGCAAATTTCTCTTCGACATCTATGAGCGAGTAGCCTGTAAAGAGGTCTATGCGACCTATATTGATGCGACCCGGTACATGTTCGTTGATGAGGTCGAGTATGTTGTAGGGTGTGCAACCGGTGGCTTTACCTTGGTTGATATAGATGCGTGCATATCCCGGCTCGGCTTGACATGAACCCTTTTCGCGACGGTCATTCTCGCCCTTTGACTTGCGCTCGCGAGGTTTCTCGTCGGGCAAGTCAATATCGGGAGCATCACGATAATATTCCAATAAACGATTAAATTCGAGCGAAATAAATCGACGTATCAAATCTTGGTCGTCAAGCCACGAGAGGCGACGGAAGATAGGAGGCAATAGTGGCTCTATCTCTGCCTCGTTTACCTCTACTTTCTCTATGCGATCGACGAGGTTGAAGAGTTGTTTTTCGCATATCTGTTTGCCCGATGGTATATGCTCTCTTTCAAATGTTTTGCCTATTATCTTCTCTATGGCTCGTATTTTACCTTTCTCGCGGCTATGTACGATAGCTACCGAAACGCCCGATTTTCCTGCACGTCCTGTACGACCACTGCGATGGGTATATGTCTCTATATCATCGGGCAATCCATAGTTGATAACATGTGTCAGGTCGGTAACGTCGAGGCCTCGTGCGGCCACATCGGTTGCTACCAAGAGTTGTATGTTGCGCACACGAAATTTCTGCATGACCAAGTCGCGTTGCATCTGCGAGAGGTCGCCGTGCAACGACTCGGCATTGTAACCATCCGAGATGAGTGCATCGGCTATCTCTTGTGTCTCGCGTCGGGTGCGACAGAATATGATGCCATATATATCGGGGCAATAATCGGCTATGCGTTTCAGTGCCAAATATTTATCATTGGCCTTTACCATATAATATACGTGTCGTACATTCTCGGCACCTTCATTGCGACTACCCACAACTATCTCTTTGGGGTCTTTCATGTAGGTGCGGGCTATCTGTTCAATGCCGGTGGGCATGGTGGCCGAGAAGAGCAACATCTTGCGATTTTCGGGTACAAAGGCAAGTATCTCGTTGATGCTGTCGAGGAAGCCCATGTTGAGCATCTCGTCGGCCTCGTCCATAATGACGGTGGTAATATTGCTCATAGAGATACATTGGCGATTGATGAGGTCGAGCAAGCGACCGGGTGTGGCAACAACGACATGGCTGCCTTTGCGCAGAGCTCGTATTTGTACCTCGATGTTGGCACCGCCATATACAGGGGTAATGTGCAGATTGGGTATATATTTGGCATAGTCGGCCAAGTCGCCGGCTATCTGTAAACACAACTCGCGGGTAGGTGCCATGATGAGTGCTTGGGGCTGTATCTTGTTGATATTGATACGTTGCAACAGGGGCAACCCAAAGGCGGCAGTTTTGCCTGTCCCGGTTTGTGCAAGGGCTATAAGGTCTGTTTCTTCTCCCAATAGCAGAGGTATTACTTGCTCTTGTACGGGCATAGGCGACTCGTAACCCATCTCGGCGATGGCTTGTAGTATGGAGGGTACTATACCCAATTCTTCAAATGTCTTCATTGATGTAGATGTGAATATATAAAAAAATGCACCCGCTGTGCTTGCGGGTGCAAAGGTAGTAAAAATAGTTGATAATCTATATTCTATGACCTATCATCGGTATCTTTCGGCCACCTCTGTGGGTAGATAGTTCTCTTGGCTCATGCACACTTGCGACGAGAAGTCGAGGGCATATTGCAGGATAGGTGCCCAATCGTCGGGGGTGAGTGTGTTGAGATTGTTGAGTGTGACGTTGTGACGTATGAGGCCAAAGATAATACCGGCATTGAATGTGTCGCCTGCCCCTATGGTGCTCACAGGCTTGTCTATTGTCGCTGCATCAAAGTGGCGATGTCCTTGCTTGCAATAGAACTCAATGCCGTTACCTCCTTGGGTGTATATAAAGTTGGGGCAATAGAATTTGATTTTATCGGTATAGATTTTGTCGGGATTGTCAAGGTTGTAAATGGTCTTGAAATCCTCGTCCGAGCCGCGTACAATGTCGGCATACTCCAAGTTTTCTATGATAGAAGGCATGAGCTTCATTGCTTCGTGAGCGTGAGCCTTGCGGAAGTTGGGGTCGTAGTAAATGATGGCTTTGCGGGTCTTGGCAAATTCGAGTATCTCGATGATGTTGTGACGCAAGAGCGGATTGACCGAGAAATATGAGCCGAAGATGATAATATCGCCCTCATTGATGAGAGGAATGGCTACATTGAGTCGGTCGGTAGGGAATTGGTGGTAGAAGGTATATTCGGCATTGTTGTTTTCGTCGAGGAAGGCGAGCGATACGGGAGTTTTGCCATCTTTCTCGTTGTAGAGGTCTATATAATCGGTATTGACACCATTCTTGTGCATAAATTCCATGATGTCACGTCCTACTCGGTCGTTGCCCAACTCCGTAACAAGAGCGGTATTCATGCCGAGTCGTCCCAAAGTGATGGTAGTGTTGAATGTCGAGCCTCCGGCTACCGATTTGTGCGGTTGCCAATCGCCGTTTGTGTTTTTGCGAAAGATAATGTCGAGTATTGTTTCGCCTATGCCTATAATTTTTCTCATAACCTATTACTACTGATATAATTGTGGAATTATTTTTTTGTTAAGTCCGAGCCTTCATATTGTCGTATGGCATCTTTCCACTCGTCGCTGATGGGTGCGCTTACACCGGCCTCTACGTCAAATCCCACCATGATGGTACGACAGATACCCTTTACCTCGCCGGTGGTGGTGTTGATGATGCGTTGCATCAGCTTGAAGCTGCGATTGCCTATCTCGGTACAACATGTTTCAACGGCAATCTGTTCGTGTGAGTAGATGGGCGATAAGAAGTCGGCATTGACGTTGGCAATGACAACATCGGCCTTGCGCCAGTCGATAGATTGTTTTTTTACGCTCTCAAAGTAGCGACTCTTGCCCAAGTCGTAGAAGGTAAAATATACCGAGTTATTGACGTGTCCCAGCGAGTCTATATCGTTAAATCGTAATTGTAGCGGGTAGCTGTGATGAAAAGTGGGGAGTTGAATGTTATTTTTCATTACTTATATCTTTATTTAAAATATATATTCTGTACTACCGGGCGACCTATGTGGTTGTTGAGTCGCTCAATGAGTGTTTTTCTATTCATAAACAACTCGTTGCGCAATACGGCCGATGAGAGTCGGACCATGAGGTTGCCTTTGTTGAAATGTAGTGATATGGTGCATTTATCGACGGCTTCACCCATTACTTCTTTCCATGCGGCTCGTGCTCTTGCGGCGTCAAGACCTATATCAAGGTGATTTTCTTTCAATATCTCGTCGAGTATTTCACTCAATGCTTGTACCTCTTTGCGTTTCATAATAATATCAAGGCATAAGGGTAAACTCTCCATTCGATACGCTGTACAAGCAGTGGTGTGCTGTTGTGCGTCGTACAATGCGGTCGAGATACTCGCGGTTGGTGTCGGTAATAAATATCTGTCCGAATATGTCGCTTGATACCAGCTGCATGATGCGTTCTACTCTATCGGAGTCTAACTTGTCAAACAAGTCGTCGAGCAATAGTATAGGTGTGGTGTTGCCATTGTGTGCAAGGAAATCGTATTGTGCAAGTTTGAGGGCTATGAGGTAGGTTTTGCATTGCCCTTGCGAGCCTATACGTTTCATCGGATATTCGTCCAATGTCATTTCCATATCGTCCCTGTGAATACCCTTGGTGGTATATCCGAGAATGAGGTCGCGTTGGCGGGTATTGGCGAGTTGTTGCATCAAGTCGCCTTCGGACATGTGTGAGCGATACGATAGGCCTACATGTTCATTGCCGTTGGATATGAGATTGTAGAATTTGTTGAAAACGGGTATAAACTCATTGAGAAACCTATTGCGAGTGTCGTATATCACGATCGCTGCATGTGCCATTTGCTCTTCCCATAGCTCATACAGCATGGGGTCGCTTGCCTCTTGGCGCAGAAGTGTATTGCGCTGTTCGAGTGCTTTGTTGTAGCGTATAAGTGTGTCGAGATAGGGCTTGTCCCATTGCGATATGACTATATCAATAAATCGACGACGCTCTTCACTACCTCCTTGTATAAGTATATTGTCGTCGGGCGATACCATGACCAATGGCGCAAATCCGATATGGTCCGATAGTCGGCTATACTCTTTTTTGTTGCGTTTGAACGATTTTTTTTGTCGTTTTCTTATACCGCACGACAATACCTCGGGCATCTCATTGCGCTCGTATGTGCCTTGTAACATAAAGAAGTCCTCACCGTGTCGAATGTTTTGCGAATCGACAACGTGGGTAAAGCTCTTGCAGAACGACAGGTAGTATATGGCATCGAGCAGATTGCTCTTGCCCATACCGTTGTTACCCAAAAAACAGTTGATATTATCCGAGAAGTTGAGGTCGGCTTGGGTAATATTCTTGAAGTTGATAATGGATAACTGTTGCAGTATCATCGAGGTAATTATTTATAATAATTGGTTTACTTTATCAATAATAGCCGGTACAAAGATGCACAATCCGGCCATGACGGCAATAGCAGCCGATAGCAATACGGCCGCTGCGGCTATGTCTTTGATATGGCCTATCTCCGGGTGCGTTTCGGGGGTAACGTGGTCGCAAAGGCGTTCTATGGCGGTGTTAAGTGCTTCTGTTACCCATACACCTCCTACCAAGATAATGGCTATTGCCCATTCGATGGTCGATAGTGATACCCACCATCCTACTATTGCTACACATAACGTTGCTACCAAGTGTATCCACGTATTGTGCTCGTGAAAAAGCAACTTCAGTCCGCGTCCAGCATAGACAAAACTGCCAAAACGCTCTCGGAGCGAAAATTTATGTTTTCTATCTCGGTCTATCATTTTTCTTTACTCTTTACCATCCACCTCGGGCTCCGCCACCGCCGGTCATTCCGCCGCCAAATCCACCGCCGAAGCTGCTTCCGCCACCTCCACCGCTTACTTTGGGTGTTACTATCATGGGGATGATGTAAGATATAGATTTAAGTTTTTTGCAATATTGGCAGGAGTATATTTTTTCTCCTCTGCCGGAACTTACTGTGGTAGCCGGCACGACAATGTGGTCGCGGGTAAGGCCAAATGTCTTTGCATGGCAAAATGGACACTCGGTATATTGTGTGTAAGCAGCATAGAAACGGTATATCTCGGTGTTGTGACAGTTGTTACACAACCACACATCGTAATCTACCGAGCCTATGCGCTCCTCGGTATCTTCTTGTGAGGTGAGGTATTTGTTATCTTCTTTTTCCGACAAGCGTTGCATAGGACTACCGCATTGAGCGCAGTTGCGGGGCTTGTTGCGCATTTTTTTCATTACCCGTCTATAACAGATATAGTTTATAAGACACCATACGGGAAATAGTATGGCGGTAATGAGCATGATGGTGTGTGCTTCGTTGAGCTCTTTGTAACACTCGTATGGATTATCTCCATGTTTGTGTATAACACTATTGAGGCGTACTGAGAGTAGCAACGATACACAGATGGCAAATAGCAAGTAGCCATATAACAGACTCAACAAGATGGCCTTATCATTTTCGTCAAAGAGAGGCTCGGCATCATCGGCCCACAACTCGGCCGATGCTTCGGGTGTCATGATGATATTCAATGTTTGCTCTACGGCTTGGCGCATGCCCTCTCCGTATGCACCGTTACGAAATGCCGGCGTGATATATTCTCGTATGATGCGACTGCATATGATGTCGGGCAAAACACCTTCCAATCCATATCCGGTGCGCATGACGATTTGTCTTTGATCCATGACGGCAATGAAGAGCAATCCGTTATCGTTGCTCGCTTTACCAATGCCCCATCGTGTAAATAGTTCTGTTGCGAAGTTGTCAATATCTTCGTTACCGATAGAGGGTAGCATCACAACTGCGGCTTCGACACTGTTACTATCTCGGAGTTGTGAGAGCAGGGTATTGATGTGTGTGCGTGATGCGCTGTCTATATAACCATCGGGGTCGGTGACAAATTGTGTGCGGTCGGCAACTTGCACATTGGGCACACTTTCTACGGTATATTCCTGTGCCTGTATAGGCAGTGCGACAAGTAGAGCTATCAGTGTGGCTATAATAAATGCTATTCTCTTCATAGTTGTTATATTTTATACCGCCGGCAGACTCATTCCGTTGATTTTACGGTAAAGGTCGAGGGCATATACGTCGGTCATACCTGAAATATAGTCGATGGCGGCTTGCACTTTGCCGTATATACTATCTGCCCGGGTTTCGTATTGTTGCGGTACTTTGTTGAGTATGAGTTGTGAGTAGTTCTTTTCGGGATAGAGTACTGCGTCAATGAGCTTGTCGAGCAATTCGGTTATGATGCGATTACCGGCCAATTCGATATCGAGAACATCACCGCTGCGGTATATTTTGTCCCAAGCCACCTTGGAGCAGTGCGAGTATGCTTGGCGAGGTATATCGGATATGCGGTCGATGAGGCAACCCTCAAAGGTGCCGGTGAGCAGTTCCTCTTCGTGCTCTACAAAGAGTTGCGAACACTCGTCGATGAGCAATCCTATAACACGCGACCGCAAGTAGGCAATCTGTTCGTTGCGGTCATCAACGATATTCAGTATATCATTGATGTACGGCAACTTATCGGGCTCAAAAAATCCCATCAACAACTCCTTGGTCTGGTTGGTTGTGAGTATCTTCAGCTTGTGGGCATCCTCTATGTCCATAATTTGGTAACATATATCATCGGCTGCTTCTACAAGATATACCAAGGGGTGACGATGATAGCGCAATCCGCTATCGCCATCGGGCAACATGCCGAGGTCGGCGGCAACACGACAGAAATCGTCGCACTCCGAGGCGAAAAATCCCGACTTTCCTTTCTTGGTAGAGAGGGTAGAGGCATAGGGATACTTGACGATGGATGCCAATGTTGAGTATGTGAGTGCAAAACCTCCCTTGCGACGACCGGTAAATTGATGTGTCAAGAGGCGGAAGGCATTGGCATTACCCTCAAAGTGTGTAAAGTCGTTCCATTCCCATTCGTTGAGTTTCTCTTTCAAGGCTTGTCCTTTTCCCTCCGAAAAGTAGGTGGCAATGGCTCGCTCGCCCGAGTGTCCGAATGGGGGATTGCCCAAGTCGTGAGCAAGACAGGCCGCTGCAACAATAGAGCCCATGTGTGTGATTTTCTCTTCGGCCGGTGTGCCGGCATATTTGGGAGCCAAAGCTACCGATACGTTGGTACCCAATGAACGACCTACACACGACACTTCGAGGCTGTGTGTGAGGCGGTTGTGTACGAATATACTGCCCGGCAAGGGAAATACTTGTGTCTTGTTTTGCAGGCGACGGAAGGGTGCCGAGAATATCAAACGGTCGTAGTCGCGCTGGAAGTCGGTGCGTGTGTGCTTACGCTCGTCGTGATACTCCTCCATGCCAAATCGCTTGGAGGTTATGAGCCGTTCCCAACTCATGCGTGCAGGGCTGCTTTTATCTTGTTCCATTTTGTTGAGTAAACTGATATGCAAATGTACGAAATTTTGCTCAATGACGAGTCTCTTTTTCTTCTCTCTATGGGGCTTTTGTGTTATAGCCTGTTAAAGATTTCTTATCGAATTATCCATTGTGCAATGCTACCACTGCCGCGACCGCCTCGCGAGGCATACCGCAGGCAGAGGGGAAAGAAGCTCTTCATGACCCATGTGGAGAGGGGGTCGTGCATGGCTTCATGGTATATTTTTGTGGCAAATTGATATAATTCATCATTTTTTTGTTTGCGTGCTTCGCCTATGATATGTGCCGCCAACAATACTTGGCGATAGAGCACGAGTCGCATCAGTCTATATTTGCGTGTGTGACCTATCGTGCATATATCTTGAAGCGTGTGTCGGATGGCGTTGTAGAAATGCTTGTATCCGTCGATGTGTGTGCGTGCTGTAAGGGTGTTCTCGTGCAGATAGACGGTAGCTACCGGACGCTCTTTGAGCCAATGTATTTGTTGGGTATGTAACAGCATGCGCACACCCAAATTCCAATCTTCCCATCCGTTGTATGCTTCTTGCCAACCGCCTACGTCGCGAATAAATTGCGTGCGTGCGGCAAATCGTTGGGTAGATAATGTGCCATGTATGATGTGTGCTTCCGGCTCGGTGGTGAACACTGCCTTGGCCAAAAATGTTTTTTCTCCGTTATGAAAGTTGATGGTAGCTCCTATAATATCGGCATCGGGGTGCGTTGCAAAGGCCTCCATATAGCGCGATACGGTGTCACTGTGCAGCACATCGTCGCTGTCAAAAAACATCATATACGGGCTTTCGACAAGTTCCAGCCCCTTGTTGCGTGCGGCCGATGCGCCGGGACGAGGTTGCTCAACGACATCTATGTGCAATAGCTCGTCTTGATACTTTTCTTGCATCTCATGGCACACTGCAAGAGAGCTGTCGGTAGAGTTGTTATCTACCAGAATGAGTCGCAATGGGCGATAGTCTTGCGCAACAATAGAGCCCACTGTGCGTGGCAATTCTTTGCTGCGATTATATACAGGTATTACTATGCTCATCAATTTTTTCATGTGTCAAAGATAGTAACAAATGGGTGAAATAATATCAACCATGCTTGAATATTTCACTCATTTGTTTTGTATATTTGCAATATGAAATTGGATGTGCTCATATGTACTCTCAACGATGGTATTGTGCGTGTTCCCGATATTTTATTGGCACCACGACCCGATGTGTCGTATATTGTATCTATGCAATATACCGATGAGGCATATTTGCAACAAATACCCGATGTATTGCATGAGCGAACAGATGTGTCTGTCGTGACGTTGGCCGGTAAGGGGCTTTCGCGCAATCGCAACTATGCCTTGCAGCACGCAACGGGCGATATTGCTCTTGTTGCCGATGATGATGTGCGATATAAGGATGAGTATTTTGATTGTATCATTGACACATTTGCGCACAATCCTGCTCTCGACATTGCGCAATTCAAGATGAAGGCTACAGATGGAGGCTATGTCAAAGATTATCCCGATGTATCATACACCTACCCCCATGTGCCGCGAGGCATGTATGTGTCGTCGGTAGAGATTGCCTTGCGAGTATCATCGGTACGAGGAGAGCTGTTTTTTGATGAACGATTTGGGCTGGGCTCACCCTATTTTATATGTGGTGAGGAGGAGATATTTTTTCGCAATGCCTATCACAAGGGTAAAGTTATCAAGTATTTTCCGCACTGTGTGGTCGAAACGCCATCCGATACTACGGGTACGCATACATTTACCGATGAGCGTGTAATGATGGCCAAGGGCGCTCTGCATTACTATCTGCATGGTGCTTCGGCATGGTTGAGAATGTTCAAGTTTGCACTTTCTGCGGCCATAATGCACAAGGCATCGTTTGGCACATTGTTGCGCAATACATTCAAAGGGATAAACTATTATAGAAAGGTGGTGAGATATGAAAGTCCTGTTGGTGGGAGATGCAAGTAATTTTCATTGGACCTTGGCACAAGGGCTGCGACTATTGGGTCATGAAGCCACTGTAATATCCAATGGCGGTGGTTGGATGAATACCGGCACGGATGTCATCATCCGTCGCAAGAGTAATGGCCCGGTCGATTCGATGATGTATCTTGCCCGCATCATGTCGTTGTTGCCCTCTTGGCGCAACTATGATGTGGTGCAAATAGCAGGGCATGGCTTCTTTAAACTCCGCCCGGAGAAAAACCTTGCCATTTTTCGCCAATTACGTCGTCAAAACGACCGTATATTTATGGAAGCCATAGGCACCGACCATTACTATACCAAGGCCTGTTTTGATGGCAAAACATACCGATACTCCGACTACTTTGTAGGAGATAAACCGCTCAATCGACCCTACTATCATACCGAGCGCGATGCCTATCTCGAAGGGGCCAACAAGGATGCCAATGTTGCTATGGCACAAGAGTGCGATGGTATTGCCGCTTGCTTGTGGGAGTATTTTGTAGCCTACGAGCCGGAGTTTGCCCACAAATTGTCTTACATACCCATACCCATCAATCTCGACGAAAATCCATTGCGTAACATACCCGATAAGATTGAGCAGTTGCGTTTCTTTATAGGCATACAGCACGACCGCTCTATTCTCAAAGGTACCGATGTGATGTATGACGTGCTCAAACAGTTGGAGCGAGATTATAAAAACGAGTGCCTTGTTACGGCAGTAGAGAGCCTTCCGTATAAGGAATACAATAGAGTCATGTATGAGTCGGATGTGTTGATAGACCAGCTCTACTCCTACACACCGGCTACCAATGCGCTATTGGCCATGGCCAAAGGCCTTGTAGCCGTAAGCGGAGCCGAGCCGGAATATTGCGATTTTATAGGAGCACAAGACTTTATGCCTGTTGTCAATGTATTGCCCGACCCCGAGGATGTATATCGCACATTGGAGCGTCTTATTTTGCATCGCGCCGACATCCCGCAAATGTGTCGAGATAGTCGTACCTTTGTCGAGCAACACCACGACTATCGCAAGGTCGCCCAACAGTTTATCGACTTCTGGTCAAAGTAAAGAGTGCGGTTATCCTATCAATCCTATTGTTCTTCTCCCTTTCCTTGCCATTTGCGGTAGAGGAGTATTGCGCTCGCTACTGTTGTAATGATTGTGATAACCCATGCCATGGGGCGCAGGTAGAGGTAACAGATGGCTGTGACGATGGCTATAAGTGTTGTTGTGAGGGTAGATAGCCATGCTGTGCGACTTGGCTTTATGGCGTAGTTGTGTCGGCATACTGCATAGATGATGACGAGATATAGTATAAATCCTATCGTGTAGGATGCTCCTACTCCTGCAAGCCCCCAATAGTGGTAGCCTATGATGTTGAGTACAAGGGTGATGGTGTCCGATATGAGTTCGGTTATAAAGTACAACTTGCCACTGCCCTTGGCCAATAGAACAAATCCTATGGCCCATGAGATAGCCTTGAACGATATGCCTTGTATGGCAAGTAACAAGTAGCCATTGATGCTATAAAATTCGGTGGTATATAGCAGTTGTATCATGATGGGGTGCAGTACAATAAAGAGTGCTATGATGGGTGCCAACATGAGTTGCATCATCTCTACCTGTTTGCCCACATATTGCGATAGGCTGACATTGTCTTTGGCAACACTCGACAGGCGCGGGTAGTACTCCATGGCCATTGCCGTAAAGATAAGTCCTACATATTTGTTCATCAGGGTAAATCCGGCTTGATAGTAGCCCACGGTGGCCTCGCCACTGCATGCGTTGAGGTAGGCCGAGAAGATATAGGAAAAGAGGGTGGTGATAAACGAACTTACGGTCATAAATACCCCCAAAGTAATCATGTTGCGACCTTGACGTGCGGTCTCTTGCAACGATATTTCCGATTTCTCGATTTTGCGGTCTTTATACAGCAGGGTGATGATGAGTGTGGCGGCGGCATAGAGAATGAGTGATGGAACGATACCATCTATGCCCATAAAGTAGTATAGTGGCAGTGATATTACGAGTGCTACTAAAGAGCCATATACCGAGCAATAGGCCAATCGTTTGAGTTGCTTGGTACCTTGTAGGATGGCTTGCTCGCCCGATGTGAGGGCATTGAAAAGCAGGGTGCATGAGAGCCACACAAATCCCCATATATGTTCTTTGTCGCCAAATGTATATTGGCTCAATATGGGTGCGAGGGTGATGAGAACGACTGCGCCCAACAATCCTACAAACCACGACCAACGACGCACAACGGTGACAATGCGCGACAACTCTTGCTTGTCTTCTTGACCGTCGGCTTCCGATATTTCGCGCACCGAACTGCTGCGGATGCCCAATCCGGTGAGTGCCGTGATTGTTTCTATTGCACTATTGTACAAGCCTATTATACCTATACCCACACTGCCCAATAATACAGCGATAATCTTGGTGCGTACTACCGAGCATAATATGCTCACTACTTGTACACCCCCAAAGATGGCTGCCGCCTTGGTAATGACACGGTATAGATTGTTGGGCGATTGACTCATAGGCTTATGCGGTAGGTTTCGTATATAACTCCTCTTGCTCCAAATCCCTCTTTTTGCGATAGCAGGCCATTGTTGAGGATGTTGCCGCCCTCCTCGGTAGAAATGCCGAAGTCGAAGTATCGGCATGCCTTGTATTCTTGCTTGATAAGGTAATCGAAAAGCATATCCAATGCTCCACTCTCTTTGCCTTGGGGCGATGCGCTGATGTATTGTGCATGAGCCACCACTCCGGTATTATATACCACACAGCCGGCTACTACTTGGTTATTGATTGTGGCAGTGTAAAGTTGAATATTGTCGGGAAAACGATTGTGCAAGAGCGTTATTTCGTCGAGTGTGTGCACCGGCGATACGCGATGTTTTTGGCGCAAGTTTTCCTCCAATATGGTCCAAAAAGAGGCAAAATTGCTACTGTGCTCAATGACAATACCGCATTTTTCGGCTCGTTTGATACCTCTGCGACGCAACTGTGCGTATGGCAATGGTGAGCCAAGGTCTATGGCCGACGATAGGTTGCATGCCGTGCGCTTGGCTTGCAGTTTATACAGGGCATATTGTTCACTCTCGTGTAGGTAGTTGTGGTAGATATGTGGCACGGGCTTGTAGTACCAATATGCTATGCCTTGTTCTTTGAGGTAGTGCGCCACCGCCTCAAATATGTCGAGTAGTTGCGCCGAAGTCACCTCGGCCGGTGTGACTAATCCGCCATAAGTGAGCCCTCCGTGCGATATAATCTCATTGCCATGCAGCGATGCCGGCAATATGGCAACCAACTTGCTTGAGCTATACACCATCAACGAAAAGTCGGTAAAACGATCGCTATGATACTCCATGTAGTTGCGACGAAACAAGAAAGTGCCATTGGCCGAGTTATCTACCATGGCATCCCATGCGCCCTGTTGAGCGGATGTGTATCGTACTATGTCATATGTCCATTTCATGCCTATGTCTTTTCTATGGTTACATATCGAGCCAAAGTTCGGGGTTGAGTTTTTCCATTTCCTTGCGTATCTGGAACGACAAGCGAGTGCGATTGTTGTCTTTGGGGTCGCTATATATCACGCCCAAATCTTGTCTTATGGCTACTTTATCTCCGGCTTTGACATATACCTCTATGAGTCCTGTATATACGGTATAGTAGTTACCGTGTCGTATCATGACGGCCTTTTCGGCAC
Organism: Barnesiella sp.; assembly: GCA_045645425.1. Taxonomy (GTDB): domain Bacteria; phylum Bacteroidota; class Bacteroidia; order Bacteroidales; family Barnesiellaceae_A; genus Barnesiella_A. Next base: position 40,848 of record JAZRIS010000007.1, read on the forward strand.
CGCCAAATGAGAATACGCGGGCTACTTCGCCATCAAATATGGCACGAGCTTTGGTGCCGGGTGTTGTTTCTATATCTATTCCGAGGTTGTTCTTGTCCAAGTATTTAAACTCGGGATGCTTTTGTAGGCCGAAGTGTCCTACTATGCGGTATTGTCCTTGTATGGGGAAGGGAAGTTGGCCCTTGTTTTTCTCAAAACTACCCGACAGCTCGCGGTCGGAGCGGGTCATTTGGTATTGTGTACCATTCTGTTTGTTGTCCGATTTTTTCTTTTTCGACTCTTTTTTCTCTTCGGGCGAGGTTGTTTTTGAGTCTTTTGCGGCTTGCTCGGCGGCAAGACGAGCGGCTTCGGCCTCGGCCTCGGCACGCGCTCTCTCGGCGGCTTTGCGAGCCTCTTCGGCAATGATGTTGTCTATCTGCTTGTCGAGTTTGCTTATGCGAGAGCGTTGCTTGTCGGCCTCTTTGCGCAATGCTTTTTCGTTCTTGCGCAAGCGGGTTACAAAGTCGTTTTTCTCTCGTTTTTTGCTCTTGAGCTGGTTGGCCTCTTGTGTGCGATAATCTATGATGCCTTTACGCTCTGCAATGAGCGAGTCGAGCTTGGCTTGTTGTTGCGACAACTCCTCTTGTTTGAGCACAACCTCGTGCGCTTGCCTTTTGCGCCATTGCGAGAACTCTTTGAGGTATCGCATGCGTCGTAACGATTGTTTGAATGACTCGGCCGAGAAGATAAACAAGAATTGGTCGTAGTCATTGCCCTTACGCCCCATGTTGCGTACAGCCTTGGCATACGATGTCTGTTTGTTTTTCAACTCTTGCTTGAGCAAGGCAATAGAGTCTTGCACGACGCGTTGTTGTCGGTTGAGTCGCGATACTTCGTTGTTGAGTTTTTTGATAAATTTGTCTTGGTCTTTGATTTCGGCATTGAGCAATTCCATCTCTTTTATCATGCTGTTAGCACTTTTCAACGTCTTCTGCAACTCGCTGTTGGTTTTGCGCAACTCGCTTTCGGCCAATTCTTTGTCGTGTCGAAGTTGCTCGACATTTTGCGCCGATACTCCTCCGCTTATTGCCATGAGGAGTATGATGCTCAACAGTATGATTATCCGGGGGAAGCCTCTCATTTCAAGAATGTCTTAATTAAATCTATCAACGAAGACTCTTTGTAGTTTCTAAATGAGCCGGTGTCTATGGATGTTTCACGGTCAAACGATACGGTGTCGTAGGTGAGTTGTGCCGAGAAACTCTTTGTGCTACCTTTGACAATACCTTCTATGGTGGTGGGCATACAATGGTCGGCTATGATATCAAAGTTGCTGTAATGACAGTCAAATTGTCTTGATGTGCCCACTTGTCGGCCACTTGTTTGGGTGATGTATTGATTGGTGCAGTTGAATAGGTATGCCACATTGTGGGGTGTTGTCTTGGGGGTCATTATCCATTGGGGCATAGCAACTTCAAAGTCAAAATCCCTGAAATTTTGGGCGCCTATCTCATCGCTACCCAATATGAAGGCTCTTCCCAACAAGGCACTTTGTATGTTGTTGAGATTGAATGTAAAGGGCAGTTTGGCCGATATATCTTCGATAGATGCTTGCGAGGAAGTGCGACCTATTTTTTCATAGAAATATACATAGTCGTTGGTTACTACTACGCGGGCTATCTCCATACCCAATATGGGGCGGATAGATACTTGTATAGCTTCGTTGCGTATCATGCGTAGCTCAAAGGCCGAGCTGAGGCTTCCCATTGACATCTCGCCCTTGGCGACAAAGGTTTCCCAACTGCCGTATGCTTGCAACATATCGTTATAGAGTGTTTTTTCTATGTTGCGTGCTTGGGTGGGCACATCGCTACCCATGCTTGCACCTTCTTTGCTTTTACATCCTGCCATGAGGAGAATGACAAGTAAAACATAAAATGGAAATAGGCTGGTCTTTTTCATTCTTCCAAGTATTGTTTTTGTTCTATTTTTTGTTTCAAAATTGTGCGTTCCGGAGCTATTTCGAGTGCTTTGTTCCATTGCTCTATGGCTTTATCGTTCTCGCCGAGCATGATGAGTATGTCGCCATAATGTTCATAATATTCGGCAGCACCTTCCTCGTCGGGCGACATCTTATCCATGGCTTTTTCCATGTATATGCGTGCAAGAGAGTAGTTGCCCATTTTGAATAGTACCCATGCATAGGTGTCGATATACGTGGGATTGTTCGCATCCAAGGTGATACTCTTGTTGCTCATTGTTTCGGCCTTGAGCAGGTCGCCGTCGTTTGTTGCCAACTTGTAGGCATAATTATTGAGTATCAACGCATTGTTGCTGTTATATACCAATGCCGAGTCGTAACATTGGTAGCACTCTTGCAACATATCTTTTTGCGAATAACTCTCGGCAAGGATGCCATAAAGGTACGAACGTTCATGGCGGTTGTTGGGCGTGCAAATGCTGTCGATAGCTGTCCGTGCGCATTCTACGGCTTTGTCATATTGCTTGTCTAACAGCAAGGCATTGCCAAGGAACAAGTAGGTTGTGCACTCATTGCGCCCTGCTTCTATGGCTTTGTAGCCGGCATTGATGGCATCGCTATATCGTTGCAAGTCTATACATATACCCATGATTTGCTCCCAGATATGCCCGCTTTTGTCCGATTGCTCGGCTATGATGGTGAGCTGTTTGCATGCTTCATCAAGGCGGTTGGTGTATATGAGCATGAGTGCATAACTATTGCGTGGAGCTGTTTCGTAGGGGTATAGCTCTACCAACTTGCGGTAATAATCTATGATGATAGAGTCGGATGCAAACTTTGATGATTTATTGGCAAATTCTTCAAGTGCCTCATACTTGGCCTCGCACGAGATATTCTCGTTGAGCAACAAGCTGTCATATTCGTTATAGAATGCCACGGTATCTTTCTCCATCAAGTAATAGGCTGCATATTGCATATACACCAATGGCTCATCGGGTGCTTCTTGATGTATCTTTTGGAGCAGTGCGTGCATAGGCTCGCCGAGTCCATAGTGTTGGTACACTTCGCTCAGGTAGAGTGCATAATAGATATTCGACTCTTCATCCTCTACCAACTTCTCGGCCATGGCTATTGCTGTGGCAGTGTCGCCCAGCAGGTCGTACAAACCTATACGATTGCCCACCAATTCGGGCGAGTTGCCCATATACTTCTCTATCGAGTCGTAGCAGGCAAGGGCTTGTGTATATTGCTTGTTGCGGATGTGCAGACTTGCCAGCGGGTTATACAGTTCGGGGTGGTCGGGGTGATGTGCAATAAGGCGACGGAAAATGCGCTCGGCCTCGTCAAACTTTTGTGCATGGGTAGCCGTATTGGCATATCCCAGATTGTACCAAAAGTGAGTCGTGTCGTTATCGGTCACACGCTTCAATAGATACATGGCAGTATCTATATAGTCTATCATCAAGTACAACTTGGCAAGGCTGTATTGAGCCTCAAGCCCCATAGGATAGATGCGATGTGCCTCGGAGAGCAGTGCCATTGCGGCATCAAAGTTGCCCAGCGTGTTGTATTTCTCACCTTCCATGTAGAAGTAGTCATACAAAGCCTTGTTGGTAGCATCGGTAGCCGACGAGCCGGTGTTTTTGCCACCGGCCGTTATGGCCGCACCGCCAACAATACACAACAGCACTATATACAACAACCTCTTCATGTAGCAATGCGATAGTATTTATTTTACACCTGTGTGGCCAAATCCTCCCGCACCTCGCTCTGTTTCGTCGAGGCTATCGGTTTCGTTCCACTCCACGCGACTATATTGAGCCACCACCATTTGTCCTACACGCTCGCCATCTTCAATGACAAAGGCTTTGTCCGAGTGATTGATGAGGATAATGCCCACCTCACCGCGATAGTCGGCATCGATGGTGCCGGGTGAGTTGAGAACAGTGATACCGTGTTTGAGTGCCAAGCCGCTGCGGGGGCGTATTTGGGCTTCATAACCTTCGGGAAGGGCTATAAACAAGCCTGTGGGAATGAGGCGACGTTCACCGGGTTGCAAGGTGATGGGCTCGTCGAGATTGGCACGAATATCCATGCCTGCCGACAGTGGTGTGCTGTATGAAGGCAATGCGTGATGCGAACGATTGATGATAGAAACTTTTATCGACATATCTGTACGGTTCTGTATGGTTTATAATCAGCGAGATAGAGGTGCATTACCGAGCCGTCAAGCCCCACCGTGCCACACTATCCCAAATTATTATGCGAATTTACTGAAAACTCTGCAAATCATCCCTATAATCGATGGGTTTTTTGTATAGTTTTTGGCAAATGTGCGCAGATGTAGAAAAATAGCTATATTTGCGTATATTATTAAATAAAGTAGATAGCAAAGGGTATGATTGATATTAAAGCTTGGATAAATGTGTTTTGTGTGAAACTTGCCGAGGTGTTCCCCCAACGTGTATGGTTTGTAGGTTTGCAAGGTAGTTATGGCCGTGGCGAAGCTACTGCAACGAGTGATATTGATGTAGTAGTAATTCTTGATAAATTGTCGGCGGCCGATATTGAGGCTTATAACAGGTTGTTGGATACGCTGCCCCGTAGAGAGTTGATATGTGGTTTTCTCTCGGGTAGGGATGAAATTATGAATTGGGAGCCGTCGGATCTTTTCCAATTCTATTATGACACGACACCCATTGAGGGTAGCCTTGATGAGCTGCTTTCGGTAATAGACGAGGCGGCTGTGCGACGAGCCATCAAAACAGGAGCTTGCAATATCTTTCACGGGTGTGTACATAATATGTTGCACGAGAAGAGCAGCGAAATACTGCATGGGTTGTATAAGTCGGCCACTTTTGTAGTACAAGCTATCGTATTCTTGCAGACCGGAAGGTATGTTAAGTATCAAAAAGACCTCTTTCAAGTGGTTATGCCACAGGAAAAGGCAATCATGGAAACATTTATAGACCTAAAAAATGGGGCTGATATAGATTTTGGCAAAGCCTCGCAAATACTCTTTGAGTGGGCGCAAAAGTCGATTGCCGCAATATAAAAGATTTCACCCGACCTGCTGTTGTATAGCATGGGTGTAGTGATAAAAGAAAAAGCCTCGAAGTCATTGACTTCGAGGCTTTCAGTACCCAGAGCCGGGATCGAACCGGCATGGAAGTGAATCCACTGGTGTTTGAGACCAGCGCGTCTACCAATTCCGCCATCTGGGCTTTTGCGTGGCAAAGGTAAGTGTTTTGTGCGGACTGTGCAAATTTTTTGCCTAAAATTTTATTCTTTATTTCTTAATGTGTTGTTACTGTGTGTGTTGTGTGTTGCTATTTCTTCTTGGGTGCCGACAAAACATCTTTGTATTCTTGTGGCGATTGTAGCATTTCTATGGCTTTTTTTGTTACGGGATCTCCTCGTAAGCCTGTGATAATCACTCCTTTTTGGAAGTAGTATCGTGCCGCTATCTCTTGTGTGAGCGAGAGTTCTATCTCTTGTCGGAAGGTGTCAAGGTCTTTGTTCACATTGTGCTGCAGTTGCTGTTCGAGTGAGTCTAACAAGGCTGTTGTATGCTCGTCGATATATCCTTCAAAGGTCATGGCCTTGCGCAGTTCGCCGAGTTGTTTGCTGCTCATCTTGTCGTACTTAAACTCGCGTGTGTGAATAAAGTTCTTGAACTCCTCGTAGTCGGCATCGGTGAGGTAAAAGTTGCTTGCCGGTGCAATGGTGTCGTGTTGTTGGGCATATTGCGTGGCAAAGTCAAATATGTGGTGTCCGCTGAAGAGGTAGTAGTGCAGATGGCTCATAGTGTCGGCCTTGATGGTGATGTCGGGGGTGATGCCTCCTCCGTCGCGCACAATGCGCCCTGCCGTAGTCTTATACTCGTTGGTGAGCGAGTCGGGCATGCGAGCCACGCTGCCATCGGCGTTGCGCTTGGTGTAGTCGATGGCTTGTATCGACCTGCCGCTGGGTATGTAATAGTACGATACGGTAACCTTGAGCTGGCGGTTGTAGGGCAGGGGGAATACTTGTTGGATGAGGCCTTTGCCAAACGAGCGGTCGCCGATGATGACAGCACGGTCGAGGTCTTGCAAGGCTCCTGCCACGACCTCCGATGCCGAAGCGGTGTAGCCGTTGATGAGTATTGCCAATGGTATCTTGGTGTCGATGGGCTCTTTATCGGTCTTGTAGGTGTGGTGGCTGTCGGTGGTTTTGCCTCGCGACTCCAGCACGGTGGTGCCTTTGGGAAGAAACATACCGAGTATCTTGATGGCTTCGCCTACTATACCACCTCCGTTGTCACGCAAGTCGAGTACGAGAGAGGTTATTGCGTGGTTGTTTTTGAGGTCGAGAAAGGCTTTGCGCACTTCGTCCGACGCCTTTTCGGTAAAGCTTTCGAGCAAGATGTATCCTACACCGTCGGCTATCGTGCTGTAATAAACCACGGGGTTGCGTTGTATGATGCGACGGGTGATGTTTACCTCAATAAGAGAGTCGATACCTGTGCGTTCGACGACCATGCGCAGGTTGGTGTTGGGCAGTCCGCGCATGCGCTTGCTCACGTTGTCGCTTTTCCAACCGAGTACTGTGTCGTTGTCTATCATTATAATTTTGTCGCCGGCACGCAAGCCCGCTTCTTGTGCCGGAGTGTTCTCAAATGGCTCGGAAATATACACAGCACTATCACGTTGCATGATTGTACAACCCACGCCGGCATATTCGCCCGTGTTTTGTTCGGCAAAATCTTTGGCCTCCTCTTCGGTGAAGTATATTGTATAGGGGTCGAGAGTTGCCAGCATGGCTGTGATGCCTTGCTTCATGCTCTTGTCTATATCTATTGTATCGACATAGTTGATATTGAGTCGCTTGAGAATATCGGACATGACCTCGATGTTTTGCGAGTAGGCAAATAGCTCGTTGTTGCCACTGGCATAGGTCATGGCCACAACACATAGCATAAATATGATGATGCGCTTCATAGTCTTTATTTTTTGGTACGACGAAGATAGTGAATAATTGGTGTAGAGTATGCAGTTTTTAACTTTATTTGTTCAAAAAATGCGTGTGAGGTGTTACATTCGCACCTTGTTGCTTCTGCTCAATAGCCTTGTAGAGGGCGTTTTGTACCCAAAATGTGCATTATTTTGCTCAAAATCGAAAAAAAACTATCAAAGCTGTTGCATAATTGATAAAAAGGTCTTACCTTTGCAACGCCTTTCGAGGTAAAAATCTTCTTCAGTAGCTCAGTCGGTTAGAGCATCTGACTGTTAATCAGAGGGTCGTTGGTTCAAGTCCAACCTGAAGAGCCACTTATTTCATTTTTTATTCTTCAGTAGCTCAGTCGGTTAGAGCATCTGACTGTTAATCAGAGGGTCGTTGGTTCAAGTCCAACCTGAAGAGCAAAAGACCTGCTACTTAATGGTGCAGGTCTTTTTGTTTATTACACACTATGGCACAAAGCAAGCGTACATTATACATCAGTGACCTTGATGGCACATTGCTCAATGGCGAGTCGCGTATCTCGTCGCGCACGGCGCAGTTGCTCAATACTCTTATAGAGGAGGGTATGCTCTTTACTATTGCCACTGCGCGCACGCCGGCTACTGTGGTAGAGCTCATGCGGGCTGTCAATATCAAGATGCCTGTTATACTCATGACCGGTGCGCTTGTGTATGATATTGTTGCCAACAATTACCTCTCTGTATCTTCATTTCCGCACGGTGTATCGTCGCAGCTCATGGAGGCAGTTGCCTATACCGATCTGTCGCCCATGGTCTATTACATAGACGACTCGGTGCTTCATGTGGCATATCGTGCCACTACCGATGAGCATCAACGAGCCTTCATGGAGTGTCGAATGGGTACACCCTACAAGCGATATGTCGAGGTGGAGAACTACCACACTGTGCCACAAAAGACGGTGATGATATTTTTTATGGGTGCATACGACAAGTTGCAAGCCATATACGACAGCATAGCGCCCATTGCCGGGCATCAGAGTTATCTCTATTGCGACAGTTTGCAACCACAGTTGGGCTATCTCGAAATATATCCTTCGGGAACATCCAAGGCAGCGGCCATACAACAAGTGGCGCAGTATGTCGAGGCCGATGAGATTGTGGCCTTTGGTGATAACCTCAATGACTTGCCTATGTTCGAGATTGCGCATCGCTCTTATGCTCCGGAGAATGCCATCGAGGAGGTCAAGGCACAGGCAACACATATCATAGGGTCAAATACTCATGACGGAGTGGCTGAGTTTTTGACTCAAGAGTTTCACAACTAATATTTTTTTTGCAGGACAGGAAAGATAATGAAAAAGGCCGTACATGTACGGCCTTGATTGTTTTTATATCTCGCTGTATTTGAGTTATTTGACTTTGTTGGGATGCAACAATCGTTGGCAATCCAGACGCATGATGCGGTTGGGTGTTTCGTCGAGAGGCATATCTATTACATTCGACACCACACGAGCAGTATAGTAGCTGTTGTTCATGGGTTGGAAGATATTGACAAACGCAACCAACTGTATGATGACACGGGTAAAGTGTCCGTCGGGAAACTCGTTGAGCAGGTCGCACACCTCTACATTCATCTCGGCGAATGAAGCAAAGCCCTCGCGAGCTACCACATTGCCATCTTCGTCTATTACCTCGCAAGCCAACTGAAGTGAAGCAAAGTTTTGGCCTCGGGCACGACCATCGGCCTTTTCGTAGTCATTGCGGGTGTATGGGGTGGGAAACAAGCCTCGCTCATCGATGCGAGCCAACGACTTGTTCTCGATACATTGTTCATATACCTCACGCCCTATTGCGCGATACAACTCATCAAGTGTTATGCCAAAATTATATGTCATATCTCTCGTTCTCAAATTTTCGGCAAAATTACTCATTAAAAACGAATAAACCTATCGTTGCGCCTTATTTTATCATCAAACTCCCTCTTTGGCCCGATATAAATATGCCAAAAAGTATAATAGACTTAAAAACTGTATAATTTTTTCTTATTGCGGGCAAGTTGTGCTATCTTTGCAGATTGTTGCGAGCACGCATGTGCGCGCGTTTATATTGTGAAAGAAAAACAATAAGAGAGAACTATATGAAACAGTACAATCTACTGAACACCGTGATGGGTTGGGTTGTATTTGCCATAGCAGCAATTACCTATATCCTCACATTGGAGCCCACAGCCAGCTTTTGGGACTGTGGCGAGTTTATAGCATCGGCATACAAGCTCGAAGTGGGTCACCCTCCCGGCAACCCCATTTTTATGCTCACCGGTCGTTTCTTTGCCAATTTTGCATCCGACCCCTCGCAAGTGGCTTATATGCTCAACTTGATGTCGGCTCTGCTCAGCGCCGGTACTATCTTGTTCCTTTTCTGGACTATTACGCACTTGGCCAAGAAATTGGTTGTGCCGCAAGGAACAGAGATGACGGTGGCTCGTATGATAACCATATTGGGTAGTGGTCTTGTAGGTGCATTGGCCTATACTTGGAGCGATACCTTCTGGTACTCGGCCGTTGAGGGTGAGGTATATGCCTACTCTTCTTTCTGTACAGCCGTTGTCTTTTGGCTCATTCTCAAGTGGGAGAGTGTAGCCGATGAGCCGTATGCCAATCGTTTCCTTATTCTCATTGCCTACATCATGGGTGTTTCTATTGCGGTACACTTGCTCAACTTGCTCTGTATCCCCGCAATCGTGTTGGTATATTACTATCGCAAGTTCAACAATGTAAGTGCCAAAGGCTCGCTTGTGGCTCTTTTGGTATCGTTTGGTATCATTGCCATGTTGCTCTTTGGTATCGTGCCCGGATTTGTCAAGGTGGCCGGATGGTTTGAGCTCTTGTGTGTCAATACATTGGGAATGCCCTACAATACGGGAGTCATCCTATACTTCTTGCTCACAATGGGTGTTATTGCATGGTCTATATGCGAGACATTCTCGGCCAAGAGTATCAAGCGCACTCGCATACTTTTCTTGTACAGCATTATCCTATCGGGTATGCCCTTTATCAGCGACAATATCCTTCTTGGCTTGATAGTATGTGCCTTGATAATTGCTGTTGTTTTCGTTGTCAAGAGGGTGTCATTCCGTTTGATGAATACCGTTTTGGCTTGTCTGTTGGTTATTATCATTGGTTACTCTTCGTATGCGCTTATACTCATACGTTCGGCTGCCAATACGCCTATGGACCAAAACTCTCCCGAAGATATTTTTACTCTTGCCAGCTATCTCAACCGTGAGCAGTATGGCGAAACGCCCTTGCTTTATGGACAAACTTTTGTTTCAAAAGTAAAATATCTGAATGGCGAAGCGCAAATCAAAGAGGGAAAGAACCTCTATAAAAAAGCCATAAAGGCTACACCCGACGAGCCCGACCGTTATGTAGTATCGGGCAAGAAGGAGTCGTATATATATGAGAGTGAGTCGCAAATGCTCTTCCCTCGCATGCACAGCAACAAGCCTTTGCATATATCGGCCTATCGCGAGTGGTCGGGAGCATCGGCCGGTAAGAAACCTACTTTCGGTCAGAATATGCAGTTCTTCCTCGACTACCAGCTCAATCATATGTATTGGAGGTATTTCTTGTGGAACTTTGCCGGTCGCCAGAACGATATACAAGGTCATGGCGAGGTAGATAAGGGTAATTGGATAAGTGGATTTAACTTTATCGACAAGTATCGTGTAGGCGATGCCAACCTCTTGCCCGACGATATGGCCAACAATGCCGGTCGCAATGTATTCTATATGTTGCCCCTTATATTGGGTATCATCGGACTCCTTTACCAAGCCTTCTCGGGCAAGCATGGTATCGAGCAGTTTTGGGTTACCTTCTTCCTCTTCTTTATGACGGGTATTGCTATTGTCATATACCTCAATCAGACACCCTATCAGCCTCGTGAGCGCGACTATGCCTATGCCGGCTCGTTCTATGCCTATACTATATGGATAGGATTGGGCGTTGTTGCCGTAGCTCGCGGATTGGAGTGGCTGTTGGAGAAGGTGCGCTTTAACAACAAGACTGTTCCTGCTCTTCTTGCCTCTCTCATATGCTTGTGTGTACCCTTGCAAATGGTGAGTCAGACATGGGACGATCACGATCGTTCGGGTCGTTACATTGCACGCGACTTTGGTATGAACTACCTATCGAGTGTCGAGCCCAATGCCATTATCTTTACCAATGGCGATAATGATACATTCCCCTTGTGGTATGCTCAAGAGGTGGAGGGATACCGTACCGATGTGCGCGTGTGCAACCTCTCGTATTTCCAAACCGATTGGTATGCCGACCAAATGAAGCGTCCTGCCTATGAGTCGGCTCCTCTTCCCATATCGGCTCCTCGCGATGTATATGCTCACGATAAGTTGTCTTATGCCTATATGTTGCCCGTGAACGAAAATCTATCGCTCTCGGCTACCGATGCGCTCAACTTCTTGTATAGCAGAGATCCTCGCACCAAGAAGACTCAATATGGCGACTTGAACTATCTCCCTACCGATAAGATATACATACCTGTCGATACGGCAGTGGCAGTAGAGAAAGCCGGTATCCCCGCCGGATATGAGCAGTATGTTGTCAATAACATCACACCCAATTTTGCCGGTAAGAAAGGCTTGTATTTCTATGAAACTGCCTCGTTGGATATGATAAACAACAATATTCAACAAGGCTGGGAGCGTCCTATATATTATGCCGTAACCGTGTCGAACGACCTCTACTTGGGATTGGAAGATTACTTTGTGCTCACCGGTCTTGCCAACCACGTTGTGCCCATCAAGGCCGATGTGTGTGGCGGTGTTGATACCGAGCGCATGTACGACAACATGATGAACAAGTTCCAATGGGGTGGTCTTGACAAGGCTACAGAGCAAGACCCTCTCTATCTCGATGAGAACATACGCCGCATGTGTCAGACTACTCGTGTGATGTTTGGCGAAATGGTCAATCAACTTATCGTTGAGGGAAAGAATGATAAAGCTATCAAGGCTCTTGATTTTATCAATGAGAAGATACCCGCTTGGTTGGTTCCTTATGAGGCTCTGTCGATACAAATGGCGGGCAACTACATCACTTTGGGCGAAGATGCCAAGGCGCAAGAGTTGCTCACAAGCTCTATCAACCGCAGTTTGCAGTATATACGTTGGTACCAATCTCTTACCCCCTCTCAATTACGCTCGGTGGGTGAGAAGGACTTGCATCAATATATCTTGCAAGCCGGTTTGACACTCCTCTATGACAATGGTATGCAGGATGTTGCCGAGCAAATTGTTGCCGATGCGCAAGAAAACGGATTGCTTTAACAACTCATCATATTGCTCATATTGTAGCACCTTGTAGAGCCGCGAATTTTCGTGGCTCTACACCCTATACAGGGATTTTTACTATCCTATACATTGCACAATAATATGTTTATAGAAAGGCCCCCTATTTTATATCGTATGTTGTTCTCGGAGGCTTTGTGGCGTATTCCACAAAAGGAAAAGATGGTTTTTCTTACCTTCGACGATGGCCCCATACCGCAAGTGACACCTTGGGTATTGGATGTGTTGAAGCAATACAATGTGCCGGCAACATTCTTTTGTACGGGCGATAATGTGGCTCGCAATCCCCAACTGTTCGACTCATTGCGTGCTGCCGGTCATCAGGTGGGCAATCACACCATGAGCCATGTAAAGGGTCTTAACATGAATACCCCCGATTATTTGCGCAATATCGAGAAGGCCGACGATCTCATTAAGAGTCCGCTCTTCCGTCCGCCTCATGGCTTTATCCGCCCCAGCCAATTTGCCGCTATCAAGGAGAAATATACTACCGTGATGTGGGATGTGGTGACACGAGATTATAGTAACCAACTCAATGGTGAACAGGTACTTGACAACGTGCGCAAATATACTCGCAATGGCTCTATTATTGTTTTTCACGACTCGCTCAAGTCCGAGAAAAACTTGCGTTATGCCTTGCCTCGCGCTATAGAATGGTTGTTGGAAAATGGATACCGATTTGGCAAACTCTAATATTGCAACGGCTATATGCAACAAAGCTGTTGAGATAGGCTTCTCGGCTTGTGGATTTGCATCGGTACACGATGTGCCCGATGCTGTCTATGCTCGCTGGCAAGAGTGGATAGCCGACGGAAAGCATGCGACAATGGGTTATATGGAGCAACATGCGGCTATTCGTCGCAATCCGCAAGAGTTGTTGCCCGGGGCTCGCAAGGTTGTGTCGTTGGCTCTCAACTACTATCCTGCCCAAGAGATGCCTCCTCACAATCCTCGTTTTGCACGCTATGCCTATGGTGCCGACTATCATGATGTCATGCGGCGCATGCTTGGAGCATTGGCCGAGTATATACAATCGCTTGCACCTTGCCTGTGTCGTTGTTGTTGCGATACGGCACCCATCTTCGAGCGATATTGGGCGGTACAAGCCGGTGTGGGTTTTGTAGGACGCAACAGCCAGCTCATTATACCCGGCAAGGGTAGTTACTTCTTTCTTGGAGAGGTGCTCACGACCCTCGATATACCTGCCTCGCAACCGCTTGCATCGCAGTGTGGCGAGTGTCGTCGTTGTGTCGATGCTTGTCCTGTGGGGGCTATTGCTGCCGATGCTACCATTGATGCACGCCGTTGTATCTCGTGTCAGACTATCGAAAATCGCGATGCGATACCTCCCGAAGTTGCACAACGTATGGGTCGCAGGGTATATGGCTGTGATACTTGTCAAGAAGTGTGCCCGTACAATCGCCATGCCACGCCTACAACGATAGAGGCTTTGCAACCTCTTGCCGAGTTATCGACACTCACCTATGGGCGTATGACTACTCTGTCGCAGGCCGATTTCTCTCGCATATTTGCCAAGTCGGCAGTAAAACGTGCCAAGTATCAGGGGCTTATGCGCAATGTCGAGGCGTTGGATGCTTCGTTGTTTGAGTGATACGTTGTATTCATATATAAGTAAAGCGGTCGCAACCTTCTTGGTGCAACCGCTTTAAGTATATCTATATGGTATCTCTATTTTACTTTGCGCGATGTGTTATGGTGGGCATTGTCACCGGTATGCCTTGGCTTGCGGTAGGGATATTTTGCTCTATCACTACGGGTGCTTGCATAGGCTTTGAGGTTTCGGCAGCAGGTGCAACAGACATCTCATAGATGTGCTTGTAAAGATAGGCATAACCGTCGCCACCAAAGTAGAATAGTACAAGTTGAGTGCCGTCAAATACGATGTGGTCCTCTGAATAAGCCAAGAAAGTGGGTTGAAGGATAGCACTTCCATTGAAATCTCCCAAGTACAAATCAACCTCCATAGGCTCGCCAAAATCATCCTTTACGACAATCTTGCCAAGGCTGCTGTATAAGAAGTTTTCGGTATTTTGAGGGTCGAGTATAGAGAGTACTTCTATCGTTTCGCCTTCGTACGAGATATTGTAGCTGATAGCTTGAGCAGTAGGCTCTTCGTCGTTGCCAATAAAGAGGTTGAGCTCATCGAATAGTCCGGTAACAGTCCACTCGGTACCTATCATGTCGTTGGTGCCTTCAAATATATCCGAAAGGTCAAATTGCTCGCCGGCCTCAAATGTGGTGTTTGAGGTGTACATTTCGAGTTCCGACTCCGATATAGGTAGTCCGTAATTCCATGTATAGCTGCCGGGCTTGATAAAGGTATAGATGTTGGCGGGTTTCTCTCGGGTAATGCGTTCGATATCGGCCACGGGGATAGCCATAACGGCATCCGAAGTCAAAGTAATATTTTCGAGTGCTTGATACCATCCATCCATTTTCAGTGTGTTAAATGCACCAAAGATGTATTCTGAAGCAAAAGAGATAACATTACCCTCCTTCTTTATAACAATCTCACCGGTAGTGTTCAAGTTTTCGCCATCGACCGATGTTACAATATCCATTTTGTACTGTCCGGGTATCTCAAAAATTGTTTGGCTCAACGGCAAGGTTATCGTACCGGCAGCCTCATCAAATGTAGCATATACAGGAGCAATGTCGGTAGCATCAAGTCCGTTAATCATGCAGATAGGATGCAACCACACCTTGTTGGCATCGGCCTCATCGCGTGTAATGGTCATAGTCCATTGTTCGTCGGGATAGCCTTTGAAGGCACTATTAGCAAATGCTTGGTAGGTGCCGGCAATAGCCTCGTTCTTATATTCGGCAGTGTTGGTTACACACATTTCACCCTCTACCTCGTTGAAGAAGAGTTGCGAAGCCTTGATGCGAGAGGGAGCTTCTACACCTTTTTGGTAGATATAAACGCTGGGTATGGGTGCTTCTTTGGTGAATATTACATTTGAGATGGCATGGTACCACCATTCGTTTCGGAGTATATTTCCTACACCAAAACACCTATCCTCGGCAAATGTGATAGTAGTCTTTTTCTCTTCAAGGGTGATAGACATTACAATATCGGTAGTGATGTCAATTTCCTTTCCGTCGGGCGATGCTCCTATAACAAATTGGTAGCTTCCGTCATTATAAATAGTCTGTCCAAGAGGCATTGAGAGTGTTCCGTCGGCATTGAGTGTAGCATATACGGGATCAATATCGGCAGCAGTTAATTTGCTAAAGATACATATCGGGTGTATCCACACTTTGTTGGCATCATTCTCATCGGCTGTTATAGTAACACTCCATGCGGGGTCGGGTGTGCTGCTTATCAAAGATCGACCTGTGGCATCGTATGTGCCGGTAATGTCATCAACAGTAATCTCGGTAGCGGGAGCTTTGCGCATCATCTTGCGTTCGGCACCTATGCTCTTGCTTATGGGCGCATATTGTGCTTGCAATGGGGCTATCAAGCCCATGATGACGGCAATAAAAACAAATATTCTTTTCATAATGTATGGTTGGATGATATGATTAAATTTTCTTTATACAATGCAAATTTAATCAATTTGCACTACATATAAAAAGGACGAGTCAAAATTTTCGTTTCGGCTCGTCCTTTTTATCTATCTCAACAGATGTGTGAGATTATTTCATGCACCGGTATTAGTTGCGCAATTTCAATGCAGTACCTTGACCTACAACAGTAGCTTTGGGGCCGATGTTGGCTTTGATGCGCATGGGTGCGGCAGCATCGGTAGCAGGAGCAGCAGTTACTTCGTAGAGTTCGGCAAAGAGATATGCACCTTCTCCTTGTATATAGAAGAGAGTAAGTTGTTCGCCACCAAATACTATTTCATCCTCCGAAAGAGCAACAAAATTGGGTTGCACAAGATAGCCGTCTTGGATGTCGCCTATCATAATCTCTACGGCAACAGGATTACCGGCTTGGTCTTGCATCATAACTTTACCAAGTGTGCAATAGAAGTTATCTCTATCGTGGAAGGTCAAAACTTCGGCAGTCATATCCTCTTCGGTGATTGTATAGCTGAATGTGTTGAGAGGATATGCTTCGCCACCATCTTCATAAAGACCGAGCTCGGCGAGGAAGCCTGTGATAGTCCAGCTCATGGCACTCATGCCTACACCATCTTCAAATACTTCACCAAGATCAAAAGCCTCTCCGGCAGTGAAAGTTGTTGTTGAAGTGACGGTTTCAAGTTCGGTTTCTGAAACGGGCAAACCGATAGACCAAGTATAATTACCGGGTTTGATATAGGTAAAACCACCTTTAATTTCGGGTTTCTCTCTTGTGATGCGCTCGATGTTGGCTACGGGGAATGCCTTGCTTGCTTCTCTGGCAAATACATAACCCATGTAAGCATTATACCACCAGCCATCGGGGTCATTTATATCGCCTACACCAATCACACGATTGTCGTTTGAGTAAATAGAATTGTCCTCATATGCAAACATGTAGTCACCGGTAGTTTCTACGGTTTTACCATCGGCCGATGCACCCATTACCATCTTATAACCACTTCCTTGGAATACAACTTGTCCCAAAGGCATAGCAAGAGTGCCTTTGCTCTCGTCGTAAATGACGTAAACGGGGCTTATATCTTCGGGCATAAGGCCATTTATTGAGCAGATAGGTTGTAACCAGAATTTGTTGGCATCAGCATTGTCGCGAGTGATAGTTATAGTCCACTCTTCGGCGGGAACGTCGAATGCACTCTCTGCATAGGCTTCATAAGCGCCTTCAATACCGGAGATAATTTCGGGAGTAGTAGTTACGCACATTTCACCCTCAACATCGTTGAAGTAAAGTTGCGAAGCCTTTACGTGTATGGGGTTTTCTTCACCCTTGTTGTAGATATATACATAGGGTACAGGAACAGCTTTGGTGAAAACTACATTAAACACTGCTGCATACCACCACTCGTTATTGACAACGTCGCCTATACCGAAATAGTAATCAGCGGCAAAAGAGATAGTAGTAGCCTTGTTATCAACAGTAATGTTCATAACAACATCGCCTTTAGTATCGATAGTACGACCGTCGGCTGATTGGCCGATAGCCAATCCCAAGCCTTGTTCTTCATACAACATTTGACCCATAGGCATGGTGAGAGTTGCGTCAGAAGCATTGAATGTTGCATATACGGGATTGACATACTCGCTGGGAAGGCCATTAACTAAACCGATGGGTTGTATCCATACTTTGTTGGCATCTTCGTCATCGGCATAAATAGTAACATCCCATACGGGGTCTTGGGTGTTTTGAAGTGCAGTTGAGGCAGTTGCTGCATATATACCTTCGATGTCTTCAACTGTAATTTCGGCAGCAGGAGCTTTACGCATCATCTTGCGCTCGATGCCTTTGTGGGCTTTGATATCCTTGCTGATAGGAGCAAATTGTGCTTGCATGGGCAACATCAAGCCCATGGCTACAGCTATGAGAGTAAATATTCTTTTCATGGCAGATTACTTTTTGATGAATTTAACAGTTGTTCCGTTTACTTGCAACATGTACACGCCGGCAGCAAGAGAAGATACGTCTATGCGACCATTGGCGGGAGTGAGAGTAGCCTCGATGAGCAAAGCACCATCAAGACCCAATACGCGAGCTTGAGCTTCTTGACGAAGACCTTGCAAGCGAAGTTCCGATGTTACAGGGTTGGGGAAGAGGGTAACGGCAAGACGCTCGGCATCTACACCTTCTACCGACTCGGGAATAGCTGTGCTGAAAGTTACTTCACCGATACCGGCAAGTATGTCCTCGCTTGTTGTTACGATGGCAAATTTTTCAGAATCATCAGTAAAGAGCATGTAAGCTACTTCGTTTACATTTACACAATGGCCGTTGTCACTAACAACATACCATGCTTCTTGCGCTGCAATGCGACCTACGCACATCATTACTACAGCGCACAACAAAAGTAATTTTTTTGTCATAATAATTAGTATTAGGGTTGGTTAATAGATTATCTTTATATTATCGTTTATATTTTATTATAGATGTTTGCAACTGTCGTTTGAAACAGATGTTTCCGATGGGTAAAAATACAATAAAATAGAACAAATATTTGCCTATTTACATTATTTAACTATAATGTGGTCGTTTAGACTCCGTTTGTAATTGCAAATTTATAAACAAGAAGATGGCGCTTTCGCACGCATCTTCTTGTTTATAAAAGTGTTATTTCAACTTCCACTCGGTGCCCTCTTTGGTATCTTTCAGCTCAAATCCTATCTCGCTCAAGCGGTCGCGGATGAGGTCGCTTGTAGCCCAATCTTTGCGTGCCTTTGCTTCGCGACGCATATCGAGCAACAATTCTATGGCTTGTGCATAGGCTGCATGGCTGCTTTCGTCGGCTTGCTTGTTCTCTACAAGACCCAAGATGTCAAACATAAACATGCGCATCGTTTCGCGTAACTCGTCGAGGTCGCTTTGTGAGAGTGTGGCATTGCCTGCCAATACGGTGTTGATAATGCGTACACCATCAAAGAGGTGAGAGATGACGATGGGTGTTGAGAGGTCGTCGTTCATGGCCTCGTAGCACTTGGTGCGCAACTCTTTTACGTCGATGGTAGAGGTTGCGGCGGGTGTTATCTTGGACAAGTTGTTCCAGCCCTCCATCAAGCGGTTGTAGGCCCTCTCGGATGCTTGCAATGCTTCGTTGCTGAAATCTACCGTGCTACGGTAGTGTGCTTGCAGGATAAAGAAGCGAATGGTCATGGGCGAGTAGGCTTGTTGCAACAACTTGTGGTTGCCGGTAAAGAACTCGTCGAGTGTGATGAAGTTGCCGAGTGACTTGCCCATCTTCTGTCCGTTGATGGTTATCATGTTGTTGTGCATCCAATAGCGCACGGTTTCGTGTCCTTGGGCTGCTACCGACTGTGCTATCTCGCACTCGTGGTGGGGGAAGAGCAAGTCCATGCCGCCACCGTGTATGTCAAACTCCTCGCCAAGATATTTGGTGCCCATGGCCGAACATTCGAGGTGCCATCCGGGAAATCCGTCGCTCCAAGGCGAGGACCAGCGCATGATGTGTTCGGGCGAGGCTTTTTTCCACAATGCAAAGTCAAATGAGCGACGTTTCTCGCTTTGTCCGTCGAGGTCGCGTGTTGTGTTGAGCAACTCCTCGATATTACGACCCGACAACTT
This sequence comes from Barnesiella sp., assembly GCA_045645425.1. Lineage (GTDB taxonomy): Bacteria > Bacteroidota > Bacteroidia > Bacteroidales > Barnesiellaceae_A > Barnesiella_A. The sequence continues at coordinate 60,320 of JAZRIS010000007.1, forward strand.
GCCATAATGATGGTCGGCATTGTATTTTTCTACATCGAAATATACCGAGCCTTCGCTCTCGTAAGCATATCCGGCTTCAAATATTTTCTTGATATATTCTATCTGCTCGATGATGTGTCCCGACGCATGTGGCTCGATGCTGGGAGGCAATACATTGAGTGCCTCCATGGCTTTGTGATAGCGATTGAGGTAGTGTTGTACTACTTCCATGGGCTCCAATCGCTCCAATCTTGCCTTCTTGGCAATCTTGTCTTCGCCCTCGTCGGCATCGTGTTCCAAGTGACCCACGTCGGTAATATTGCGCACATAACGCACCTTGTAGCCCAGATGTGTGAGGTAGCGATAGAGTATATCGAATGTGATAGCCGGACGAGCATGTCCCAAGTGACCGTCGCCATATACGGTGGGGCCACACACATACATGCCCACATGGGGGGCATTGAGCGGTATAAAGGGTACTTTGTTGCGCTTGAGTGTATTGTATATAAACAAGGGATTTTCCATTCTTGTCTGTTTTTTATTGTTTGATAATCATTTCTTTAACTTTGTTGAGGAACTCTTCGTCGGGGTATCCTCTCAAGGCTATTGTACCATCGGGGGCAAAGAGGATGAGGTGAGGTATGCCATTCACGCCATATATCTTGGCGGCGGGGCTGTTATCGCTCAATATTTGAGGCCAAGGCATTTCCTCCTCTTCAATGGCACGAAGGCTGTCTTTTACCTTGTCGCGGGTAGCGAGTCCCAATATTTCCAAGCCCTTGCCGTGGCACTCGTTGTAGAGGACCTTCAACAAAGGCATCGATTGGCGGCAGGGAGGACACCATGATGCCCAGAAGTCGGCCAAGACATATTGTCCCTTGCCTACATAGTCGCTCAACGAGATGGTTGTGCCATCTTCTTGTTCTACCGAGAAGTCTTTGAAGGGCATACCCTCGGCTGTCTCTTGGAGGCTGATGCGGAGCTGTACTCTTTTGCTCGCAATGGGATGTGTCAATACATATTGGCTCATGCTTGCCATGACGCTCTCTATGCGGGCATCATCCTCGCATGCCGAGAGATAAGAGTTGAGGGCGATAGCGCCTACAACATTATCGCTGTGGGCAGCCAAGATGTTTTCCAATGTATTGCAATAGGTCGCATTGAGTACTTCGAGATTGCTGTAAAACGAGTTTTCGGCTTCTTCGGGCGAGAGTGTGTTGTTCTCCATCAAGGCGACAAGGCTGTCATTCAATACACTTATTTGGTTGTTGAGAGCATCGCCGGCCTCTGTATAGGCGATATAATCGTCGTTGAGGGGCGAGCCTTTTACCAAGAGATTGTTGTTGAGGTCTATCTTGAGGTTGCTACCCGGCTCGGCAATAAAGGTGTAGTGGGTAACCTCGTCGTTAATCACAAAATTGCCTCCGGGGGCAACGTTGGTAACATCAACGATTGTTGCCACATAAGCAGTATCGACCGGTGTGGCAAAGCTGATTGCTCCGTTGGCTACAAATGCACTGTCGATAACGGCGTTGCTCAACTTATCGACCATATAAAATCGGCCTTCGGGCATGTTGTCGATGTAGGCTTCTACCTTGCAGGTGTTGTTGTTGTTGCATGCGGCAAGCATGAGTGTTGCCAATGATGCGATAATGATATTTATACGTTTCATAATCTATGTTTTCTATATTGTTGTATCGTTTCTATTACATGCGTTGGGGTACGTCTATGCCCAACAGGCTCATGCCCGAGGCGATAACCTTGGCAACGTTGGCCGAAAGCATCAGACGGAAAGCGCGTACTGCCTCATTCTCCTCTTTCAGGATAGAGAAGTCGTGATAGAATTGGTTGTACTCCTTCACAAGGTCATATACATAGTTGGCTATCTGTGCAGGACTGTATAGGCGACCGGCTTCGGCAACGGTAGCGGGATATGAGGCCAATCGTTGTATAAGGTCGATTTCTTTCTCGGCGGGAGTAACTTGGCTCATGTCTGTCGCTTTGTAATCTATGCCGGCTTCGGCAGCCTTGCGCATTACCGAGCATATGCGGGCATAGGTGTATTGGATGAAGGGACCGGTATTGCCGTTAAAGTCGATACTCTCTTTGGGGTTGAATGTCATATTCTTGCGAGGATCGACTTTGAGGATAAAGTACTTGAGCGCACCCATACCCACAATGCGCGAAATCTCACGAGCCTCCTCGGGAGTGCAACCATCGAGTTTGCCCAATTCGGCCGATGTCTCGCGAGCTGTGGCTTCCATTTCGTCCATCAAGTCGTCGGCATCTACTACTGTACCCTCGCGACTCTTCATCTTGCCCTCGGGTAGCTCTACCATACCGTATGAGAAGTGTACAAGGTCTTTGCCCCACTTAAATCCGAGTTTATCGAGAAGAATAGAGAGCACTTGGAAGTGGTAGTTTTGCTCGTTGCCCACTACATATATCATCTTGTCGATGGGGTAGTCGATAAATCGCAACTTGGCAGTACCTATGTCTTGAGTCATATATACCGATGTGCCGTCGCTGCGCAAGAGCAACTTGTGATCGAGGCCTTCGCCGGTGAGGTCGGCCCATACCGAGCCATCTTCCTTGCGATACATAATGCCTTTTTCAAGACCTTCGAGTACTTTGTCTTTTCCTTCGAGATATGTTTCGCTCTCGTAGTATATCTTGTCAAAATCGACACCCATACGACGGTAGGTTGCATCAAATCCGGCATATACCCATTCGTTCATCATGCGCCATACACTGCGTACCTCTTCGTCGCCGGCTTCCCAGCGGCGCAACATCTCGCGTGCCTCGCTCATGAGGGGTGATGCGGCCTCGGCCTCCTCTTTGCTCATGCCTTTTTCCATCAACTCGGCAACTTCTGCCTTGAAGTGCTTGTCAAAGAGCACATAGAAGTCGCCAATGAGGTGGTCGCCTTTCTTTCCGGCCGACTCGGGAGTGCAGCCATTGCCCCACTTTTGCCAAGCAAGCATCGACTTGCAAATGTGTATGCCGCGGTCGTTTACAATATTGGTCTTTACAACACGATTGCCATTGGCTTGCATGATGCGCGAGAGGCTGTAACCGAGCAGATTGTTGCGCACATGACCCAAGTGAAGGGGCTTGTTGGTGTTGGGCGATGAGTATTCAATCATTACCAACGGAGAGTTGTCGGTAACGGGAGTGATACCATATTGCTCGTTGGCCTCTATCTCATGCAAGAGTCCTGCCCAGAATGTGGGGGCAATGACAAGATTTAAGAAGCCTTTTATTACATTAAATCCGGCTACGGCACTTTCGTTGGCCAACAAATATTCGCCTATCTCTTGTGCGGTTGCTTCGGGAGCCTTCTTGGAGGCTCGCAGGAAAGGAAATACTACAACTGTGAGGTTGCCTTCAAACTCTTTTTTGGTCTTTTGAGGCATGCAACTGTTGGTGTCGGCCTCTATACCATAGAGGGCTTTCACTGCATTGGCTGTTGCCGAAGCTATAATTTGTTCTATCTTCATATCTCTATAATATATAATAAACGTGCAAAGATAATCAATTTATATCGATATACTTGACTCTATGGCTATGAAAAAGTGTTATTATTGAAAAAATATGCTGCGAAGAGATTGTTTTCTTGCCCCGTTGCATCCTTGTAGTATGTGGGGCGTGGCGATTGCCGGCCTTAAAACAGCCTTTGCGAGTTCTTAATTTTAATAAAATTATCGCAACATCACCCTTGTTTTTATTAATAAAATATACAATCGCATGTGGCAAAGGTAATTATTTATTACCTTTGCATCGCAAATAAACAAAATCGAGATAATGTAGCATTATCTTGTTGATTATAAATATGATATAATATGCGTTCGTTTTTCAATTCAATTCCGCCCGTAACCAAAAATCTACTCATCATAAACGTCTTGATGTGGTTTGCCACGATAGTGATAGGTGTCAATCCTGCAACGGGCTCATACAGGCTTGTAGAGTGGATGGGACTACACCTTTTTGGTGCCTCCAAGTTCAATGTTGTACAGCTCATTACCTACATGTTTCTGCACGATCCTACATCGTTTGCCCATGTCTTTTTCAATATGTTCTCGGTGTATATGTTTGGCCGCACACTCGAACAAGTGTGGGGTAGCAAGCGTTTCTTGTTCTACTATATCACTACCGGTCTGGGTGCGGGTATTATACAAGAGGCGGCATGGTATATCGAGTATGGTGGCTATATCTCGCAGATTGTAGAGAATTATGGTTGGCATCAGGCTTCTACGGCTCTCAATGGTCTTGTTACCATAGGTGCTTCGGGTGCTGTGTTTGGCATTTTGTTGGCCTTTGGTATGACATTCCCCAATGTTTCGCTATACCTCATGTTTATACCCATTCCCATCAAGGCCAAGTGGTTTGTGCTGGGATATGGCCTTATTGAGCTGTTCTTGGGCGTAAGTGCCACCAGCGATGGTATAGCTCACTTTGCTCACTTGGGCGGTATGTTGGTAGGTATCTTGCTTATACTCTATTGGCGTAAGAAAGGAATAGGCAATGGCGGGTATTATTGATAGCCTCAAATACAGACTTGCGAGCGCACCCACGCTGGGGCGGCTCATTTATATCAATGTGGTTGCTTTTGTGGCGATACATCTTGTATCGGTGGTGCTCCTGCTCTTCAATATACAATCAACTCAATGGTTGTCATTTGTCGAAGTGCCCTCAAGTCTTGAGGCTCTGCCCTATCGTGTGTGGACTCTCTTTACCTATATGTTTGTTCACTACGACTTGTGGCACATCCTTTTCAATATGATTTGGTTGTATTGGTTTGGTGTGATTTTCTTGCAATATTTCTCGCAAAAGCATCTGGGCACGCTATATGTCTTGGGTGGATTGGCCGGTGCGGTGTTGTATCTGCTCTCGTACAACCTCTTTCCCTATTTTGCCGACAAGCAAGGTATGATGTGCGGGGCTTCGGCATCTATTATGGCCATAGTATTTGCCACCACGTTGCGTGCGCCCGATTATAAAATCAACCTTATGTTTATCGGCAGTGTGTCGCTCAAATATTTTGCTGCTGTAATTATACTCATAGACCTGTTGAGTATGACTTCGGCCAATGCCGGTGGTCATTTTGCTCACATAGGTGGTGCTGTGATGGGTATATTGTTTGCCTTATATTGGAACAGAGGTCGCGACATCTTGCATCCGCTCAATAAGTGGATTGATAAGTTGGTGACTGCATGGCGACGACCGCACATCAAGATACGCCGACCCTCAAAGGGCAAGGCAACAAGCTACCGTGACACTAATACAACACACTCACATAAGCGTACCGAAACCGATGGCGAATATCTGGCTCGTAAGAAAAGGGAGGCGGAGGAGATTGATCGTATTCTCGACAAGGTGAAGCGGTCGGGATATACTGCGCTCACGCTTGAGGAAAAACAACGTCTGTTTGATGCCAAGAAAAACTGATAAATCGAAGAAGAGCAAGGCGCCCAAAAGGGGTGCAAGCCCATTGCGCAAGGTGGTAGCTGTTGTGATGATGTTGCTATCGGTGCTGTCGGCGTTGCCTCTTCTTGTGGCATCGTATGTGCAGTATCTTTCGCCCAATGAGTTTCCTCTGCTTGCACTATTGGGTCTTGCCTTTCCCATTTTTGCACTATCTACGATATTGCTGTTCTTGATTTTGTTGGTGTTGTACCCTCGGTATTCTCTATTGCCGTTGGTGGCTTTGTTGCTTGCCATACCTGCTATGCGACAATATTGCCCTATAAATCGTGGCAACGACCGCCTTATCACAAATAAACCCGGTTTTTCGATGCTCTCGTACAACGTATATCATTTCAATGATGTCGAGAAAGAGTTGTATCCCGATATCGAATATAACCGCACGTTGCAAAACATTATCAACATCGATGCCGATATTGTCGCATTGCAAGAAACAGTGACTAAGTTTCCTTTAAGAAACAAGCGTTATAACTTCTCTTCGCAGCAGTTGGAGCAGTTGAACAACCTCTATCCCTATCAAATATATCAAAATCGTTTGCACTTGTTGTCCAAATATCCGGTGCATGTCGTTTCGGACACAACCTTTACCAAAACGGCATTGATGTCGGTGTTTGAAGTGGATGTGGATGGCAGAAAGCTCACCATTCTCAACAATCATCTTCAATCGATAGGTTTTACACAAGACGACAAGGAGTTGTATGTAGAGCTTACTTCTGCTCCCGATAGCATAGAGAACAAAGTGGGAGGAATAAAGGTTATTGGACGCAAGTTGTTGGACGCTTTCTCATTCAGAGCCTCGCAAGCCGAGGCTGTCGATTCTATTGCACGCAGTATCGATGGCAATGTCATCATCTGTGGCGATATTAATGATACCCCCAACTCCTATGCCTATCGCACGCTTGCCCATAGTCGTCGCGATGCCTTTCTTGAATTGGGTTCAGGACCCGGATATACCTACTTGGCCGACCGTATGTGGGTGCGCATCGATTATATTATTTACCAAGGCGACATGGATGCGCGATATATCAAGGTTGAGGATAAACATTCGTCTGACCATTATCCCATTTATGCCGAATTTGAATGGAAATGACACATTATTAGAGGGGTAATAACATTTCTTTAAGAAAAAAATTCTTGCTTTTCTATAAATAATCTCTATTTTTGCACTCGCAAGAAAAACACAATGACACATTAATTTTTTTAAACCTATAATCAATGAAACGTCTATTTTTACCTGCAATCATCTGCCTTATGATGACCGCATGTCAGCAACAATCCAACAATCCGTTCTTGGGTGAATATAACACACCCTTCGATGTGCCTCCTTTTGAGCAAATCAAGAACGAACATTACATGCCCGCTTTTGAAGAGGGTATCAAACAACAAAAAGCCGAGATTGAGGCTATCGTTAATAACCCCGAAGCTCCTACTTTCGAGAATACTGTTTTGGCTCTCGACTTGAGCGGTATGCTCTTGCGCAATGTCGAGCTTACTTTCTTCTCGTTTACCGAGTCTATGTCTAACGATACTCTTCGTGGCATTGCCGAGGAAGTAACTCCTATGCTCACTGCTCACGCCGATGATATTATGCTCAACGAGGCTCTCTTTGAGCGCATCAAGGCTGTTTATGACAACCGTGCCAATGAAAACCTCGACCGCCCTCAAGAGCGTCTTTTGGAGAAATATTACAACAGCTTTGTACGCTCGGGTGCTCTTCTCTCGCCCGAGGACAAGGAGGCTTTGCGTGCCATCAACAGCGAGTTGTCTTCTCTCTCTCTCAGCTTTGGCAACAATGTATTGGCCGAGAACAATGGCTTTGAGCTTCTTATCGTGAATGAGGCCGACCTCGCCGGTCTGCCCGCCGGTGCTGTTGCTGCTGCCAAGGAAGAGGCTGCTGCTCAAGGTAAAGAGGGTTGGTTGTTCAACCTCTCGGCTCCCAGCCGCATTCCTTTCTTGCAATATGCCGACAATCGCGACTTGCGCGAGAAACTTTACACTGCCTATATCATGCGCGGTGACAATGATAACGAAAACGACAACAAGGCCAACATCAAACGCATCCTTGAGTTGCGCTTGCAAAAGGCTCAACTCCTCGGTTACAAAACTTATGCCGACTTTGTTCTTGACGATCGCATGGCCAAGACCGACAAGGCTGTAAACGACTTGTTGCTCAATATCTGGAAATATGCCGTTCCTCGTGCCAAAGAAGAGGTAGCCGATATGCAAAAGATTATCGACCGCGAGGGTGGTAACTTCAAACTTGCTCCTTGGGACTATGCCTACTATGCCGAGAAAGTGCGTCAAGAGAAATATGCTCTTAACGAAGATGAGTTGAAACCCTATTTCTCTCTCGATAAAGTTCTCGATGGCGTCTTCATGGTAGCCGAGAAACTCTATGGTATTACTTTCCAAGAGCGCAAGGATATCCCCTCATACCACCCCGAGGTGCGCACTTACGAGGTGTTTGATGCCGAGGGTAAACATCTTGCCGTATTCTTCTGCGACTATTTCCCCCGCGCCAGCAAGCGCTCGGGTGCATGGATGAGCACTTTCCGTGAGTCTTATGTTGATGCCAATGGCAACGAAGTACGTCCCTTGGTGTACAATGTTGGTAACTTCACCAAACCCACTGCCGAGACTCCCTCGTTGCTCACTCTCGATGAGGTAGAAACGCTCTTCCACGAGTTTGGTCACGGCTTGCATGGCATGCTCACTCGCGTCGATTACTATGGTATCAGCGGTACAAGCGTGGCTCGCGACTTTGTTGAGTTGCCCTCGCAAATTACCGAACATTGGGCTACTCACCCCGAAGTGTTGAAAATGTATGCTCACCACTATGAAACAGGCGAGGTTATTCCCGACGAACTCATAGCCAAGATGCAACGTGCCTCTTCTTTCAACCAAGGTTTTGCCACTACCGAGTTGGTAGCTGCCGCTCTTCTCGATATGCGCATGCACGAGTTGGACAACTACGAAGGCTTTGACGCTCGCGAGTTTGAGAAGAAAGTTGCCGCCGAACTCGGTCTTCCCGAGGAGATTACCTATCGCTACCGCAGCATGCACTTCAACCACGTATTCTCGGGTGGCTACGAGGTAGGCTATTATAGCTACTTGTGGGCCGAGGTGCTCGATGCCGATGCTTTTGACGCATTTGTAGAGAATGGCGTGTTTGACAAGGCTACTGCCGATGCTTTCCGCATCAATATCCTCGAAGCCGGCTCAAGCGAAGACCCCATGAAACTCTATGTTCAATTCCGTGGTGCCGAGCCCAACCCCGAAGCTCTCATTCGTGGCCGTGGCCTCAAATAAGCACTTTTGAATAAACTCATTCAAGAGGTTGCGCCCCAATTCATTTGGCGCAACCTCTTTTGTTTTGTAGAAATTGTATAGTACAAGACATGGCAATCTATGGCAAATCTTCAACGCCTCGCAGGGCGGGGCGTTTTCTCCCCATGTGTTGTCGCAAGACAATATAGGGGGAGTCCACGCAGTGGGTAGGGGTTAAAATCGTGTGAAACACGGGTCAAGGGTAATATTTTCCTCCTCTGTGTTTGCGTAAGCAAATATAGGGGACTGTTGCGAATAAGCGAGAGCAGAGTTATGCTTGCATAGGCTATGCCGAGCGTGAGCAACTTGGTCGATAGACAAATGGTGCGGGTTAGCGCACCGGAGGGGTTTGAAAGTCACGCAAATAACCGTGTGAAACACGGGTCGAGGAGCGGTAGCGACGAGATATAGTAGCCCCGTACGAGCCACGATAGTGGCGAAGTGCGGGGATAAGATTTCAATATTATAATACCCGCCACCGCACGCACACGGCGTGCGGTGGCGGGTGAAAGGTGGAGGCGACGGACACCCCGCACTGCGCCGTCGCTCACGCTCCGTCTTGTACGGGGCTACTCATTCGCATGCCCTCAAGGGGCATTGCGACACGACTTTCAGTCGAGATTTATTTACCACCTACTTTGCGTAAGTCTTTCAACGCCTGTGAATGTTTTTAACCCCTCAGTCACCATGGGTGACAGCTCACCTATATGCCTTCAGCACACAGAGGAGGATATGGTTACCTCTGCAACAACGGGGCAGAAAACGCCATGCCGAAGGCGTGGCGTTGGGTGGAAATATAATTCTACTTATATATCAAGAAAATAGCCGGGCGCTTTTGGATGTCGTATTGTGCCTTTTTCCATTGTGCAATGGTGCGAGTGTGTATCTCTTCGCCCTCGCAACTGATGTCGCATGCTACACACAGGCGGGTAGTGGGTCGGCAGGTTTTTACGAGCTCTTCTATCATCTTGTGGTTGCGATAGGGGGTCTCTATGAATATTTGAGTCTGGTCTTCGCTGTAAGCACGTTGCTCAAGTTGCTTGATTTTGCGTGTGCGCTCGGTGGGCTCCACGGGCAAGTAACCATTGAAGGCAAAGCTCTGTCCGTTAAATCCGCTTGCCATGAGCGACATGAGTATAGATGATGGCCCCACAAGTGGTACTACCTTGAGCCCTTCTCGCTGGGCTATGGCTACAAGGTCGGCTCCGGGGTCGGCTATGGCAGGGCAACCGGCTTCCGAAATGACTCCTACGGGTTTCCCTTCGCGCAAGGGCGCGAGGAATGAGGCTATCTCTTCGGGGCGGGTATGCTCGTCGAGTGTATAGAAAGTGAGGTCGTCGATAACGATATCGGGGTTGGAGCGGCGCAAGAAGCGACGTGCCGAGCGTATATTTTCTACTACATAGTGGCTGATGCCGGCTATGATGTTGCGGTTGTGTGAGGGAAGTACGCGGTCTATCTCGGTATCTCCCAATGTGACGGGTATGAGATATAGTGCTGCTTGCATAATTTAGTGATTTTGTGCGTGATATGTTATTAATCCATCTATGGGAGTGTGTGTTATTTTCCCTATTTCTATACCTTTATTGCGAGCCACCTCGGCAATGATGTTGCGATAGTAGTATGCTACCGAGCCTGTGAGGTGCAGGGGTGTGTTTGTACACTCGTATTGGGCGATGTGGTTGTCTATAAACGAGGCAAATGTATCGGCGACAATATTATATAGAGCCTTGTTGTCGAGGTGCGATGCAATGAATGGCGAGAGTGATGCCAAGTAGCGATTGGCAGCCGGCTCGCGATAGATGCGGTGGATGAGCGTGTGATAATCGGTATTGAATGTCGCATAAAACTCCTCTTTGAGAGCCTCTCCGAGTTCGTTTCTCAGGAGCTTGTTGAGGAACGATTTGCCCAACGATGCGCCACTACCTTCATCCCCCAAGATATAGCCCAAGGGTGGTATGTTGGCTATGATACTACTGCCGTCGTAATAGCATGAGTTTGCTCCTGTACCCAAGATGGCAGCCATACCTTTCTCATTGCCACACAGGCTGCGAGCCGCACCCAGCAAGTCGCTTGCTATCTCTATGTGTGCTTGAGAGTAGTGACGGTGCAATATCTCCTCCATACGTTTGTCGGTATTACCTCCCACGCATCCTGCGCCGTAGAAGTATATGTGCGTGGGCACTATGTCGCCCATTTGAGGGCATAGTTGTTGTGCAACAATCTCATTGATTGTTGCATCATCTTGATGTACAGGATTGATGCCGGCTGTAGTAATGTGTTGCGTGGTGTCTTTACTCACCACAGCCCAATCGGTCTTGGTAGAGCCACTGTCGGCTATGAGTATTGTCATGGATATAAGTAATATTGACGTGATAGTTGTTTAAATCTTCCTATGCCTTTATTCCAATAGTCGCGAGCATCTTCCCAACGGTAACGTTTGGTAAACAATTTCCTTATCTGTGATGTGCCACACACCTTGTCTATCATGTTGAGTCGCGATTGTTCGGCATTGTCAAAGGCCTTGTGTTGCGGATACAAGGCTGCCAACTCTTGCATCACATAGAACTGTACCTCCGAAAGGGTAGCCCTCTCTTTGTCGGTAATGTGTACTTGCACGCCTTGCAGTCGAGTACCCTTGCCCATGGCATAGAATGGAGTGTAGTGTATGGGGCGGAATGCCAGCCCCGGAAGATTGAGTGCATTGAGTCGTTGTGACAATTTCTCGGCATCAATCCATTCGGCTCCAAAGAGCTGAAAGGGCAGGGTATAGCCTACACCGATAGAGATGGTGCCCAATTCTCCTGCGATACCCGATAGCGGGTAATAGTAGGCCGATAGGGGCGATGGGATGTGCGGTGAGGGGAGTACCCAAGGCAAGCCGGTCGCCTCGTAATCCATATCTCTTGTCCATCCTTTCATGGTTACTACCGTGAGTGAACAAGGCTTGTCGCCTATCATTTTTTCGTTATTGAGTAGCTGAGCCAATTCGCCACAAGTGAGTCCATAGATGTAGGGTATGGGATATTGACTGACAAAAGAGGTATATCCCTCCTCAACCGCACAGCCTTCTACACGATACCCTCCCAGAGGGTTGGGGCGGTCGAGCACCATAAACTCTATGCCTTGCTCGGCAGCCGCTTGCATGGCCAATCCCATGGTGCTGATAAATGTGTAGGAGCGACAACCTATATCTTGTATGTCATACACCAGCACGTCTATTCCTTGCAGCATGGCAGCGGTGGGTTTGCGACTCTTTCCGTATAGCGAGTGAACGGGTATTCCTGTTTTGTCATCCTTCGAGTTGCTTACTTTGTCGCCGGCATAGATGTTGCCTCGCACACCATGTTCGGGTGCATATAGGGCTACCAAATTGACATTCTCGGCCTCGTGCAGGATGTCTATTGTGGAGCGTAAGCGGCTATCTACGCCGGTGGGATTGGTAATAAGGCCTACTCGTTTACCTGCCAAGGGTGCAAAGTTTTGCTCTATCAGCACCTCGATGCCGGTTTTTACTTGAGGCTCGGCCATTATTGCAGTTACGCAACACAGATACAGCAGCAGTGTGGTAAGACGCATATTATTCATGAGTGATACAATTAGAAGGTTTGTCCAATTTTATAAAACAACACACACCTATTGTCACCGCACACAAGATGCAAATGACGATAAAGAAGTGTTGATAACCAAGCAACTCCTGCAACCATCCGGCCACCATGCCCGGTATCATCATGCCCATTGCCATGAAGGCTGTACATAGTGCATAGTGGGCTGTGGTGCTCTCTCCCTCGGCATAATGAATGAGGAAAAGCATATAGGCCGTAAAGCCAAACCCATATCCAAATTGTTCTATAAATATCAATACATTGATAACCCACAATGCGGGATGCGTGTAGGCCATGATGACATATACAATGTTGGGTAGGCTTATAGCCGCTACCATGGGCCACAACCACCGTTTCAAGCCCCCATGTGAGGCGCACACACCACCCAAGATGCCTCCGAGTGTAAGACCTATAATACCCACAGTGCCGGTGGCGATACCTACTTGCAATGTAGTCATTCCCATACCACCCTTTTCTACACTGTCTAACAAGAACGGACTTGTTATCTTGACGAGAAGAGCCTCGGGTAGGCGATATAACAACATAAAGACGATGGCACTCCAAGCATGTGGCTTTTGAAAGAAAGTGACAAAAGTCCTGAAAAATCCCTTCAAAATAGAGCCGGGTGTTGTGCTGTCGCTTGTGGCATGGTCGGTCGTGGGCTTGGGTAGTATCAATCGGTGATAGACAAACAATGCAATAAATAGTATTGCCATTACTGCAAATGTTACGCTCCAAGCCGTTGCAATAGCAACGTGATGGTCTATAAGATAACCGGCTATGAGCACCAACAAACCTTGCCCGGCAATGGTAGAAATGCGGTAGAATGTACTGCGAATACCTACAAAGAGAGCCTGTTCGTCTTTGTCGGGGACTGCCAGCAAATAGAAGCCATCGGCGGCTATATCGTGTGTGGCCGACGAGAATGCCATGAGCCAGAAGAATGCCAGCGACAGCTCTATCATGTGTGGCAGATGCAGCGTGAAAGCAATAGCCGCAAATCCTATGCCCACAAGCATTTGCATCGTCGTTATCCACCAACGTTTGGTCTTAAATAAATCGACAAACGGGCTCCACAGTGGTTTGATTACCCATGGCAGATAGAGCCAGCCGGTATAGAATGCAATATCGGTGTTTGAGAGATTGAAGTTCTTGTACATAATGACCGATACCGACATTACTATCACATAAGGCAGACCTTCGGCAAAATAGAGTGACGGAACCCAGCTCCATGCCGAGCGACGGGTTGTGTTTCCTTTCATTGTTCTATCTCCTCTTTGCTATATAAGTTTTTGATTGTCGTGTTGCGGAAGTAGTGTGCCAATATTTCCTCATAATGGTAGCCTTTGCTTCCCATCACGGCAGCACCTATTTGGCACAGACCCACACCATGGCCCCAACCTGCTCCATGTAGGATAAATTTCGATTGGTTGTAATAGGGTTGCTTCTCTACTACAAAGGCCGAGCTATACAAGTGACTCTCTGATAGCCAGCGACGCACTTCCAACTCTTTGCCTACGATGAGCGTGCGTTTGCTACCCACAATGCGCAGGCGGATGATGCGACTCGATGTGCCTCGCTCTACCGGTTGCAACTCCTGTATGGTGCCAAAGTCTATACCCGACCTTCGTCTTATCAGTGACGATAGCTCGTCTTGTTCATACTCGATGCGCCATCGGTAGAATTGCGATGTTTCTTGGTCATATCCGTTGAGTACTTGCGATAGAATGTTTTTGTCGTTGGTGTTACAGAAAGTATTTTGTTTCGACAATATCCATTCTCTTGCGTTTTCTTCGTTGCGCAAGTCGGGTAGTTCTCCTTCGTCATTGTCCAACTGACCTTGCAAGTAGGGATGAGGAGAAGGCTCCCAACAATTTTCAAACAATTCGGTTGCTCCACCACAGCACTTTGAGAAGCGTGCATCGGCAATGTGGTTGTCATAGAACAGTACTTGACCAAATGTCGCATCTACGGCTTCATTTACCGCTGCTGTCGAGGCTCGTGTAATGCCTTGATAGCGTTGGCAATGGTCGTCGGCACATACATCATAGTTGTCATGCTCCTCGCGGTCATACCACTTTACTCGTTCCTCATCGCTGTTTGTTTCGCTTGTGTATGGTGTAGCAGTAGCTTCTATGGTATTGCGTTTTTCAATTTGTGCCAATAGCCAGCTTCGTGAGATAACGGCGTGCGCCTTGAGCAACTCGATAGAGGATGTGGCATTCATCTCCGACGAAATGACACTGCGCAAGTACTCCTCAACCATAACATGGTTGATAACTCGTATTTTTTTCTCCTCGGTAATAAGCTGTACGCCTCCTCTGAAACGTTGATTTTCGTGCCTTTGCCAATGAAATCCTATGCCTATTGTAACGTCTTGTAGCAGAAACGACGCCTTCTCTTCGTTTTCGGGAGTAAAAGTCAAGGTGTCGTAGGTAGAGCCTTGCCAAGCAATACCATTGGCTGTGCGAGCAAAGAGTTGTTCGCCTTCTACTTGCTTGCCGTTACAGTTGTACACACCTTCAAAGATGATGATGATGCGTGTATCGGCCATGATACCTACATGTATGTGCGGTTGTTTCATTCTATTTCGTTTCTAATTTTTTTACAATCTTTTCTATCTCTTGTGGCGTGGGGCACACTTCGTTGTATATGTTTACAATCTCTTGTGCCGTGATATTATTATAATCATTGCGTTGTGGTGCAATGAACAATCCTCCCATTTCTACCGAGGCCGGACTGATGAGGCGCTGTTTGTCGTCTTGCGCATAATAGCAGTCGGGGCGATGTTTGCTGCGGGGAAATACCCACATAAGCCATTGTCCTCCTTCATATCGTGCAATGATATTCATCATTGGCTCTTGACCCTCTTGGCTCGGTAGCGCATGATACAATTTGTCGAATAGTTTTTCGGCTTCACGCTTATCGTAGGATGTAATAAGGAAAATAGGTCGATACATATCTTTCAGCAAAGATATTCTGCCCGAATATCCCTCTTGTGCGCATATCTCCTGTGAGGCCTCTCTCCATTGCCACTCTATGGGCATAAGACCATCCCTGACTGCTTGGAAGTGCAAGTGCATAGGTGCCGATGCACCACATTGTGCACCATTATAGAATATTGTATAGGGGGCATAGTCGTGTGCTATGGTGAGCATGTCGTTTATGCGGTTTTCTATGCGCTGTGGTGTGTGTGTCGTGGCAGGAATGGTATAATGTTGTGTGAAAATGGGGTAGGGATTGACCAATATTTGATATTTGTTGTCAAGTATAGGTGTTTTTATTTGCTCTTGGGGCAAGTTGTCGCTGCATAGGAAGCAACTATTGTCGCTTGTGTTGGGCGAGGCAGTGACCGATGCAATACGTTGAGGATTGTGTTGTATGTTTACGGCCACATGATTGCACATTACTTTGCGTTGTTCGCTTTGGGCGAGTTGTGCATAATTGAGTTGTGCAAGTTCCCATTTATTGAGTTGCTCTTCCGATTGCTCATATAGCGCATACACCTTTTTGTTGTGTGCTATGCGGGCTTGCAGCTCGATGGTGCGCAACTCGTCTTTGTAGTAGTTGTTGCGATTGATGCGCTCGATGGGTAGTGCGGCATCGGAGTTTCCCTCCCATCTGCGACAATGATACAAAGAGGTGTATATGCGACCAATGCGATAGTTGCGCGAAATGCGCAAGCCCAAGGCATAGTCCTCTCCATAGCTTACGTTGGGTATTCCTATTTCTCGCAAGATAGTTGTGACAAATGCCCTTGGTGCGCCCAATCCGTTGATGCGCAGTGCATTGTTGCGTCCATTATTCTCGCTCCATTCCTTGTGGTCTATAATGCCGGGAGGGATGGGGTTGAGATTGAAGTCGGTGAGGTCGTAGCTGCCTATTACCATGGCACACTTCTCTTTTCTGAAACAATCTACAATTTGTTGCAGTGTGTTGTTGCTGCTATATAGGTCGTCGCTATCGAGCTGTATGGCATATCGTCCGCAACGGCTGTCGTCTATGGCTCGCTGCCAGCATCCGCCTATACCCAAGTCATTGCGCTCGGGAATGAGGTGAATGAGCCGGCTGTCATGTGCAAATGATGCTATCAATTCGGTTGTTCCGTCGGTAGAATGGTTGTCTATAACGATGACGTTGTAGCTGAAATCGGTAGCCTGATTGAGTGCTGATTGGATAGCGTCTTGGATAGTGCGCACACGATTATATACCGGTATGATGACCGAGGCTTCGCATGGATATTCGTTATCATCGAGCTCCACTTCTTTGAGTTGGTAGCTGTGTACCAATCCGCCTACTTGTTGCAAGTAGTAGGTAAAGGCCTCTTCCATCTCCTTTTGTACTGCAATGTTGCGCGGATCGACATAATCAAATTGTTTCACTCCTCCTGTGCGTGTATCTTCCTCTATCTCGGTATAAAGGTATTCGGCGATGTGTGTGATAGGAGCTGTACGACTTATATTGAGTCGAAGGGTATATGCTCCGGCATACTGAAAATTGCGTTGCATCACTTCCTCTTCAACAGCTTTGACAAAACTGCTTGTGCGATATAGAATTACACTGCCAAAGTCAAAATCGTTGCGCACACTGCCTGTTTGATAGTCGATGACAGGGTGTACTTGTCGCTTGCCGTCGCGCAGCTCATAATAGTCGGCATATACCATGCCGGCTTGTGTGTCTTGTGCCACCTGTATCATCCTTGCCAACGCCTTGTTGTTTATGTCGAGCGGTGTGTATTTGTTGTAGATAAGCAAGTAGGGAGTGTGACATCTCAACGAGATGAGTTTCATTATCTCGTTGGTTTGCAATGTGCTTGAAATGATAGTGGGGTATTGCTGTGATAATTGCCCGGCGGGGGCTTCGGTACAGAGCAGTACAAAGCGGTTGGCTCCTGCTTCTCGCAAGGAGTTGATAGTCTGCTCGGTATATTGGTCTATGCCATTATAGGCTACAAAGCAAGTTATATTGTGTTTCATGTCTTGTGTATATGGTTATGGGTGTAGAAAATCAAATATCAATCGGAATAACTCCAACCGGCCATGAGAGCTCTCGATTACTTCAAGAGGAAATCCGAGTGTGCAGCAACGATAACCGTCACCTATGCACGCCACTGCTGCTGCATCTCCATTGTTATATTGCAAGAATGTTACAGCTTGTTTATCGGCAGGGTAGAGTATGTCGGTCTGTTCAACGGCATAGCATACCTCATTGGGTCGGCTATTCCATTGTAATTTGGGTAGTTGATAATCGGGATTGACACTGTATATCGATGCGTCTTTATGTGCTGTACGACTCGACAACCATTCGCAGTGGAGTATGTCGGTGAGAAAGTTGCGAGCATGCGACGACGAGAGTGCTCCTTCATAAGCATCTTGACCTATGTAAGCTCCACTGATGAGTAAATTTCCACCCTGTAAGCAGTAGGCCGATAGTGCAGTGACAAATGGCAGAGGAAGCGCCTCAAAGTCGTAACGTGATGAGTCGTTACCCATGATTGTGGCTCTCTCTTTGCCCAATATCACATCTGTATATTGGTATGTATTGAGTTGTACACTGCCATTGCTTACTGCTTCGTCCGATGCCGACAGATATGAGTAGCCAAGCGATGCGAGTGCCTCTCCGTGTGTGTAGGCATAGTCAAACGTATTGCCTGTAATTATCTGTCCCTCAAAATCGCTCTTACTTGCTCCATATCCGGGGTCAATCAAGTCGTCTTTCCACTCGGCGCTACGGTCATAGTTATATTGTTCGCCGGTATATGCAACAGTATGCTTGTAGGGTACACCGCCATCAATATCGTGCATAAAGCCGGCTGTGTTGCTTGCCGTATCGGCAAATGCAATGGGGGCGCTGATGCGGTCAAAGGCGTTGATAATCATTACCGTTGGGGATGATGCGCTTGCATGATAGGCCGATACAATTTCCGATGGAAAACTTTCGCCACCCTCGTTGAGAGCGGTTACATAGAACGAGTAGGGTGTGTCATCTTCTATTTTTATCGTACACTCTTGCTCTGTAACAATCGTGCCATTGTCCCATCCATATTTGCCTATGCGTGTATATACCTTGTAGTGTGTGGGGGTTGCCGTTGGCTCGGCTACATCGGCTACTGCTTTCCATGCTATCTTTACATGGTTGTTGTCATGCCACTCGGTGTATATGTTATCGACCGGCAATGGTTGTACGATATAGGGGGCTTTGTATCGGTTGGATAGATATTTGAGCATTCCCTTGTAGATTGCCCTACACATAACAAAACGAAAACGTGGGTCAAGACCATAGCGCATATCGGTGAAATTTTGGTGTGACATAGATTCCAACAACATACATGGCACATCGAGCAATCGTGCTTCGGCATAGCGACGATTGAGGCATTTGCGCATTGTCCATTGGGGTTGCAACGATAGGTTTATGTCTTGTTCTATTTCTTTGTAGATATAGTCATTGAGGTACTCCGATTGTATGCGTGATGTTCCATTGGCATATCGCTTGGCCTTGCTCCTCTTGGTTTTTCCTGTATAGTATATACCCATAGAGCCTACAATAGAGTCGCCGGGTACATTGCCGGCATCGGTGTGAAAGGCAAAGGAAAAATCAATGGGTATGTTCAATCCCTTCTCTTTGGGCAAAACATCAGAGCCTCCACAGAGGTAGTTTACCCAATAGGCACGCCCGCGGGTGTCGTCGCCATAGTCATTGTCACCTCCGGTGTCCGAATAGATTGTGTCGGGAATACCGGCCCATTGCATCCAATATCGTGCGGCTTCGGCATACCGAGGCATTCCGCTGGTTGTGGCAGTTTCTACTTGGGCTTTCTCCTCTTTTTTCTTCTTTTTACGCTTTTTGGCCTCGGCTTTTTGGTTCTTCAGAGCCTCTTTGGTTGCTTTGCGGGGTTTCAAGCAGGGCTTGCGAGCAATGTTGCCCATGCCGCCACCCACTTTGATGGCATCGGCAGTGATGTATTGGCCACCGTGGCTCGATAGGTTGGATAGAGATACATAATTGTTTCCCCCTTGCTCAAAGTCGAATGTGCCCAAATATATCCATGTGCCACCACCCATTGTCTGATTGACCGAATATAGGCTTTCGCCACCGGCATGTTTGACAGTATAGCGTGCATCTTTTGCTCCATTTTTGACATGGCTGTATGCTACATACACTGCGTATGAGCCACTCTTCTCTATGGGTATATCCCATCGTGCACATGCGGTTTCTTTGTTGGCATTGCTCTTGCACCAGCGATAGGTACCTTGTTTAAACGGATTGACAAATCCTTCATATCTCTCTTGTGTATGGGCAAAACCCTCTTTGGCTCCATCATTCCAAGTGCCCTGTTCGCTGTATGTAGTATCGTGATTGTCGTTGTCAATGATATATTCATCTTTATTTATATCGCGCTCGCGTGGCATAAATACATAAGCTCCCGAATTTTCGAGCATGGGGAGCAGATATGTGAGTACATAATCGGTTGTGTGCATATCCTCTACCGTTCCCATCAGTCGGGCGCGTTGCCATATCCATGCTCCTTCTATCTGGTTGTAGTATCTGCCATGACTGTTCCACAATGCTATGTGTCGTCCTTGCAAGGCATTGTGCGGAGTGTATCCTGTTGATAGGGGGGTGACAATAGCCTCTTCTTCGTCCTTGGATGAGGACATGGAAGAGCCTTTTGTAGGAATGAGTGTCAGTAGAATTATTAAAATATATAATAGCTTGAACTTCATTGTTTTATGTTTGTATATAGAGGGCGCAATAGTCGTTGGCTTCTCTTTTACAAACATACGAAATATTGCTCATATAAGCAATACGAAAAACTCCGAAAATAGACGAATTTTTCTATCTTCGGAGTTGGTGGTTTTAGCTTCTTGATTTGATACTAACTGTGTTGAAATTTGCTATTTACTTTGATAAGATGAATAGTATGTGCAACGATTACTTGCGACTCTTGCAGTAGTGTTATATATACCAAATCGACCTTCTTCGATGCCGAGGTGTTGCGTATATGTTGCATCTCTTTATCGCGTATTTCCGATATACGACGTATGAGCAAACGTCCCTCGTTGGCTATTGTGTCAAATTGATTATCATCTTTCTCGATATATAAGCTGCAGTGCTTAAAGAATGTAATAATGTCCTCTCCAAGGCCTGCAAATTCGGCTTGCTGATTGTCATCTACCGGCTCAAAGTTGTTGTCGATGTGCTCAAATGTAGATTCTACCAAACGTTTGATGGCATGATAGATGTCCATGACTATTTTGTTGCCTTGTTGCAGATATAGCCCTTTTTCTATCCAATCGTTTTCTTGCAACTTGGTGAGAGCTATTGCACTCACACGATGTGATATGCGCAACGCCTGACGTTGATTTTTTACCTTATGTCGGGCTTTACGCAGAGCATCGGCCTTGTCAAAGAAAAATCCTTCTATCGCACGGCTGTATGCTTCGGCACACCATGCCGAGAATTGTGCATATTCTTTTTGTGTGTGTTTGCGCAATAAAGGAAGTGATTGCTTGGGGTCGTCATTACTGAGAAGTTGTTGGTCTAACTCCTCTTTCTCATGCATTTGTTTTTGTTTTTTGTTGAATGATATTTGGCTGTGTATAATGAGGTAGATAACAAAAATAGAGAGGATGACAACTGCTACAAATCCGCCATAGTAGAGAATAACCGTTACGATAAAACATGCCAATGCAGCCACACCTGCCGTGACAAACCAACCTCCAATTACCGATATTACGCCTGTGATGCGATATACGGCACTTTCACGTCCCCAAGCACGGTCGGCAAGCGACGTACCCATGGCTACCATAAATGTTACATATGTTGTAGATAGAGGCAATTTGAGTGAGGTGCCAAGTGCGATGAGCAGGCTTGCCACTACCAGATTGATAGAAGCTCGCACAAGGTCGTATGCTGCCCCGTTGGGAAGTATGGCTTGACTTGCATCGAAGCGACTGTCTATATATTTCTTGACTGCCGGTGGCGTAACTTTTGCAACTGCATTGCCCATATTTATAGATATACGCACGAGTTGTCGAGCCAATGGCGACGTGCCAAATCCTTCTTCTCCGGCACTTTGACGCGATAGTGCAATAGAGGTTTGTACAACTCGGTGTACTTTCTTGGATGTGAACAATACAACTACCATTATCACTCCGGCCGAAATGAGGAAGATGGGATTGGTACTTGCCGACTCGGTGAGTGATGTCATTAGGAATTCGTCAGGTGCCAATCCTCCATTGTTGGCTATATAGTCGCTATATGCCGAGAAGCCGGCCAACGGAACGCCTATAAAGTTTACCAAATCGTTTCCTGCAAAAGCCAATGCCAACGCAAATGTGCCTGCCAATACGACAACCTTGAGTACATTTACTTTGAATAGTTGTAGTATGCCCATGAGAATGGTGAAAAACACCATACAACCACCCAGCAACCACATGGTATTTGCTTCGATATACTGCTTGTTCTCGGCTGTCATCAGTGACGAGTCTTTAAGACCTTTAAATATGATGAAGTAGATAATGGCAGTGAGGGCAAATCCCCCAAATATGGCACCCCATCTTTTGAGCTGTTTCTCGTAATCGTAACGGAACAGCAAGCGTGTGAGAAACTGAACAATCGTACCACATGCAAATGCCAATGCCACCGATACAAATATGGCTATTATCACCGATAATGCTTTGTCGGAGTTGATGAGCTGTCCCAAGGTATATGCGCCGTCGGATGATGCTACCTTGATGATTGCCAATGCCAATGTACCGCCCAACAACTCAAATACCATAGATACGGTCGTGGAGGTGGGTAGTCCCAAAGAATTGAATACGTCGAGCAAAATAACATCTGTGAGCATTACAGCAAGTAGGATGGCCATGATTTCGTTGAAGTAGAAATACTGTGGCTGATAGATGCCATGCCGCGCTATATCCATCATACCATTGGACATGGATGCTCCAATAAAAATACCTATTGCAGCAATGGTTAGTAACGTGCGAAATGATGCGGTTCGTGAGCCTATGGCCGATTGGAGAAAATTGACTGCGTCGTTACTGACGCCGGCCATGATGTCAAAGACGGCAATGATAAACAATATGCCTACACATAAAAGATATATACTTTCCATCTAAATCTATTGTGTGATTTTACAATCGCAAATTAACACGTTGCGTGTTACAAGCATGTTACGATGATAAGATATAAATGTGTAATTTGTGTTACATTTGTGTTACAAATAAAGCGAGAGCTTGCAACGCAAATTTGCACTTTTGCTGCAAGCTCTCGCTCTGATAGGGTGATGTCACTATTGTTCTATGGGAGAGGGAAGGCTATTCTTCCGATTTTTTCTCCTCATTATCCTGCTTAGTGTCGTTGTCGGATGTTGCAACTTCTATGGTAGTGGTAGAAGTAAAGTTATCTTCTATCGCACGCTCCTCTTCCTCCTTTTTCATAGCTTCGTTATCGCGGAGTATCTCTTCAGAGCGTGATTTCCATATACGCTTGCCAAATATTTTCTCTACATCTTCGGTATATATTACCTCATTGTTGAGAAGTACCTCGGTGAGTTGAGCATGACCTTCGGCATGTTCGCGAAGTATCTGTTTGGCTCGTTCATATTGTTCATTGACAATACGAGTTACCTCTTCGTCTATAATCTTGGCTGTCGTTTCGCTGTAAGGTTTGGTGAAACCATACTCTTGGCCGGTAGAGTCATAGTAAGAGAGGTTGGGCAAGCGGTCGCTCATACCAAAGTACACTACCATGGCATAGGCTTGTTTGGTGACACGTTCCAAGTCGTTGGCAGCACCTGTCGATATGCGACCAATAAACAGTTCTTCGGCGGCGCGACCTCCCAATGTTGCACACATCTCGTCGAGCATTGCTTCGCGAGGGGTTATCTGGCGCTCTTCGGGCAGATACCATGCTGCACCCAAGGCTTTTCCTCGGGGTACGATTGTCACTTTTACGAGGGGATTGGCATATTGCAAATGCCAGCTGAGTGAGGCATGTCCGGCTTCATGAATAGCGATTGAGCGTTTTTCTTCGTCGGTAGTGATTTTAGAGCGTTTTTCCAATCCACCCACAATGCGATCGACTGCATCCATAAAGTCTTGTTTCTCGACACTGTTTTTGTTCTTGCGAGCGGCAATGAGTGCAGCTTCATTACATACATTGGCAATGTCGGCACCCGAGAAACCCGGAGTTTGGCGTGCCAAGATGTCACGATCGACACTATCGTCAATTTTGACATGGCGCAAGTGTACGTCAAATATCTCCTTGCGGTCATTGAGGTCGGGTAGCTCTACATAGATTTGTCGGTCGAAACGACCGGCACGCAACAATGCCTTGTCGAGAATATCGGCGCGGTTGGTAGCTGCAAGTATGATAACACCGCTGTTGGTGCCAAAACCGTCCATCTCTGTAAGAAGTTGGTTGAGGGTATTCTCGCGCTCGTCATTGCCTCCCATGCTCGGATTTTTACCACGGGCACGACCCACTGCATCTATCTCGTCTATAAATACGATACAAGGAGCTTTTTCTTTGGCTTGACGGAAGAGATCTCGCACACGCGAGGCACCCACACCTACAAACATTTCTACAAAATCCGAGCCCGAGAGCGAGAAGAAAGGCACGTCGGCTTCGCCGGCAACGGCTTTGGCCAACAATGTTTTACCTGTTCCCGGAGGGCCCACAAGAAGTGCTCCTTTGGGTATTTTACCGCCCAATTCGGTATATTTCGACGGATTGCGCAAGAATTGCACAATCTCTTCAATTTCCTGTTTTGCTTCCGACAATCCGGCCACATCTTTAAATGTAATGCGTGTGTTGCCTTTCTCATAAAGGCGTGCGGTAGATTTGCCTACATTGAACACACCGCCACCGCCGCCACCACCGCCGGGGTTGGACATGTTGCGCATGATGAAAAACCAGAAAACAATGAGCAATATAAACGGGCCAACCGACCAGAAAATAGCACCTATATCGCTACTCTTGTCATACGTTACGGGAATATTGACATTATAGTCTTCCTTCCAATGGCGCATTGTTTCGGCAAAGCTATCGCTCGACGGAATGTTTGTTTTGATAATTCCGGGTGTTTGTTCAGCAATATCTTCTCCAAAGATAACTCGTTTGGCCGAGTCGGTGAGTTGTGCCTCGGCATGATCCTTGTAGATGGTTATCTCTTTGACTCCACCTTGCAATGCTATCTCTTCAAATCGTGTTGAATTGACCTCCTTGCTGTACGATTGGGTGTTGGTAAAGTAGAGAATGACAAGAACTACAAATATACCGCCATATAGCCAACCGAGGTTGAAACGAAAAAATTTTTTATTTGCCATATATAATATGTATTATGTGGGATAAAGAGAGTATCTTGTTGATGGGGGGTATCAATCTATATCGGCTATCTCTGTCAATTTTGCATCATTCCACAACTGTTCGAGGCGATAAAATTCGCGCGACTCGGGGAGGAATATGTGAACAAAGATATTTCCATAGTCTATTATTATCCATTGAGCATTGCGATAGCCCTCATAGGCAATAGGCTTTATGCCGGTGTGCTCGCGAGTGTATTGTCGCACGCTATCGGCTATTGCCTCTACTTGTGTGGGTGTATTGCCTTGGCATATAACAAAGTAATTGGCCGATGCCGACTCTATCTCCGTAAGATCTACGGTTGTTATTTTATGACCCTTTTTCTCTTGAATACTTTCGATAATTGTCTGTAACAACTCTTTTTCTTCCATGTATATAGTTTTAGGATTGTGTAATCTTATTTGTACAATAATCGTGCCAAAATATTGCGACTGACGATATATGTATTTCTATATGCAAAGCTAAACAAAAATATCGCTCAACAGAGAAAATATAATGCTGAAAACTATGCTTTTAATAAAATTAAGCATTTGATTTAAGTATTTTATAAAAAACAGCCTGCCTCCTTGTTGCGGGGGCAGGCTGTGATGTGTGAGGTATGTAGTTATTACAATTTCTCAACAATCTCGCGAGTATCGGTTGCAATCATCAACTCCTCGTCGGTGGGGATAACGACAACTTTTACAGTAGAGTCGGGAGTGCTCAACAAGCACTCTTTACCACGAGTCTTGGCGTTGAGTTCTTTGTCAATCTTGACACCCATAAACGACAAGTTGTCGGTAACAACTTCGCGAGTGGTAGTTTGGTTTTCGCCCACACCACCGGTGAATACGATAACATCAACACCATTCATGGCTGCGATATATGAGCCAACATATTTAATAATGCGATATTCGTACATGTCGAGAGCCAATTTGGCACGTTCGTTACCGGCTTTGATAGCGTCTTCAACGTCGCGCATATCAGAAGAAATGCCTGTGATACCCAATACACCGCTCTTCTTGTTGATGAGGTTTGAAAGACCGTTTACATCAAGACCCTCTTTGTTCATGATATAAGCGAGAGCACCGGCATCAACGTCGCCCGAACGAGTACCCATCATCAAGCCCTCAACGGGAGTAAGACCCATTGATGTGTCGATAGATTTACCGCCCATAACAGCTGTGATAGAGCCACCATTACCGATGTGGCAAGTGATGATTTTTTGCTCTTCGTAGGGGAGGCCGAGGAAGTCACAAGCGCGACGTGAAACGTAGCGGTGGCTTGTTCCGTGGAAACCATAGCGACGTACGCCATATTTCTCATACATCTCGTAGGGGAGGGGATACATATATGCCTTGGCGGGCATGGTTTGGTGGAAAGCTGTATCAAATACACCTACTTGGGGAGCGTTGGGCAACAACTCGCTGATAGCCTCAATACCGATGATGTTGGCGGGGTTGTGCAAGGGTGCGAGATCGTAGCAGTCTTTTACTTGTGCTATCATTTCGTCGGTGATGAGCACGCTGCTGTTGAATTTCTCGGCACCATGTACTACGCGGTGACCCACAGCCGAAATCTCATCGATAGACTTGATGCAACCATACTCATTGTTGGTGAGTACGTTGAGAATAGTCTCGATGGCCGAACGGTGCTCGGGCATATCTACTTCAAGAATTTTCTTCTCGCCACTGGGGAGTGTAAATTTGATAAATGAGTCTTTGAGTCCCAATTTCTCTACACCACCTTGTGCCATTACTTCTTGGCTGTCGAGATCGAAGAGTTTGTATTTTACTGATGAACTACCGCAGTTCAATACCAAAATTTTCATTACGATATATTTTCTTGTATGGTTAATATATAATGTACATTATTTACCGGCCTTAAGACCTATTGCTTGAGTAGCTGTGATAGCAACAAGTTTATAAATATCATCAACGCTGCAACCACGAGAAAGGTCGTTTACGGGAGCGGCAATACCTTGCAATACGGGACCTACGGCCTCGGCACCTGCCAAACGTTGTACGAGTTTATAGGCGATGTTACCAACTTCGAGAGTGGGGAATACGAGTGTATTGGCACGACCGGCGATAGCGCTACCGGGAGCTTTTGAAGAACCTACCGAGGGAACGATGGCTGCATCGGCTTGCAATTCGCCGTCGATAGCAAATTCGGGAGCCATTTCTTGAGCCAAACGAGTAGCTTCAACAACTTTATCTACCAACTCATTCTTGGCACTACCCTTGGTAGAGAAGCTGAGCATGGCAACGCGAGGCTCGATAGCTGCAATAGCGCGTGCTGTGCGAGCTGTCGAAACAGCGATTTGAGCAAGCTCTTGTGCGTTGGGGTTGGGCATTACGGCGCAGTCGGCAAATACGAGCAGACCGTTTTCGCCATATTCGGCTTTGGGAGTAAACATGAGGAATGCACCTGATACTACGCTGATACCGGGAGTTGTCTTGATGATTTGCAATGCAGGACGCAATACATCACCTGTTGTGTTTTGTGCACCGGCTACCTCGCCATCGGCATCACCGTTCTTGATGATAAGAGTACCCAAGTACAAGGGGTCTTCGGCCAATGCAGTTGCTTTCTCGATAGTCATACCTTTGCTCTTGCGCAATTCAAAGAGCAAGTTGGCATACACTTCTTTGCGAGGGTTGTTTACAGGGTCAATGATGGTAGCCTTGTCGATGCTTGTAAGATTGTGTTTTTCAGCAAGGGCTTTGATCTCGTCGGGGTTACCGATAAGAATTACCTCAACTACTTCGTCTGCCAAAAGTTGATTGGCGGCTTTCAAGGTACGCTCTTCTGTACCTTCGGGAAGAACGATGCGTTGCTTGTTAGCTTTGGCACGTTCTACGATTTGTTTAATCAAGTCCATTTTAGTATTATTATAAAGATTGTGTTTGCTTTTATATATAATTGGTGCAAATGTAAGAAAAAGTTGTGATACATTGTATGCTTATGCGATATTAATTTTAAGTAAAATTCATGCTTTTGCAATGGCATACAGCAATGGCTTATGTTTTCTATATATATTCCTACTCTTGCCTATTGTCATGTAATGATAAAAAGTATAAGAAATAGTTGCATTTATCAAATAATATTCATATATTAGCAACCGAAAGTAATTCTTTTGACAAGAATGTTGCTGTCGTTCTTAATTGAAAAACACAAAAGGTATAGTTATGAGTAAAGATAAGTTTTTATTGGAATATGACTTCAAGAAAGTATCTCCCACGCTGTTGTGGGGCTTTATCAGTACGGCGTCGGGTCTTCAAGAATGGTTTGCCGACAAGGTAGAGTGTAAGGACAAAGAATATACTTTCTATTGGAACAAAACCCCTCAGGTAGCTCATTTGCTCAGCTCTCGTGCCGGAGTGTTTGTACGGTTTCATTGGGTGGAGGAAGGTCATGAACGCACGTTTTTTGAGATGCGCATTGCCAACTCCGAGCTTACGGGTGCTACCATTCTCTCTGTTACAGACTTTGCGTCGGCCGAAGATAAGGAGGACTTGCAAGAGTTGTGGGATAACGAAATAGAACGCTTGCAACGACGTTTGGGTGTTCTTTGATGCTTGTTTGCATGCCCCCTTGTTGCAACCTTGCGGGCAATGCTTTTGCTGCCGAAAATATTGTTGATAAAAGTCAAAATTCAGTTTTATTCACAACTTGCACCCTATTTGTGTTGCCGTCGATTGTGATTTGTCGATTTTTTGCGCTATTTTTGCAATTCAATAATTAGCGCACTTATATGTTTCGTCCCAAGCGACTATATACTTTTATGATACAGAGCTTCTTGCCTGTATTTTTCATGACGTTCTTCATCTGCCTGTTCATTGTGCTGATGCAGTTCTTGTGGAAGTATGTCGATGAAATGGTAGGTAAGGGAATTGAATTATCGGTGCTTTTGGAACTCTTTTTCTATGCCGCATTGACAATGGTGCCGCTCTCATTGCCTTTGTCTATCTTGTTGGCATCTCTTATGACCTTTGGAAATCTGGGTGAACAGTTGGAGTTGCTTGCCATCAAAGCCGCCGGCGTTTCTTTGTTACGCGTCATGCGACCCCTCATTTTCTTGGTTGCTATACTCTCTATATTGGCTTTCTTTTTCCAGAACAATGTCTTGCCCCAAGCGCAGGTAAAGATGTGGACTCTGCTATATTCGATGCGCCAGAAATCGCCCGAACTTGATATCCCCGAAGGCGTGTTCTATGACCAAATCAATGGTTACAATCTCTATGTAGGCCACAAAGACCGTGACAACGGATTGTTGATGGATATGATGATATATGATGTATCGCAGGGATTTGACAATGCCATGATTGTCATGGCCGACTCGGGCCGATTGAAGACTACTGCCGATAAAAAACATGTCATCTTGACACTGTATAGCGGTGAGTCGTTTGAAAATCTCAAGTCGGATCGTACCAACTCCTATACCAATATACCTTATCGTCGCGAAACCTTTTCGGAGAAAGAGATATTGATACCTTTCGATGGAAATTTCAACCGATTGGACGATGATTTGATGGCGGGACAATATGTCGGAAAAAATTATAGCGAATTGCGTGTTTCTATCGACTCCTTAAATAATATTGTCGATAGCCTTGGTGGAGAGTTTGCACATCAACTCAAGTCGGCAGGCTATTTCGGCGTTTCCAACGAAAATCTCCCCACCGACTCGGCCATGCGTGCCCAGCGATTGCAACGAGAGCATGAGGCTGCCTTGGCTACCAATCTCGACTCTCTGTGGATGGGTAGCAACAACCAGCGTCGCCAGCTCTATGTGTCGCGTGCGCTGGAGCGTGCACAAACTTTCAAGAACAACCACGAATTTAGTGCTATATCTCTATCTGACAAACATGGCGCTATACGCCGTCATGAGATAGAGCTGATGAAGAAATTTACCCTCTCATTGGCTTGTATAATCTTCTTCTTTATTGGTGCTCCGTTGGGAGCTATCATACGCAAAGGTGGATTGGCAATACCCATTGTAGTGTCGGTAATACTCTTTATTATATACTATATTATTGACAACTCGGGCTATAAATTGGCTCGTGATGGTGTGTGGGAAGTGTGGCAGGGTATATGGCTCAGCTCGGCTGTTCTCATGCCGTTGGGTATTTTCCTCACCTCTCGTGCTACTCACGACTCGGCAGTACTCAACTTGGACTTGTATGCCGATTTCTTCCGACAAATCTTTGGCAAAGATAAGGTGCGCAAGGTGTCGCATAAAGAGATTGTCATGGCCAACATGGATATAACCATAGCCATGGAAAAGACTCATCACCTTACCCACCTATGCCGCCGTTACCTCGATACCGAGCCTAAAACCGGCTATGCGAGCTATTGGATGAGAGGTTACGACCTCGCTACATTGCGCAATATAGCAACCTCGGTAGAGGAACTTGTTGCCTATACAGCCGAGACAACCAATCATCTTATTACCACCAAGTTGATGGACTATCCGGTACTCAATGTCGAGCGCATATTGGCACCCTTGCGCATCAAACCCATAGATTGGGCTCTTATGGTTCTTGTACCCATAGGATTGCCTATATATTGTATTGCCAAGACCAAATATAAAAACCTTAAACGTAATATAGAGGCTGTTTGCATTGCCAACAATGAGTTGATAATACTCTTGCAACGCGAGCAGTGTAATGAATAAAATAAATATTAATCACTATAACTATGGATAACCAAAAAATTGTTCTCAACACTATCGAAGAAGCTCTTGAAGACTTTCGTCAAGGCAAGTTTGTTATTGTTGTTGATGATGAAGATCGTGAAAATGAAGGCGATTTTATCATAGCAGCCGAGAAGATAACCCCCGAAAAAGTAAATTTCATGCTCACCGTTGGACGCGGAGTATTGTGTACACCCATTACCGAGGAGCGTTGTCGCGAGTTGGAGTTGGAAATGCAAGTATCTGATAACACCTCGTTGTTGGGTACTCCCTTTACCGTTACTATCGACCGTGTAGGTGCAGGTTGCACCACAGGTGTATCTATGAGCGATCGTGCCATCACCATTCGTTCGCTTGCCGACCCTACAATGAAGCCGTCTGACTTTGGTCGTCCCGGACACGTCAATCCCTTGCGTGCTCGTTCAAAGGGAGTGTTGGCTCGTGCCGGTCATACCGAAGCTGCTGTCGATTTGGCTCGACTCTCGGGCTTGTATCCCGCTGCGGCTCTTATCGAGATTATCAACGAAGATGGTACTATGGCTCGTCTTCCTCAACTCTACGAGATTGCCAAGAAATATGATATGAAACTCATTGCCATTGCCGACCTTATCAAGTATCGTCTGCAACGTGAAACTGTTGTAGAGCGTGGCGAAGAGGTTGCCATGCCCACCGAGTTTGGTGAGTTCCGTCTTATTCCCTTCCGCCAAGTGAGCAATGGTGTAGAGCATGTGGCTCTCGTTAAGGGTGAGTGGGATGCCGATGAGCCTGTTCTTGTGCGCATGCACTCGTCGTGCATGACCGGCGATATTTTCGGCTCGAAGCGTTGCGATTGTGGAGAGCAGTTGCACGAAGCCATGCGCAAGATTACTGCCGAGGGCAAAGGCGTACTCGTATATATGAGCCAAGAGGGTAGAGGTATAGGATTGATGAATAAAATAAAGGCCTATAAACTTCAAGAAGAGGGTATGGATACTGTCGAGGCCAACCTTCACCTCGGATTTAAGGCCGACGAACGCGACTATGGCTCAGGCGCTTCTATTTTGAGAGAATTGGGCGTGCGCAACATCCGTCTTATGACCAACAACCCCACCAAGCGCATTGGTCTTGAAGGTTATGGATTGACTATTGTCGAAAACGTTCCCATCGAAGTAAAGCCCAATCCTCACAACGAACACTACTTGCACACCAAGAAAGAGCGTATGGGACACGACCTCCATCAAGTAGATTAACAATAAATCTAATATGACACACAACGCACCCTTGTGTGCGTTGTGTGCTTCCATAACAGCACAATGCAAGATACATTTCTTACCATCGAAGCCTCGGGCGAAGCAATTTTCAAGGAGAAAATGAGTCGTTTTCTCTCCTTTGCCATACCCGTATCTTCGGTGAGCGAGGCTCGCGAGTACATAGAAATGTATCGCAAGGAGTACTACGATGCGCGCCATGTGTGTTGGGCATACATGATAGGGCATGAGCGCACATGTTTTCGTGCCAACGACAATGGAGAGCCTTCGGGTACGGCCGGCAAACCCATTCTTGGGCAAATCAACTCCAATAACCTCACCGATATACTCATCATTGTTGTGCGATATTTCGGCGGTATCAAATTGGGAACAGGTGGACTTATTGTTGCCTACAAGCAGGCGGCTGCCGATGCCATTGCTCAATGCACCATTGTAGAGCGTTTGGTTGAAGATACCATACACATTCGCTTTGAGTACCCTTTGATGAACGATGTGATGCGCATCGTCAAAGAGGAACAGCCTACCGTTTTGTCGCAAACGTTTGAGATGGACTGTGAGATGTCATTGCGTTTGCGTCGCTCGGGCATCCCTCGCCTCTGTGCCCGCCTCGAAAAAGTACAAGGGCTCACATTCTTTGAGCCGGAAGAAGAGGTTGTTGATGATGTACCATTTGAAGAAGGTGATGAGATTGTTGAGGAGGAATAGGTAAATGTTGCGATGTAAAGAAGGTTAAAATATTTTGCTTTATATAATAATTTTCATACTTTTGTCGCAACAAAGAGCAACAAGTGAGTTGCTCAAGAAATGAAATATTAATAAGTAGCATAATGGTTTGGCTTTCGAGCCAATTAAAAGGGAATTAGGTGTAAATCCTAAACAGACCCGCTGCTGTGATTTCTTTCTCTGTTCTGTGCAGAGTAGTTACATCTTATAGTGTCACTGGAAAAGTTTCAACTACAATCCGGGAAGACAAGATGTAATGACAAGAATAAGTCAGAAGACCTGCCTATGCGAGCCTATGATGAAAACTTACGAGGAATTGAGTTTGGGCAACACATAGAAGCAAGTACTTCTTTGTAATAAATGTAGTTGAAAATTCTTTGTGCCACATGGCGCATTTCTTTTAGTGTTTTCATAAATGGGCTTTTAGGAAGTAGATTTTTTTACTAACCTTTAAAAGTTTATTTATATGAAAAAAATTTCCTTTATCGCAATTATTGCGTCGTTATTTATCTTCTCGGCATGTGAGAAAGATAGGTGTGTAAATGTGTGTGTCGAGTATAATACGAGTGATACACTTGTAGTAAGTGGCGATTGTCATGTGGTGCCATTGACACTCCACGATGTTGTGTCGCTTGATATTATATCGGTGAGTGATGGGTGGAGCGCACGATTAAACGAGTCGGCACTGCTTGTCGATGCTCCCGATAATGTTACCGAAGATAATAAAAAAGGTTATGTCCAACTCTGTGCTACTTGTGTGTGCGGTGAACAACAACGTTATACATTACACTTTACAGCATGTATAATGTCGATGCTTACCTTTGAAGATTGTGATGCCCGCTTTGAACCATTTGTTATAGACGGTTGCGGTGCTACTATATCGCAATGGTCCGATTTGATTGATGATGTACAGTATGGTGGTTCTTTGCTTTACAACAACCTTGAATATACCGGCTATAAATGGCATGATGCAGGCAATACCGAATTGGCTTCCGGTATAATAGAAGGTGGGGTATATTGGAATGGAGGCCATGCTATATCAAACTATTATAGTGCCGATTATACTCTATCGACATATGAAACACAACTCGAAGTTGCGGTAGGAGCTGTTGGCTCGGCCGGTAATAATGGCTCGCAAAACTTCTGTGTACACAATGGATATGTCGATGATAACTCTTATAAGTCTATCGTTCCAAGTTTCTATTTTGCCGATGGCGTTCCTCGCATTGTAAAGTCTATGTACGTTGTAAATACTGCCTATACTCTCAATTCGCTTCGTAATGGTGACGCTTTCTCTTCGGCAGCCACAGATGCAAGCTGGTATAAGATTACAGCTACCGGATATGGTGTTGATAATAATGTTACAGGAACGGCAGAGTTTTATTTGTGTAATGGCAAAGATAATATTGTAGATGAATGGAGTGAGTGGCAACTCTCATCATTGGGTCGAGTAGTTAAGGTTGAGTTTAACCTCTCGGCAAGTGACGACCTCAATAGCCAATTTGGACTTACAGTTCCCACATATTTTGCTTATGACGATGTAACAGTTTTATTATGATAATGTTAAGTGTAGAAAACCCTGCTAAGTGCGTGAGTATTTAGCAGGGTTATTTTTATCAAATTGATGTGTAAGTTTACAATATCTCCATCACCTCTCGGAGGTTGTGTATGGTGTGTTGGGGCTCTTGTGCAGTGATACCTCGGTGGTTGCGGTCGAAGTAAATTTGTCCCCAGCCGGCTTGCATCGCTCCCAAGATGTCGGCGTCGTAGTTGTCGCCTATCATAAGGGTGTCGGTGGCTTGTGAGTTTGTTACTTCAAGGGCGTAATCAAATAGGCGACGGTCGGGCTTGTTGATGCCTATCTCGTCGGATAGTACCATGCGCTTGAAGTAATGGCCGATACCTGCCGACTGCAGTTTCTTGTGCTGTACCTCTATAAATCCATTGCTGAGTATATACAGGTTATAGCCTTTGCGAGCAAGGTAGTCGAGCAATTCGGTAGCATGTGGCACAAGTTGTGTTTGCAGGGCGAGTGTGTCAAGGTAATACTCATTCATTTGTTGGGCGAGGCTGTTGTCCGGGTCGGGGTAGTGTGCCTCGCGCAAGAGGTGGGCATATCGCTCTATGATGAGAAAATCTTTATCTATCTTGCCATGATGATATAGTGCCCACAGCTCACTGTTTTTGGCATAGTATGCTGCGCTGAATGAGTCGTAATCGGGGTATATACGCGCTATGTTGAGGTCGCGATACATGATTGCAAGCGACACATGTGAGTTTGCTGCAAAGTCCCATATTGTATCGTCAAGGTCGATAAATATGTTTTTGTATTGTGCCATGTGTGTTCGACAAGAAAGTCTGTTATACAAGTTGTCTTATCCACTCTTCGCGTTCGCCGGGTAACAAGTCTATAACGGGTATCTCTACCATTGTGTATGCTCCGGGTTTTTGTCGCATGGTGGCACGGGCTACATTTACAAGCATTTGTGCTGTCAAGGCAGGATTGTTGATGCTCATGTTAAATTCAAAACGTTGGTTTTGGGTTATTCCCGATACACCTTTGCGCACCATATTTACTCCATGTCCCATGTCTATCACATCGTTTACACATGGCACCTCTATAACATGTGTTTCGTCGTGTGCGAAGTAGGGGTCTGATTTTATTTTTGCTGATACTTTGTCGAGGTTGTATCCCTCATTCAATTCTACATATACCATACGGCGGTGAATACCTGTGCCTACGGGAATAGTCATTGATAGAGCCGCTTTTACGCCCTCAATGGCTTTAACCGCAACGGTGTGACCCATGCTCATGCCGGGGCCAAAGTTGGTGTAGGTAATGCCTTTGGGAGCGCAGGCTTGAAGGAGTGTGCGTACAACCGAGTCGCTACCCGGATCCCATCCGGCCGATATGATAGAAACACGACCTTGTTCTCGGGCCTTGGCATCGAGGCTTCGGCGTAAATCGACAATGCCACTGTGTATGTCGTAACTATCTACTGTGTTCATGCCCAAGGCAAGTGCTTGCAAGGCATACTCCTCGACCTTGCGAGTGGGTGTACACAAGATTGCAACATCGGCCTCCAAGTCGGCAAGGTTGCTTGTTACTTGATAGGGTTTCAACTCTTCGGGTATATGGGTGCTGTCACGACGTACTATTCCTGCAATTTCAAAGTCTGCAGAGGCTTTCAGTGCCTCTATAACATAACGACCTATATTGCCGTATCCTACAACTGCTGCTTTTATCATAATGAAATGTTTTTCTGTATCTATACTTTTTTATAATGGGCAAATTTACAATTAAATAGTCTATATATAGTGCTATGATACCTATTTTTTTGAAAAATTTAGTGCTCAATATTACTTTTCATTATCGTCATTCGTTATCTCTTGTTTTTTAATACTTAATAACAACAAATCTCTCTCTCTTTTACTCATCATTTTAGCGCAAAAAATTGTACTTTTGCATAACTATTAATTCTTGCTATTTAAGCAGTCATAAATCGTTGTAAAAATAAATAATACACCTATAAATGAATTGCACAAAACTTATTCTTCCTCTCTTGGCAAGCCTCATGCTTGTGTCTTGCGCTGAAAAACAAGCCGAAAAAGAAAAAAAGGAAACATCTTATGCCTTGCACACTGTTGCCCTTAGTGATCGCACCTTGTTGGCCGACTATACGGCTACGATAAAAGGTTGTCAAACCGTTGAAATACGCCCGCAGGTGAGTGGTATGATTACCGATATACGCATCAACGAGGGTAGTATGGTAGATATGGGACAAGTACTTTTTGTCATTGACCCTGTGCCGTATGAAGCTGCCTATGAGATTGCTGTTGCCAATGTAAAGAGTGCCGAGGCAGCTCTTTCTACTGCTCAACTATTGTTGAAGAGCAACCAAGAACTCTTTGAACAGGATGTGGTTTCGGAGTTTGACTTGATGATGGCTCGTAATGACCTTGCCGAGGCTGAAGCTAAATTGGCATTGGCTCGTGCCGAAGAAACTAATGCTCATAACAACTTGTCATATACCGAGGTGAAATCGCCGGTAAACGGTGTGGCAAGTATGATACCCTATCGTGTGGGTGCTTTGGTGAGCAGTAGTATTGCACAACCTCTGGTAACGGTGTCGGACGACAGTCAAGTCTATGCCTATTTCTCAATGGCCGAAAATCAGATGCTCGACCTTATCTATCAATATGGCTCGTTGCAGAGTGCCATCAAGGAGATGCCCGAGGTGGAGCTACGCATGAGTAATGGTGATATTTATGAGCACAAGGGACGTATCAATGCTATCAGTGGTACAATAAGCGAAACAACAGGTGCCGTGAGTCTGCGTGCGGCTTTTCCCAATAGAGGTCGTGTGTTGCGTGATGGTGGTAGTGGCACTGTTATCATTCCGTCGGAGCGTAAGGGTTGCATTGTCATCCCGCAGTCGGCTACTTACGAGTTGCAAGATCGCATATTCGTTTATAAAGTTGTAGAAGGTCGTGCGGTTTCTACTCCTATCGATGTGTTGCCACAAAATAATGGTACAGAATATATCGTTGAAGCCGGCTTGCAAGAGGGCGATATTATAGTAGCAGAAGGTGCAGGACTTATTCGTGAGGGTACCGTTGTAGTTAAACAGAATAAGAACGAGGAGGAGTAGTACATGAATGTAAAGACATTTATAGATAGGCCCATCCTCTCGGGAGTAGTTTCCGTCGCTATCTTGCTGCTGGGTATAATAGGTTTGACTCAACTGCCTGTTGAGCAATTTCCCGAGATTGCACCGCCTACAATCAGTGTGTCGGCCAACTATGCGGGTGCAAGTGCCGAAACTGTGCAAAAAAGTGTTGTTATTCCGCTCGAAGAGGCCATCAACGGTGTTGAGGATATGATGTATATGGTGTCATCATCGTCCAATTCGGGCTCGGCCAACATACAGATTTATTTCCGTCAAGGTACCGATGGCGATATGGCCATGGTTAATGTGCAAAATCGTATGGCGCAAGCCCAAGGTTTGCTTCCGGCCGAGGTTACTCGCAGCGGTGTTACGGTGCGTAAGCGACAAACAAGTCGTATAAAGATGTTGGCGGTATATAGTCCTGACAATACTTTTGACCAAAACTTCATTAGCAACTACATGAAAATCAATGTAGAGCCACGCCTCTCGCGTATTGCCGGCGTGGGTGAAGTTGATATTATGGGTGGCGACTATTCGTTGCGTATATGGCTCGACCCGGGCAAGATGGCCAAGTACAGCCTCATGCCTTCGGACATTCGCAAGGTACTTGATGAACAGAATATTGAGTCGCCGACAGGTACGTTGGGTGCCGACTCCGACAATACCTTCCGTTATACCTTGAAGTATCGTGGACGTTATGAAAAGGAGTCGGACTATGAAAATCTTGTTATTCGTGCCAATAGTGATGGTACTGTATTGAGGCTCAAAGACGTAGCACGAGTAGAACTTGGCTCACGCAGCTATGAGTATGTGGGTACCGTCAATGGCTATCCCGGTGTTACTTGTATGATTTCTCAAACATCCGGCTCCAATGCCAACGAAATTATTGAGGAAATAGATAGGGTAGTGGATGAGATAAAGCAAGACCTGCCGCGAGGAATGGAAATTGTCGATTTGATGAGTACCAAGGACTTTCTCGATGCTTCTATCAAAAACGTTATCAAGACCCTCTTTGAGGCCATTCTTCTCGTGATATTGGTAGTATATATTTTCTTGCAGAACTTCCGCTCTACTCTCATCCCGGCGGCTTCTATCATAGTGTCGCTTGTGGGTACGTTTGCGTTCTTGTTAGTGGCAGGATTTAGTCTTAATCTTATCACACTGTTTGCTCTGGTACTTGTCATTGGTACGGTGGTGGATGATGCTATTGTTGTCGTCGAGGCGGTGCAAGCCAAGTTTGACGATGGTTATACGTCGCCCTACGAGGCAACTGTGAGTGCCATGGGTGGTATAACAACGGCATTGCTCACCACTACGTTTGTCTTTATGGCTGTGTTTATTCCTGTAAGTTTTATGGGCGGTACAACGGGTACTTTCTATACGCAATTTGGCTTGACAATGGCTGTTGCGGTAGGTATTTCTCTGCTCAATGCGCTTACTTTGAGTCCGGCTCTCTGT
The DNA here is from genome assembly GCA_045645425.1 of Barnesiella sp. Classification (GTDB taxonomy): domain Bacteria; phylum Bacteroidota; class Bacteroidia; order Bacteroidales; family Barnesiellaceae_A; genus Barnesiella_A. Next base: position 98,859 of record JAZRIS010000007.1, read on the forward strand.
GCCCTCATTATGACCCCGCACGAAACGACAAGCGAAGGCAAGAAGTTGAGTTTTTCTTCACGTTTTCACATTGCTTTTGAGGCTGCATTCGGACGCATTGTCGGCAAATACAAAGGTGGCGTGTCGTTTATGTTCCGTCATAAATGGTTGGCTATGATACTCATCGTCATAGCTTGCGGTGGCCTATTCTATATGTTGAATACCACCAAGACGGGTCTTGTTCCCAAAGAAGATATGGGCTCTATCAATATAGATGTGCAAACACCTCCCGGAACCAATCTCTTGGAAACTATCAAGGTAATGGACGAGATAGACCGACGCATAAGCACTATCCCCCAGATTGAAGTTTATTCAAAGACTACGGGTCGTGGTATGATGAGCGGTCAAGGTGCTTCGTGTGGTATGTTCACCATCCGATTGAAGAATTGGGATGAGCGCAAGGAGGCCGGTGATGATATTGACTCGGTGATAGAAGAAATATACGCTCGCATTGCCGATATTACATCGGCCAAGATACTTGTTTTTACGCGCGGTATGATACCCGGCTATGGCGTAAGCAGTGGATTTGAACTCTATGTACAAGACCAGAAGGGTGGTACTATCGAGGACTTGCAATTTATAACCAATAAGTTTATTGCCGAGTTGAACAACAGACCCGAAATTGCCCGTGCATCTACCTCTTTCGATACCAAGTATCCTCAATATCTGCTTGAGGTTGATGCTGCAAGATGCAAGCGCAATGGCGTTTCGCCCGACGATGTTTTGGACGTTATTTCGGGCTATATAGGTGGTAGTTATGCTTCCAATATGAACAGATTTTCCAAGCTCTATCGTGTCATGTTGCAAGCCTCTCCTGAGTTTCGTCTTGATACCAAGTCTATGAGCAATATGTTTGTTCGCAGTGACAAAGGCGAAATGAGCCCTATCAATCAATACGTTACCCTCACTCGTGTATATGGTGCGCAATCTATCTCTCGATTTAATCTCTTTACAGCCATATCGGTCAATGGACAACCGGCCAAGGGTTACAGTTCGGGTGAAGCTATTCAAGCCGTGAGAGAGGTTGCCGCCGAGGTCTTGCCTGCCGGTTATGGATTTGAGTTTGGTGGTATGTCGCGCGAGGAGGCTTCGTCGGGCACAGCTACGGCTATGATATTTGTTTTCTGTATCATTTGCATTTACCTCATACTATGTGCCCTCTATGAGAGTATTTTTATCCCCATTGTTATATTGCTTTCGGTACCCTTTGGATTGGCGGGTAGTTTCTTGTTTGCCCGCATGTTTGGTCTTGAAAACAATATTTACTTGCAGATAGGTTTGCTTATGCTTATAGGATTGTTGGCCAAGACCGCAATTTTGCTCACCGAGTTTGCATCAGAGCGTCGTCGTCAAGGCATGAGTATTACCGATGCAGCCATGCAAGCAGCCGAAGCTCGTTTGCGTCCTATACTCATGACTTCATTGACTATGATATTTGGTATGTTGCCGCTGATGTTTTCAACAGGAGTAGGTGCCAATGGCAATATATCTATTGGTGTGGGAACGGTGGGCGGTATGCTCATAGGTACATTGGCTCTCATCTTTATTGTGCCGGTATTGTTTATTATCTTCCGTACGATTGAGGAGAAGTTGATGCCTCGTAGAACAATGAAATAGAATAGGACTATATGAAAAAGATACTTTTATTTGCCATATCGTTATTCTTGCTCTTTATGAGCAGTTGTAATTTATACACTCAATATAAACAACCCGAGTTACCTGTTGTCGATAGCCTATATCGACGATTGCCCATTGATACCACTGTCATATCGGTCGATAATACCTCTATTGGGTATATGTCGTGGAAAGCTGTTTTTACCGATACCATTTTGCAACGATGGATTGAGCAGGGCTTGCAGTATAATACCGACCTCCGCATTGCCGAGTTGCGAGTTACACAAGCCGAGGCGGCTCTTATGGCTTCTCGATTGGCTTTCGTTCCAAGTGTCAATTTGTCGGCACAAGGGGGACTTAATCAGTATGCCGGAGGCGAACTCAAAAAAACATACAATGTCGCTGTTGCTGCCGATTGGGAGTTGGATATATTTGGTAAGCAACTCAATGCTGCCCGAGGTGCAGAGGCGGTTTTGGAACAGACAAAGGCCTATAAGCAGGCTGTACATACTCGATTGATTGCCACGATTGCCGATACCTATTTCACGCTGCTTATGCTCGATGAACAGTTGGAGATAAGTAATCGTACCCTTGATACATGGGAAGAAAACATCCGTACACTCGAAGCGCTGAAACGAGCCGGTAAGACCAACGAGGCTGCTGTATTGCAAGCCAAAGCCAATCGCCTCAATGTCGAAGGCTCTGTTCTCACTCTCGAACGCCGTATTATCGAGCAAGAAAACTCACTCTCGGTGTTGCTTGGTATGGCTCCGGCTATGTTGAAAAGGGGCAAGTTGTCCGAACAAGTATTCCCCGAAGAGTTGTCGGTGGGTATTCCTTTGCAATTATTGAGTTTCCGACCCGATGTGCGTCAGGCCGAGTATGCACTTGCCGAGGCTTTTTATGCCACCAATGCAGCACATGCGGCTTTCTATCCTACTATTTCGCTTACAGGATCGGCCGGATGGACCAACAACGGAGCTACTATTGCCAATCCTGCCGGTTGGTTGTTCAATGCCATAGGCTCATTGGTGCAGCCTTTGTTCAATCATGGCAATAATATAGCCAACTTGAAAATTGCCAAGGCTCAACAAGAGGAAGCATTGTTGTTGTTTCGTCAATCGTTGCTCGATGCCGGTGCCGAAGTGAATAATGCTCTTGTGCAGTGGCAGACTGCCCGCAAGCGTATTGAGATAGGCACAAAGCAAATTCTCAATCTTCAAGCGGCAATATGGAATACTCGATTGCTGATGAAGCATGGTGCTGCCAACTATCTTGAGGTGCTCACAGCACAACAAAATCTGCTTCAAACCGAATTGATGCAGGCATCTGACCGTTATGATGAGATACAAGGTGTGATTTCGCTCTTCCACGCTCTTGGTGGTGGTGTAGAGTGATGATATAGCAAAACAAAGGAAGATGCCTTTCGGGACATCTTTTTCTTCTTGTTTTCTGCATAAAAAATACCTTTGACGAAACGCGTTTCATCAAAGGTATTATAATTCTCTGATGTATAGCAACTTATATGCGGTTTTACCAACCATTTTTTGCCACATTACCATAAAAAATACCTTTGACGAAACGCTTTTCATCAAAGGTATTTTAATTATCTGTTGTATAATGACTTATAGATGGTTTTGCCAACTACTTTTGTCCATTATACCTTATTTATTTCTTGGTGCTTACGGCCAACAATACGCCCAAAACGATACCGAGTACAGCGGCAAACAATACACGTTGCTCGGCAGGGAGCAAGAAGGTGATGGTGTGAGCAGGATACCAGAAGAAGGGGATAGTCTTCTTAAACACAAATCCCCATTGGGCATTCCAATTTATCTGTGCAAACATCTCGGCCATGGGAATGGGTGTGATGAGTGCTTTGACAGAGCCTCCGCAACGAGCTATGTGAGCATCGGTAATTTTGTGGAATGTCATGAAAACAGGAGCAAAAATAGTATTCATAGCAACCGATACAGAGAGAGCAACCAAGACTTTCGACCAAGTGAAATCGGCCGATTTGAAGATGGCAGTTGCATCGGCCATACCCAATTTTTCGAGGAATATAGGAGTACCGGCCGAGAAGATTGTCATGGCCATACTGATACCCATACCCAAAAATCCCCAAATGATAGCACGGGGGATGATGCCGAATGTGGGAGAATAGTAGTTACCTGTGCTGATGCGATGACCCAAAAGCTCGCCCATAGTAGATAGAATACCGAATTTCAAGAAACTCATAATCATTCCGTGCTCGGCATTGAATGACTTATACCACGCATATACGGGGTCTATTACAAAGAAAGGAAGGAATAGTGCAATAACGCACAAAGCAAAAATTAAATCGCTCTTTTTCATAGATATTATTGTGATTTTTGATTATTGACCTATGGTGTAGTGTGGTTTTGATATTTTTTGCAAAAATAGTGATTATTTTTATTTGTGCCACAATAAATTATCACTTTTGAGCAGTCGCAATGCAATGAAAAAGGCTCGATACGCAATGCAATACCGAGCCTTGGGAATTATAAACTTAAATTAATTTCTGCGTGATTATTATCCGCAACGTGATGTTCCGCAGTTGGTGCAAATGAGGCAACCTTCTTGATAGATAAGAGTTTCTTGTTTGCAGTTGGGACATGTTTGTCCGCTGGCTTGCATACCGTTGGGAAGGTACTTTTTCAATGCACGCTCAACACCGTTTTTCCATGTGTTGATGGTTTGGCTGTCCAATTCGAGGCTGGCTACAAGTTTCAATACTTGGTCGATAGGCATGCCATAGCGCAACACTCCCGATATGAGTTTGGCATAGTTCCAATATTCGGGATTGAACTTGTCCGACAAGCCTTCGATAGTGGTTTTGTATCCTCGTTTGTTTACAAATTGGAAGTCGTATCGTTTGTTGCCATCGGGATCTACTGCCTTGATAATCTTACCTTTTGTAACATTTTTGGGGCAGAATATACCATCGTCATCATCGGCAAGACCGGTAAATATTTCGTAGGGTTTACCATCGAGAAGACCTACAAATGCAATCCATTTCTCTTTGTTGTTTTGGAATCGTACTACATCGGCTTCCAATTCAATGGGGCGTTTGTGGGCTATAATGGGAGCAATGGGGGCTGCAACGGCCTCGGCAGCTGCTGCTTCGGCTGCTTTGCGTTTCTCTTTCTCCTCTTTTTCTTTGCTCACCGAGATGAGTACGCCCGAGCGCGAGCCGTCGCGATATACGGTACATCCCTTACATCCCGAGCGCCAAGCCTCTACATAGAGGTCGTTTACGAGTTCCTCGCTTACGTCATTGGGCAAGTTGATTGTAACACTGATAGAGTGATCGACCCATTTTTGTACGCGACCTTGCATACGCACTTTTTGCAACCAATCGACATCGTTTGAGGTGGCCTTGAAGTAGGGCGACTTGGCTACCAATTCGTCTATCTCCTCTTGAGTATATTTGCTCTTAACTTCCCATCCGTTGGCTTGCATCCAAGTAATGAACTTGTGGTGATACACAACATATTCCTCAAATGCGTCACCGCTCTCATCCCAGAAGTCGGGATGCACGTCGGGGTCGTTGGGGTTTACCTTGCGACGACGCTTATATACGGGCAAGAATACAGGCTCGATACCCGATGTTGTTTGTGTCATGAGGCTGGTAGTGCCTGTGGGGGCAATGGTAAGACAGGCAATGTTGCGACGACCATATTTTACCATCAACTCATACAGCTCGGGATCGGCTTCTTTCAATCGGTTGATGAAGGGATTGTTCTCTTCGCGCTTGGCATCGAAAATCTCAAATGCACCACGCTCGCGAGCCAACTCTACCGATGAGCGATATGCTGCCAAAGCCAATGTGCGGTGTACGTTCTCCGACATGGCAGTAGCCTCTTCTGTTCCATAGCGCAAGCCCAACGATGCTATCATATCGCCCTCTCCGGTTGTTCCTACTCCGGTGCGACGACCTTGCAGTGTGCGTGTGCGTATTTTGTTCCACAAGTTCAACTCGGTTTGTTTCACCTCGTCGGTTTCGGGGTCGGTGGCTATCTTTTCTATTATCTTCTCGATTTTCTCCATTTCGAGGTCGATAATATCGTCCATAATGCGTTGTGCCTTGGTTATGTGCGACTTGAATAGGTCGTAATCAAAGTAGGCATTGGGTGTAAACGGATTTACAACGTATGAGTACAAATTGACAGCCAACAGACGGCAACTATCGTAGGGACACAAAGGTATCTCACCGCAAGGATTGGTAGAAACGGTCTTGAAACCCAAGTCGGCATAGCAGTCGGGCACCGACTCGCGTCGGATGGTATCCCAGAACAATACACCGGGCTCGGCCGATTTCCATGCGTTGTGAACTATCTTGCGCCATATCTCGCGAGCATTTACCTCTTTGGTTACATAGGGGTCGGTGGCTTCTATGGGGTATTGTTGAATATATGGCTCGCCCGAAATGGCACATTCCATAAAGCGGTCGTCTATCTTTACCGACACGTTTGCTCCTGTTACTTTACCCTCGGTCATCTTGGCATCGATGAATGCTTCGGAATCGGGGTGCTTGATAGAAACTGTGAGCATCAATGCACCTCTGCGACCATCTTGAGCAACCTCACGGGTAGAGTTGGAGAAGCGTTCCATAAAAGGAACAAGACCGGTAGATGTGAGTGCCGAGTTTTTAACAGGTGAGCCTTTGGGGCGTATGTGCGAGAGGTCGTGTCCTACGCCACCGCGACGTTTCATCAACTGTACTTGCTCTTCGTCTATTTTGATAATACCTCCATAAGAGTCGGGCTCGCCGGTCAAACCGACAACAAAGCAGTTGGATAGTGAACCTATCTGGAAGTTGTTGCCTATACCTGTCATGGGACTTCCTTGCGGAACAATGTAGCGGAAATGCGACATGAGGTCAAACAACTCTTGTGCCGACAATGGATTGGTGTACTTTTGCTCGATGCGTGCAATCTCGTTGGCGATACGCCAGTGCATATCATCGGGTGTCTTTTCATAGATATTGCCAAACGAATCTTTCAGGGCGTACTTGTTTACCCATACACGGGCGGCAAGTTCATCGCCTTTGAAGTATTCAAGTGAAGCAGAAAATGCTTCGTCGTAAGTGTAAATTTTGTTTTCCACTTTATTTTTGAAATATAAATGGTTAATATAATATGTTATATCGAGGTTTGTTGCTTGTAAAATTTTCACTGCAAGTATAACTAAAAATTCTTTTATGTGCTACAATGTTGCAATATTTTTTTCTTGTCATATTGTAAAGTTTTCTATTTTGTAAATTAATATATTGATATATAGTTGTTTAAAATTTTTATATATGTAAAAAGTTTTCCAAAATGTGATTTTTGAATAATTTTATGGTTGTAAAATCCGAGTTTTTATATTATGTAGTGAATGGTGTGAAGTATAACATTTGCGATAGGTATTCACATCTGATTGTTGTGGATGTTTTTATAAACTTTGTGCCGTTCTTTGTGGGGATGTAACATAAATTGCAATTATGTATATATATTAAGGTGTACTCTTTTAAAACTTTGTTTGTTGCGTAGTTGTTCTTTTTGTAAAACTATGCTATATTTGCTCTTGATAATAATGAAGTGATTATGCGCAAAGATTTTGGTTCAAAAACATGGCTCTTTCCCATGCCCGTACTCATAGTAGCCGCCTATGATGAGGATGGCCAACCCAACGCCATGAATGCTGCTTGGGGTGGTATTTATACCGATAACACAATAGGAATATGCTTGGCAGAGGAGCACAAAACTACACGAAATATATTGGCTGTAAAGTCGTTTACGGTGAGTGTCGCCACAGTTTCTACACTTGCTGCTTGCGATTATTTGGGACTTGTATCGGGCGATAAAGTACCCGACAAGTTGCAACGTGCAGGCTTGCACACGTCGCCCTCGCAACATGTCAATGCGCCCATTATAGATGAGTTGCCCATGACTCTCGAATGTGAAATGATAAGCTATGATGTCGAGAGCAACCACCTTGTTGGTCGTATTGTCAATGTGAGTGCATGCGAAAGTATTCTTACCGATGGGAAAATAGATATAGCCAAATTGCGCCCTATTACCTACGACTCTGTGTCGCATCGTTATTGCGAAATAGGATTGCCGGTAGGTAAGGCCTTTGCCGATGGCAAGAAGTATATGTAAGGGCTTTTTGCCTCATGGAATACAGTTGCTAATTCTCATTGTTGCATCATCATGTGTGTGGTACATTTGATGATGCAAAACAGCTATATAGATGTCCCTTTTTATGTGCGATAGGGTGGGTGTTGCAAAGATTATTCCCATCCTGTTTTCTTTATATTTTTTGTTGCTTAAAAATGTTAATCATTCTTTTGCTATCTCTACATTGCAATTACACAATAATATTGGAATTATAGCTATTATATCTTCTTGTTTTATAGGTGTAATGTAAGGTAATTACGGAAAAAAATATCTAATTTTGCAGTCGCATTTTTCAATAACGAAAATTTAAGGTAAATCATATATATATATTTATACAACATGGCTAATGTAGTGAAACTAAAAAGAGGTTTGACTCTGCGATTGGAAGGAGCTGCAGCCCCCAATGTAGAGAAGACCATTGTAAGCGACACCGTGGCTATTGTTCCTGACAACTTTCAAGGTATTGTGCCCAAGGTTATAGTTAAGCCCGGCGATACTGTCAAGGTTGGTACAGCGGTGATGTATGACAAAAATCATCCCGAAGTGCAATTTGTTTCGCCTGTGAGTGGCGAAGTAGTTGCAGTGGAACGTGGCGAGCGTCGCAAAGTGATGAAAATCGTGATTAAGAATGACCGCAAAGATGAGGCGGTTGTATTTGAAAAGGCTTCTTCGGCCGATGAGGTTAAGCAACTATTCTTGCAAGCCGGTATGTGGGGATTTATCAAACAACGTCCTTATGATGTTATTGCCGACCCTGCTGTTGCTCCTCGCGACATCTTTGTTACAGCATTTGACAATGCTCCTTTGGCTCCTGTTTATGCCTATGAGATGTTGAAGGGTGATGATGCTCAAGCCTTATCTAAAGGTCTTGAGGCTCTTGCCAAACTTACTCAAGGTAAAGTGTATGTGGGTGTGAAGCCCGATACCGATTTGACAGTACCTGCCGGAGTTGAGGTCGTTGCTTTCCAAGGCAATTTCCCCTCATGCAATGCAGGTGTACAAGCACACCATATAGCTCCTGTAAACAAAGGCGAAACAGTGTGGACTCTCAATGCACTCGATGTCGTATTGATGGGTCGCTTGTTGTTGAATGGCCGTGTAGATATGATGCGTGTGGTAGCTGTTACCGGTAGCGAAGTGGTAAAACCTGCCTATGTGCGCGCATTGCCCGGAACTCCCGTGGCCGATATTCTCAATGGCAATCTATCGACAGCCGATTACGCTCGTCGCGTTATCAGTGGTAATGTATTGACCGGTACCAATGTGTCTATCGAAGGCTATCTCGGTGCATATCACTCACATGTGACAGTTATCCCCGAAGGTAGCGATACACACGAATTCTTGGGTTGGGCTATGCCCGGTTGCAAGGCTCTTACAACCAGCCGCACTTTTGCATCACGTTGGTTGCCCGGTCGCAATCGTCGTCCCGACGCTCGATTGCATGGTGGCGAGCGTGCCATCATCATGTCGGAAGAGTATGACCGCGTATTCCCCATGGATATATTGCCCGAATATCTTGTTAAGGCCGTTATAGCTTTTGATATCGATCGTATGGAGCAGTTGGGTATATATGAAGTTGCGCCCGAAGATTTTGCTGCATGCGAGTTTGTCGATACTTCTAAATTGCCTTTGCAAGAAATTATTCGTAAAGGCCTCGATGCCTTGCGCAAGGAGATGAATTAATCATTGAATAAAACTTTATAAATATAATTATTGTGAAAGCATTAAGAAGATTTCTCGATAAGATAAAACCCAATTTCGAGCCGGGAGGAAAATTTGCTCCTCTGCAATCGGTTTTCGAGGGTTTCGAGTCGTTCTTGTTTGTGCCTGCTACGACTTCCAAGTCGGGAGTACACATTCATGACACTATCGACTCCAAGCGCACAATGACAGTGGTAATCATTGCATTGTTGCCCGCATTGCTTTTTGGTATGTACAATGTCGGCTATCAACACTATTTGGCGATAGGCGAGTTGGCAACAACCTCATTCTGGACTCTCTTCCTCTATGGCTTCTTGGCCGTTTTGCCCAAGATTTTGGTTTCATATATCGTGGGCTTGGGTATAGAGTTTATTGGAGCACAGTTGCGTCATCATGAGATACAAGAGGGTTTCCTTGTGTCGGGTATGCTCATTCCTATGATTGTTCCCATCGACACTCCCTTGTGGATGATTGCAGTAGCAACAGCATTTGCTGTTATCTTTGCCAAGGAGGTATTTGGCGGTACAGGTATGAACATCTTCAACATTGCCTTGGTTACTCGTGCCTTCTTGTTCTTTGCCTATCCCTCAAAGATGAGTGGCGATAACGTATTTGTACGCACCGACGATACTTTTGGAATCGGTGCCGGCACTGTTGTCGATGGTTTCTCGGGTGCTACACCTCTTGGTCAAGTAGCTACTAACGTAGGCGACGAATTGGTATTGCGCAATATTGTAGGCGAGCCCCTCTCTACATTCGACTATTTCTTGGGTCTTATACCCGGCTCTATTGGTGAGACTTCGACACTTGCCATATTGATAGGTGCAGTCATCCTCTTGGTTACAGGCATTGCCAGCTGGCGCATTATTGCTTCGGTATTTGCCGGTGGATTGCTCACTGCATGGGTATGTACCTTTGTTGATCCCTCGATATATGCCGCATCATTGTTGTCGCCCATCGACCAAGTGTGCTTGGGTGGTTTTGCTTTTGCAGCAGTATTTATGGCTACCGACCCTGTTACAGCGGCTCGTACCAAGACTGGTAAATACATCTATGGTTTCCTCATTGGTGCTATGGCTATCATTATCCGTGTATTCAATACCGGTTATCCCGAAGGTGCCATGCTTGCCGTATTGTTCATGAATGCGTTTGCACCCCTCATCGACCATTATGTTGTTGAGGCTAACATCAAACGTCGTCTTAAACGTGCCAATAACACAAAATAATATAGGAGGTAGATTATGAACAAACAAGGAAATACATATACAATTCTCTACGCCTCTGTTATGGTGATTATTGTTGCTGCATTGTTGTCAGTGGTGTCGGTATCGCTCAAGCCTATGCAACAAGCCAACATTGAGATTGATAAGAAAAAACAAATACTCAGCTCGGTAAATCTTGAGCCTACAACTCAAAATGCCGTGGAGTTGTATGCCAAGCATATCGTTGATAGCTATGTTGTAGATGCAACAGCTGCCAAGGTGGAGAATATCGACGCCTTTACAGTAGATGTAGCAAGTGAAGTAAAGAAAGAAGAGGGCGAACGTCTTTTGCCTGTCTTTGTTGCTCAACTCGACAATGGTGACATCAAATATATCCTTCCGCTCTATGGCGCAGGATTGTGGGGCCCTATTTGGGGTTATATTGCTGTCGATGCCGATGGTAATACCATTTATGGCTCATACTTTGCACATCAAAGCGAAACTCCGGGTCTTGGAGCCGAAATAGAAAATCCCACCTTCCAATCGCAATTTGTAGGCAAGCACCTCTTTATCGATGGTGTTATGAAGCCTGTTGCTGTGATGAAAGTAGGTCAAAAACCCCTCAATGGCGCCGAGTATGTCGATGCTGTATCGGGTGGTACAATTACAAGTAAGGGTGTGCAAGATATGATAGAAAATTCTTTGTTGCCCTATAACGCATTTTTAAAATCAATAGAAAAGTAAGGAGGCATAGGATATGAAAAATAAAGAGATATTATTAGGTCCCCTTTCCAAGAACAACCCTGTCATTGTACAAGTGTTGGGTATATGCTCGGCCTTGGCTGTAACTTCCAAGCTCGAACCCTCTATTGTAATGGCCATTTCGGTTGTTGCCGTTGTTGCTCTTGCCAACGTTGTTATATCGCTTTTGCGCAATACTATCCCCAATAGCATTCGCATCATCGTGCAGTTGGTTGTAGTTGCCGCATTGGTAATCATTGTCGATCAAGTCCTCAAAGCATTTGCTTATGATGTGAGCAAGCAACTCTCGGTATTTGTTGGCCTTATTATCACCAACTGTATTGTCATGGGACGTTTGGAGGCTTTTGCTCTCAGTCATGGCCCTTGGGAGTCGTTCCTCGATGGTGTTGGTAACGGATTGGGCTACGGACTCATACTTGTCATTGTTGGTTTCTTCCGCGAGTTGCTTGGCTCAGGTACATTGTTGGGTTATCAAGTTATTCCCGAGATATGCTATGAGTGGGGATATCAAAACAATGGCTTGATGATATTGCCTCCTATGGCACTTATTGTAGTAGCTTGTATCATTTGGATACACCGTTCGTACAATAAGGATTTGCAAGAAAAGTAATACTTACCCTTAATTGATAGAATGTATAATATGGAAAGTCTAAATCTATTCATTAAGTCTATATTTATAGACAATATGATATTTGCATACTTCTTGGGTATGTGTTCATATCTTGCAGTGTCAAAGACTGTCAAGACCTCGATGGGACTTGGTATTGCTGTAACTTTTGTACTTACACTTACCGTTCCTGTCAATTATTTGCTCGAAAATTATATCCTCAAGCCCGGAGCATTGTCGTGGTTGGGTGAGAGTTTTGCCGATGTCGATCTCTCTTTCCTCAGCCTCATTTTCTTCATTGCTGTTGTTGCCTCTATCGTACAGCTTGTAGAAATGGTTGTTGAGAAGTATTCACCTTCGCTCTACGCTTCATTAGGTATTTTCTTGCCCCTTATTGCTGTAAACTGCGCCATCCTTGGTGGCTCGCTCTTCATGCAACAACGCTCATTCGACTCGGTAGGTACTGCTGCTGTATTTGGCTTGGGCTCGGGTATCGGTTGGTTGCTTGCCATTGTGGGTATTGCGGCAATTCGTGAGAAATTGGCTTATAGCAATGTCCCTGCTCCGCTCAAAGGTATTGGTATTACCTTTATCATTACAGGTCTTATGGGTATTGCATTTATGAGCTTCTTGGGTATTAAGTTATAATTATCGTAAAGCAAACATAAAATGAATCTAACAAACGTATTATTATCGAGTATAGTAATCTTCCTCATTATTATACTGCTTTTGGTAGTCATCTTGTTGGTTGCCAAACGATATTTGGTTCCTTCGGGAAAAGTGAAAATTACTATCAACAACGATACTGTAGTTGAAGCCGAGACAGGTGCAAGCCTACTCTCTACACTTGCCGCTCAAAAGGTATATCTTCCCTCGGCATGTGGTGGTGGTGGCTCTTGTGCTCAATGCCGCTGTCAAGTTACAGAGGGTGGTGGTGAGATACTTCCTACCGAAACCGTACACTTCTCGCGCAAAGAGCAACAAAATAATTGGCGCTTGGGTTGCCAAGTAAAAGTCAAGGGCGACCTCTCTATCAAAGTGCCCGAGTCGGTACTCGGTGTCAAGGAGTGGGAGTGTGAGGTTATCTCAAACAAGAACGTTGCTACATTTATCAAAGAGTTTATCGTGAAGTTGCCCGAAGGTGAGCACATGGACTTTATCCCCGGCTCTTATGCACAAATCAAAATTCCTGCATACGAGATGGATTATGACAAGGATATTGACAAGTCGCTCATTGGCGATGGTTATCTCGATGCTTGGAAAAACTTCGGTCTATTTGACCTCAAGTGTAAGAATACCGAGCCTACCGTGCGTGCCTACTCTATGGCCAACTATCCTGCCGAGGGTGACCGCATCATGCTCACCGTGCGCATTGCTACACCTCCCATGAAGCCCCGTCCTCAAACAGGCTTCCAAGATGTGATGCCCGGTATTGCATCGTCGTACATCTTCACTCTTAAACCCGGCGATAAGGTTGTCATGAGTGGTCCTTATGGCGATTTCCACCCCATCTTCGACTCTAAGAAAGAGATGATGTGGGTAGGTGGTGGTGCTGGTATGGCTCCCTTGCGTGCACAAATCATGCACCTTACCAAGACATTGAAGACTACCGACCGTAAGATGTCTTATTTCTATGGTGCGCGTGCCCTCAACGAGGTGTTCTACCTTGAGGACTTCTTGCAGTTGGAAAAAGATTTCCCCAACTTCTCTTTCCATCTTGCTCTTGACCGTCCCGATCCTGCTGCCGATGCTGCCGGTGTTAAATACACTGCCGGATTTGTTCACCAAGTTATATACGAAACATATCTCAAGAACCATGAGGCTCCTGAAGATATCGAGTACTACATGTGTGGCCCCGGCCCCATGTCAAAGGCTGTGGTTTCTATGCTTGATAGCCTTGGTGTTGAGCCCGAAAGCATCATGTACGACAACTTTGGTGCTTAAAGCGCATTATTGACATACATTTTCTATGATGATAAGTTGTATCTTTCCATGGTACAACTTATTTTTTTTGTCGTTGCGGTTGTGAATGTTCTTGTTACGATACAATGGTTTTCCCTCCTTTTGTGATGAAGAGCAGAGGAATGTATATCAAAAAGAAATAGCAAGTAGAAAAAACTCTTGCTTAAATACTCTTTTTCTCATACCTTTCATTATATTTGCAAAGAAGAATTAGGAATTTGCAAACTGCTTATATATTATCCATCTTATGGCATTATCGATAAAGACATTAGCAATACGCACAATTACAGGTGCTGTTTTTGTAGCTATTATTGTTGGAAGTATATTGTACAGCGAATATACTTTTGCGGTAGTGTTTGCTACATTTGCAGCGTTGGCGTCGGCCGAGTTTTATCGTCTTGTCAATGAGCTGACACATACACCCAAGGGCACATTGTTTGTCGATATTTTGGGCTCGGTATTGTTGTTTATTACGCTATATATCTATTCGACAAGCAATTTTCAGGCCGGAGGTATTATTACAGCTCCATATCTGGTATATTTCTTGGTGCGTTTTATTATGCAACTCTATGACAAGGTAGAGCGACCTCTCGAAGGTTGGGCATACAGTTTCCTCGGACAGATATATGTTGCCTTGCCATTTGCCTTGTGCAATGTGCTCTATTTCCGTTTTTCGCCCATTATCTTGCTTTCGCTTTTTGTCTTTATTTGGGTCAATGACACCGGTGCCTATTTGGTAGGTTGTACCATAGGTCGCCACCGATTATATGAGCGCATTTCGCCCAAGAAGTCATGGGAAGGATTTTGGGGTGGTCTTATTTTGGCTGCTGCAACAGCTTTCATTGCTTCACGCTATCTCGATGTTCTCAATACATGGCAGTGGATAGGTTTGGCTCTCACATGTTCTATCTTTGGCACATGGGGCGACTTGTGCGAGTCGCTTGTCAAACGTTCGCTCAATGTCAAAGATTCGGGCAATATTCTACCCGGTCACGGTGGCTGGTTAGATCGTTTCGATAGCGTACTGTTGGCCGCACCTGCTGCTATACTCTACTTGTTCATAGCACTCTCTTTAGGGTGATAATTTTATAATAAAGGAAAAGGCTGTGTAGAGTATTGCATCTGCACAGCCTTTTGTTATTGTGAGCGGCAAACGGGGCTCGAACCCGCGACCCTGAGCTTGGGAAGCTCATGCTCTACCAACTGAGCTACTGCCGCATTTTTGACATACAAAGGTAAGGATTTTTGGTGAACTTCTCTTTCCGTGGGGGGGATGTGATTATTTTATTTTTATTCTTGTAGCGTGCATCGGTATAATGGCTACTCTACCGCCTCCACCAAGAAGGTTACTGGTCTAAATCCATCGTTGCACGAGAGCATGGCCGAATGTGGATTGCGCATCCAACCATCATAAAAATTGCCACCACCGTGCGCCAATTCTGTAACAAATGGCAATAGTGTTTCCCAAGCACTGTCGCACATACCATGAGGCTTCCGGCACTCTATCACATCAAATGTTTGCCCCGGTACCATGTCGCAAGCGTGTTCGATAGGATTTTCGTATTGTTCCATCAAATCCTTGTAACAAGCCATGCGCATTACGGTTATTTTTATCTTTTTCATATAGTGTCGTTCTGCTAATTTTCAAAGCTGCTCTTGTTGGGAAATAGCGAAGAGAGAAATTCGCTCATTCTGTTGCAGTCCTCATCGGTCGTATTTTCGTCATCATTGACACACACCATCAGCGGATTGAATGTGTGCAAGATGCTTTTATAATCGGTAGTGGCAAATGATATGTAGCGCGAGTCGATGGCATAGCGATTGGTTGCCAGCGCTCTTAATACTTGCCATATACTGCTGATGCGGTTGTAGCGATGTACTTTGCGCATGATAGCATGTTTGGTTGCTATCATGTGGTAGTCTATGTAGCATCGTTGCATGTTGTTGGCATGGCGAAAACGACTGTGTGCCGTTGCAATCCACTCTTGGGCATTGATGTTGTTGATGCAATACTCATATTGACTCTTGCGATAGGCATCGAAGCAATGATGAGGCGAGAGGGGAATGAGTTTGCCGGTCTTGTCGTGTGCTATATCTTGCATACGCTTTATCATGCTGTGATATGAGCCGGCAGGGTAGGGATGATTGCGCTTGAAGTGTCGAAGACGCACAATGGGGCGGCCCTCGCTATCAAAAAAATCGGTAGGAGAAACTTTTCTCGTAAAAATAAGGTCGTCGTTGGCAAGGATAAAGTATTCGCTGAGATTGGCTATCTTGTGTAATGCACTCTCTATGGCCATACTATTGAAGGTGGGTAATGCCTCAGACGGAAGAATTTCTCTATGATCTACTATTGTTACTTTGGGATTATTGGTATCGAGCCATGCGGGACATTGGTTGTCGGTAATGATAAAGATGTGGTGTATCCAAGGTGCATAAATTTCGACCGAGCGCAACGAATAGCGCAACTCGTCGTTGTTGCGCCATCTTGCCGTCGAGGTGTTCTCGGCTATATTGCTTGTTTGCTCTTGTGCATATTGGGTGCGTTTGGCCTGCCATTTCGGGTCGTTACTATCCACCCACATATATACCAAGTCTATATCGAATTTCATAGCGTCGAGCCTATATTGTGCCTTTGTTTCTTATCGGAACAGATGGGTATATATCTTAACAATGAGTTGCGTGAGTATCGACGAACGATAGTGTTTGCTCAACTTGGCCTTGCGTATCTCGTCGGCAAGCCATGTATATTCGTTCCACAAGTCATATCCATGTACCATTGCATACCATCCGGCTCGTATATATACACCTCCGGCTACTTTTTCTACCGGTGTTCCTTGTGGCTTTTCTTTGAAGTGTGCGCACAAATCGAGCATGTTGCGTATCGAGGCCAAGTGTCGTGCTTGTATGTTTTGTACCGAGATAGAGTTGGGATTATCGAGGCGATAATGGTGCAATATTTCGGGTATATAGGCAAAACTCTTGGCATGGAATATTATTTGCGACATGATACATATATCCTCGTGCATGCCATATCGGGGCATGTATATTGTATTGTCGGTATAAAGTGAGCGCTTGAAGCATTTGCTCCATGTATATCCGTATGACTTGAGGTTAAATAAGTTGATGATATACATATCCTTGTTTTGAGCCGTATATTTGCGCTCGTGCTTGATGCTTTTGCGGTGGGCATATTCTTTGATAAAGTCAAAGTATATCAAGTCGGCTTGTGTCTGCTCGGCCACGGTCATTACTCGCTCTATGGCATGATGTTCCATCCAATCGTCCGAATCGACAAGTAGCACATATTCGCCCTCGGCATGCTCAAGTCCTGTTTTACGAGCCATGGGCAAGCCTTCGTTCTCTTTATTGACAATTACTATGTGTTGGCGCAGATGCTCATATTTCTCTTGAATGAGCTTTTCAAGTACATCCATCGAGGCATCCTTGGTGCCGTCATTCACAAATACGTATTGTATATTCCGGTAGGTCTGGTCAAATACCGACTCTGCAAACTTGCGTATATATGGCTCTACTCCATATACGGGTATTACAATAGATATTTTGTATCGGCTCATAGTATTGTATATGTTTCAGGGAACTTGTGGCAGGTTTTCTACAAGATATTACTAAATCTATCCGGTATGCGTACTACTACCTTTGTAATAGGGTTCCAAGGCTTGTTCCACGCATATATAGGTCGCAAATATTGTTGTACGCGACGCACTCGCGACACGGTCTTATCCCAATCGCGCGCCCGTGTTTTGGTGACAACAAATATTGTCTTGGCACGCTTCTTTATGTGCCTTAACCTACCGGTAGATACGAGGTCGGCATTGCCCATGCGCTCCTCTATCATCTTGAGGTCGATACTGCCAAAGTGGAAGAGGAAAAGATGTGGGTCTATATGAAAGTTATGCCCTTTGACTCTGTGAAATCCCGAGCCCCACATGACAGGACGTGCTATGACCGAGGGCTTGGTGTAGCGTGAGCATAGGTAGGCATAACGACGTTGCTTGAGAAATGGTATTGAGGCATCTATAACCCCTTCTGTATGGAGATTTTGGCCTACATCTACACCCAATCCCGACACACTCACATCTATATCTATTGTATCGAGATATTGCGCAAGAGTCATATTGCAGTTGGGATCTACTATCAGATATTCATCGGCATCTACTCCTATCACAAGGTCGTATTTCTCTTCTTGCATCAATCGGGCTGCTTGATGCGAGAGAAAGGTAAGACGCTCTTTCTCCGATTTTACAACCATACCGGGTATGCGCGGCTTCAGCTCGGTGTATACACCCTCGCAAAAGTCGGGTACCGATTGGTCTTGGCCGTCAAAGTATATTCGTAAGTTATCACGACCGAGTTGCGCACCATAATACTCTACCCACTTACGCAGATAGAACTCATCGTTACGCACCATTGTGATTACACAAATCTTTTTCATAGATTTTTTTCTTATTCTCTGCAAAGATAATGTTGAGGTGAATAATATACAAATATAGTGAAGATAAAGATTTTTATAATCTTATTTATTTTGTATGTTTGCATTGTAAAATATCAATTTTGTCTATTATGAAGCGAATAGGAATACTCTCCGACACTCATGCTTATTGGGATGATCGTTACGCCCGTTACTTTGCCGATTGCGACGAGATATGGCATGCCGGCGATATAGGCAGTGTTGAGGTGTTGGAGAAGTTGGAGGCTCTCAAACCCGTGCGAGCGGTCTTTGGAAATATTGACGGTAGTACCATTCGCATACGCACAAAACAACATCAACGATTTGATATAGAGGGTGTAACAGTGTGGATGACACACATTGGCGGTTATCCCGGCAAATATGCACGGGAGGTTGTACCCGAGATATATCGCAACCCTCCCAAACTCTTTATTTCGGGCCACTCACATATTACAAAAGTGATGTATGACAAGACTCTCGACTGCCTGCATATCAATCCCGGTGCTGCCGGTATGTACGGATTTCATAAAGTGCGCACATTGGTGCGGCTGGTTATTGATAATGGCAATTTCAGCGATCTTGAAATTATTGAATTGCAAGACGAGCGAAACAAAAAACTATGATGGGTATATAGAAGTTATACCTTCTTTATATAGAAATAATTCTATACATAATCATGTAAATAAGGCAGGGTAGATAAATGGTAACCATTTTTTGCACCCTGCCTTTGTTGTTATTGTGCTATTATCTCTTCAATGCGAGCTTGAAATTGTGTCATGAGCCAGCGTGGGGTAGAGGTAGCTCCACAGATGCCTATGTTGCTCTTGCCTTCGAGCCATGCGGGATTGAGTTCTTCAATGTCCGATACCAAGTGTGTATTTTCATTGACCGAGCGACACTCTTCGTAGAGTACCTTGCCGTTGCTGCTCTTTTTACCACACACAAATAGCACAAGGTCGTGCGTGCGTGCAAATTCGCGTATGTTGGGTATGCGATTGGCTACTTGACGACATATCGTGTCGTGCCACTCAAATTTGTCTTTGTCTGTACGTTCTTGGATGGTTTGTACCATTTCGGCAAAGTGTTGTACCGACTTGGTTGTTTGCGAATAGAGGGTAATGCGACGAGAAAAATCGACCTTCTCAAGGTCGTCCGATGTTTCCAAGACGATTGCTTCTCCATTGGTTTGTCCCACCAAGCCGTTTACCTCGGCATGTCCCACCTTGCCATATATCAGTATCTGGTCTTTATTGTCGCAACGTGTGTCGTAACTTTTTTTGATTTTACGTTGCAACTGCAATACGACGGGACAAGTGGCATCTATGATTTCTATGTTGTTCTCTTGTGCAATACGATATGTTTCGGGGGGCTCGCCGTGGGCTCGCAACAACACTTTGGCATTGCGTAGTTGGCGCAACTCGTCGTGGTTGATGGTTATAAGTCCCTTGGCACGCAAGCGCTCTACCTCGTTGCTATTGTGTACAATGTCGCCGAGGCAATATAGTTGTTCTCCTTTTTCAAGCTCCTGTTCGGCAGCTTGTATGGCGCGTACAACTCCGTTGCAAAATCCCGAGTTGGTATCTATTTCTACTTGTGCCATGGCTTATTGTTGTTTTATGCGTTCGGTTACTTCGTTATAGCGAGCCATCAACCATGCGTTTTGCTCATCTATACTCATGTGTGAGTTGTCGAGTTCTATTGCATCGTGTGCCTTGCGCAACGGACTTATTGCGCGACTCATATCCATCTCGTCGCGCATGGCTATGTTGCGCTCTATTGCATCTATATCGGCATCTTGCATCTCGGCGGCACGGCGTTCGGCTCTCACTCGTGCCGAGGCTGTCACATATATCTTCAACTCGGCATCGGGAAATACAGCGGTACCTATATCTCGTCCGTCCATTACTATGCCCTTGGCTGCACCCATAGCGCGCTGTTGGGCTACGAGTGCTTGACGAACAAAGTCTATCTGACTCACAATGCTCACATTTTGCGAAACCTGCATCGAGCGTATCTCTTTTTCTACACACACGCCGTTGAGGTATGTTTCTTGCTTGTCGGTAGCCGGGTTGTTGGCAAAGGTTATCCTTATCGCATCCATGGCCGATTTCAACGCATTGCAATCTACACGATTGTCGGCTATGAGATTGTTTTGCAGGCAATATAATGTTACCGCACGATACATGGCACCGCTATCGATGTAGATGTAACCAATGCGACGTGCCAGCTCCTTGGCCATTGTGCTTTTGCCACATGACGAAAAGCCGTCTATGGCTATAGTAATGAGTGGTTTGTTAGTCATATTGTGATAGTTGGTTTTTATCGTGCAAATTCACTAAGACTTGTTGATAGATTGAGCATTAGAGTGGTACCTCCTGTATGGTGGCTCGATACTGCAACATCAAACGCAAACATCTTTACCTTCAGGCCGGCTCCTATGCTAAATCCCGATATTATATTGCGATTGTCGGTGCGCATGTCGCTCGCTGCCTTGTAGTTATATCCAAGTCCTATGTAGAAGTTGTTGCTGAACAAGTATTCGGCACCAAATATAAGGTGGCGAAAGAAATGCTCAAAGAAGTTGTCGTTTACGACTATATTGTTGCTGTTTTCGGTGGTGGTAGGGTAGGGTATCTTCCATCTCCACAGGTCGTGTGCAGTGATAGAGATGCGTATGGGGGTGTCCTTGATGATTTGACTATATCCAAATTGCAAGTCCATGGGCAGATCGCCATAGGTGTTGGCAAATCGTTTGAGTTGTCCTCCCAAGTTGCGACCCACCAGCGATAGAGAGTATTCATTCTCGGCATTGTAGTAGTTAAGTCCCAAGTCGGCTGCAAGGGCCATGCCGGTATATTGCTCATAATTGGAATATACAAATTTGAGCTTGATACCACCTCGCAAGCCTTCGACAAAGTCGTGCGAGTAGGTGCATTGTACCTGTATGTCTTGTGGGTTGAATTGTCCCAACTGTTGGCCGGTTTCATCCATCAGCGGCATCGACCCATAGCCATAGTATTGTATGCCGGCGGCAAATGCTCCTCTATCGGAGGTGGCTATGCCAAATGTGGTACCTGCAAAATGTATGCCCGCAACATACATCATATAGTTGAAGCCCCATTTCAAGTGCATTTCGGGGCCCAACAATGCCGGATTGTTCTCTATCAACGTTATATCTTCCTCTATAATAGAAATATTGTTGCCTCCCAGAGCAAAGGCATGCGCCGACGGAGTTATGTTCATAAAATCGTATGACGTACGACCTTCTTGCGCATATACGCACAGGGGCGATATGACAAGAATAATGAGGATTATGATAATGTGGCCTATATATTTCATTCTCTTTTATCACAAAATACATCTGACAATCGTGACAGCTGTATATTATAAACGTAACTTATGAATATAAATTATATAGATGTTGATAAAAATCGTTATTCTCTCTTATGCTCATTCGTTGCGAGGCATTAAATGGGCATGCGTGTGTAGCTTATTTATTTTTGCACAAGCAACCACGGATTGCCTATGTACGACGATGGGTAACGTTGTATGAGCTCGATGCGAGCTTTTATAGCTTCCTCTCGTGTGGCAAAACTGCAAGCTATGACACGAAACATACCTTGTGCATTCTGCGCAATGCATGCATTGTAGCCATCGGCTTTGAGTCGGTCGCGCATACCCGATGCGTTGGTTTGTTGCTTGTAGCTACCCACAACCACGCTGTAACGATTTATCTCCATATCATCCAACACCTTGACACTCTCGCTGCGCTCTCGTGCCTCGGTACTGCTGTTTGCCATGGGTTGTATCTCGGTGATAGCATCGTCGGCCGGAATATCGGGAGTGATTGTTGGGCGATCTACTGCTGCCTCCATTGCCTTTTGATAGGCCTTTTGAGTAGCCTCGTAATTGCCTCGGCATGAGGTCATGGCGAGAATACCCATTGAGATAAGCGTGAAGGTAAATATGCGTTTCATTTTTATTGTTTTTTTATTACTTCAACTGCAAAGATACAACAAAGAAACGAAAGTGAGTGTAAAACGGGGAAAGAATGTTGTCTGTTAGCGATTTAACAGTATTTGCCAAAATGTCGCAGTGTCATTGAATGCCAATAAAAAGCCAAGAAATGCCGGAGTTTCGTTACTATCTCATTACTTTGAATCTTGACTTAGAAAGGTTTTCTTGATTGCTGTAACAGATTGAATAGCAATACTTGTTAAGCGATTTCGGTCGCAAATATAGCGACGTTTCTAATATCTTCGTTCCTGTTTCGTTTCGACTGATTCTTTTGCACCGATACGCTGTGTTCTGCTTACCGTCACTCAACTCTACAAGAAATAATTTTGTAATCAAAAAAAGTAGAGTTATGAGCAGAAGCACTTTCAGAGTATTATTCTATCTCAAACGCAATGCCCCGAAGAAGAATGGGCTTGTGCCTGTGATGTGTCGCATCACCGTAAACGGCAAGGTTTCCCAATTCAGTTGCAAATTGGATGTAGAAGAAAAGTTATGGAATGTCAACCTTGGCAGAATGTCGGGAAGAAGCATTGTTGCACAGGAAGCCAACCGAATGTTGGATAAAATTCGTGTCGGCATCAATAAGGCTTATCAGGAAATTATTGATAGGGATGGTTATGTGTCGGCAGAAAAAGTAAGAAACGCATTCTTGGGTATGGGGCAAAACCATAAAACTCTGCTTGCCGTATTCCGACAGCACAATGAGGATTATGCCAAACAAGTAGGCAAAATGAAAAGCCAACGCAGTTATTGGAAGTATTGCACCGTTTGCAACCATTTGGAAGAGTTCATAAAGCATCGCTACGAGGTAAGTGATATTGCCTTGCGTGAGCTGTCCCCTGCATTCATCACCGACTTTGAGTTGTTCCTCCGTACTGAGAAGAATCATTGTACCAATACCGTATGGTCATATATGATGCCGTTTCGCAGTATCATATATACAGCCATCAATAACGGTTGGTTGCAGCGTGACCCGTTTTATGCTTATCGTATTACAAAGGAAGAAACCAAAAGAGGATTCTTAACCAAAGAAGAAATCACAATGCTAATCAATGGTACTTTCAAGAAGAAAAGCTACGAACTGATTAGAGACCTTTTTATCTTCTGTTGTTTCAGCGGACTCAGTTGGAGGGATATGTATAATCTCACCACCGACCATTTGCAGACATCATTCGATGGACATTTATGGATTAAGACCAATCGTCAAAAGACGGGAACTGAAACAAATATTCGATTACTTGATACAGCCAAACATATCATTGAGAAGTACAGCGGAATGGCAGATGGCAAAAAACTGTTGCCCGTACCTTGTTATGCCAATTGCCGACATGGGATTAAAGCGGTTGCCAAATTATGCGGAATCAACAAGAACGTCTGCTGGCATCAAAGCAGACACAGCTATGCAACGACCATTTGCTTATCCAATGGTGTACCCATTGAAACACTATCCAAACTTATGGGACATACAAGCATACGAAGCACTCAAATCTATGCGAAGATTACAGCCGAGAAGGTAAGCAATGACATCGAAAATCTATCCAAGCAGATAGAATCGATGGAAAATTTTATCTGTAAAGCCATTTAATAACCACTCAAAACGGGACCAATATGAAAACAGAAAGAAATATCATAACAATGGACGAATACGGTACAATTCATTTCCCTAATATATCCAACAACATTTGGATGAGTACAAACGAACTGATAGAACTATTCGGTATTATGTATCCGACATTGAAAGCCAATATCAAAGCCATATACAAAAGCGGAATCCTTGATGAATGCGAGGTGCAAAGGTGTATCAAATTATCTAATGGAATAAGCACAGATGTTTATGCACTCCCGATGATTATTGGTTTATCGTTTCGTTTGGATACATTGGGAGCTTACAGGGTAAAAGAGTGTGTAATGAATAAACTCACTGCCAAGCCCCAAAAAGGCATACTGTTTTTGAATGTGCGTACGCACGAATGTATGAATGAAAATAAGTATGGACATAACTAAATGCGTATAGATGAGGGGGTGATGTTACATTCATATGCACCTCTGTATGATATTCCCATCATACATTCATTCCTCAATGGGCACAAAGGTATGTGCGAACATTATCTGAAATCTGCAAGTTCAAGCGGCAAGCCGTTTTCGGAACAATCTTCCTCTCATACTTCGAGAGTATTGATCCGAAAAAACTTGCATCTTTCAAGTCCGCACACATAAAGTACCCATAGAGGAGATGACCGACCGATGGGAAACAAGAAATTCAGACGGATGGCAGAGCATTGATGGCTTTACTATCCGTTTCTTTTTTTAGGAGGAAGAATCCCTTCCTCAAAGAAACAAGAAGCAGTAATTCTGTATTTGCCACAGACCGGTCGGTCTGCCGACCTGCCGGCTATACGGCAGGCACGCATGCGAGCTATACGGTCTTATTGCACACAAGCTTGTCAAACCGCCACATTACTTGTCGATGCTATGGCAATCCTGCCATTTATAAATTATGAACTGAAACTTCAGGCTTGTGTTCTTCAGAACACTGCAAGGTATGTTTTCAGCCGCTCGAAATGAATTGAGCCGCTTCAAACTTGATGTTCGCCGGAACATGGCAAGGTATGTTTTGAGTAACTCAAAACCTTTCAGGTTACTCCCGAAAACCTTGCCGCATTCCGCGAACTTCTCCCTCCGAAGTCGGAAGAATTAGTAAGTTGAAAATTTTTCTTGGGCAAATATTCTTATGTTCTCAATAAAATAAATACCTTTGCGTTAAATTCAATAGATTGATTATAATGGAGGATATAAATCGTCTTAAAATAGTGCTTGTAGAAAAGAAACGTACAGGCAAATGGTTGGCAGAACAATTAGATAAGAATCCGTCAACAGTATCTAAGTGGTGTTCAAATGTGGCTCAACCGGATCTGGCTACACTTGTGAAAATTGCAACATTATTGGAGGTTGATGTACAAGATTTGATAAATAAAACAAAGTGATAATATGTCTAAGAAGAAAGTTCAATCAA
>JAZRIS010000008.1:0-25850 GCA_045645425.1 Barnesiella sp.
GTGGGTAGGGGTTGAGAAATCACATGATACTATCTTTTAACCACCCAAACATTATTTTTTAACCACTCCGATATTTCTTTTAACCCCTCCGGTGCGGTGTAACGCACCACTTCCCCTATATGCCTTCGGCACACAGAGGAGCAGAAGGTTACCTGCAAAATAAAAGTGGCTGTACTCCAAAATTGGGGCACAGCCACTTTCTTGTTAGGTTTGTGTGTATTTGTGTTATTTGATTATCTCACGAGCTTTGGTGATAGCTTTGGTGATATGATCGTAAATGTGGTCTTCGCCTATAATCTTGTCGATGCCGGCATTGACAAGTGTGGTGTGAACATTGGGATTTACACCCGACAAGATGATGTCGATGCCCTCTTTGCGTGATGCTGCGATGAGGGTTTCGAGGTTGTGCAGACCGGTAGAATCGACAAACGGTACGCGACGCATGCGGATGATGCGTACTTGGGGTTTGTCCTTGATGTTTATCATCATTTCGTCGAACTTCGTAGCGACACCAAAGAAGAACGGACCATTGATTTCGTAAACCTCTACTTCGTGAGGTATATCCAATTCTTCGTGAACAACGGTTTCGGTACCTTGTGCTATGTCGAGGTGGTCGCGTGCCACCGATATATCGACACTCTCCGATACACGACGCAAGAAGAGTACAACTGCCAATAGCAAGCCTATCTCGATAGCGATGGTGAGGTTGAAGAGCACGGTGAGCAAGAAGGTGAGAACAAGTACCGAAATGTCGCTCTTGGGATTTTTGAACATGCTCTGTACGGTGCGCACGCCAAACATGTTGTACGATACCATTACCAATACACCTGCCAAGCATGACATGGGTATGTGCTTGGTGAGGGGTGCGAGGAATAGCAGGATGAGCAACAACACAACGGCGTGTATGATACCGGCGATGGGTGTGCGGCCGCCATTGTTGATGTTGGTCATTGTGCGGGCGATAGCGCCTGTAACGGGGATACCACCAAAGAAGGGAACAACCATATTGGCAGCACCTTGAGCAATAAGTTCGGTGTTGTTATTGGTGCGGTCGCCGGTAACGCCATCGGCAACGGTAGCCGACAGCAACGACTCGATGGCGCCGAGCATGGCAATGGTGAAGGCCGGCGACATGAGAGCCGATATAGACTCCATGTTGATTGTCAAGCCTTGGGGTGCGGGCATGGCGGCATTTATCTCAAAGCGGTCGCCAATAGTCTCAACATTGGCAAAGGCCTCGATGTGGAAAACCACGCGACACAAATATACCAAAAGAGTCATGATGATGATAGCCAACAATGAGCCGGGTATCTTCTTGGATATGCGGGGTGAGAGAGCAATGAGTACAATACTGCCTATACCTACGGCAGTAGAAACCCAATTAATTGTGTCGAAAGCGCCAAAGTAGGCTATCCATTTAGAAACGAAGTCGGCGGGAACGCTCTCCATGGTGAGTCCGAATAGGTCTTTGACCTGAGTGGCAAAGATAGTGAGGGCGATACCGCTGGTAAATCCCACAACGATAGGATAGGGGATAAACTTGATGATAGTACCCAACTTGAATACACCCATGAGTACCAGCATAAGTCCGGCAATGAAAGTGGCTATGGCAAGACCTTCGAGGCCATAAGTCTCTATGATGCCATAAACAATAACGATAAAAGCACCTGTTGGGCCACCGATTTGCACGCTGTTACCGCCCAAAAAAGATACGAGGAAACCACCGATGATGGCTGTAATAAGACCTTTTTCGGGGCTAACGCCCGATGCAATACCAAAGGCAATAGCCAAAGGTAGGGCTACAATACCCACGATGATACCTGCCATGAGGTCTTTCATGAAACGCTGACGATTGTAGTCGCGTAACATAGAAAACAGCTTCGGTTGGAAGTCGAAGCCGTTTTTAAGGAAATCAAGATTTATTTGCATAAACTCGAATGTGAATTAATAAGTATGTAGTCAATTATAATTTCTTGCAATATGCTCTGCGACGACGGTGTTGTTCGCGCTCGAAGTATTGCCATTGAGCTTGCACCTTATTGTTGTCTTCAAGCTCGGGATTGCTCTCGGCATAGGTATATCCGTTTTTGTTAAACACGGGTATGAGGTCGGCAAAGAGCAAGGCATTGACACCCTTGCTTTGATAGTCGGGGCGTACGGCAACGAGCAGCATCTCTACAACGTCATTGTGGCATTTGAGAGCCTTGAGCAGGTGAATGAAACCGAAGGGGAACATGCGACCGCGCGACTTGCGCAAGGCTTGTACCAACGAGGGGATGGTGATACCTACACCTATCAACTCGTTGTTCTCATCGACAATCAAGGGTACATTTTCCAAGCGTATCATGGGGATGTACATCTTGATGTAATAGTCTATTTGACGTTGTGAGAGGGGGCAGTAGCCATATAGTTGGTCGTATGCTATGTTGATAAGCTCAAACATCTTTTGTCCATAGTCTTTGATGAGCTTATTGGCATCGGTATATTTGATGACACGCAAGTTGTATTTGCGCTTTACTATGTCGGTGATGCGTTGGTGTTTTTCGGGAACTTCTTTGGGTATCTGTATCTTGAATTCTACCCAATCGCTCTCTTTTTCGTAGCCCAATGCCTCGATGTGATCGACATAATAGGGGTGGTTGTAGATGGTAACCGAAGTACCCATTTGGTCAAAACCCTCAACGAGGAGGCCTTCGGGGTCCATATCGGAAAATCCCAATGGGCCGTGCATTGAAGTCATGCCTTTGCGACGTGCCCACTCCTCAACAAACTTGAAGAGTGCCCAACTAACATCTTTGTCATCGACAAAATCAACGAAGCCAAAACGCGCCTCCTTGTTGCCGGTGCGCTCATTAAGACGGTGGTTGATGATGCCGGCTATGCGACCTACGGGTTTACCATCTTTATAGGCCATATAGCAGATACTCTCGCAAAACTCGTATGCGGGATTTTCTTTGGGATTGAAAGTCCCTGTAACGTCACCAATGAGGCTGGGAACATAGTAGGGATGGTCTTTATAAAGGTGGTCGGTAGGGAATGTTGCGAACTTGGTAAGGGCTCTTTTACCCGAAACTTCAATAATGTGAATAGGTTTTCTTTCGCTCATAGTATTATTCGCTATTTGTTATAGAGTGCAAATATAATATTTTTTTACATAATGGTTGTGATTTGCAAAAAAATAACAACACTCTCCAAGTTGGGATAGGAGCTTGGAGGTGTCGTTTGCTGTGTTGATGATGAGCAGTCGGGCTTATTTCTCGCCGTATGCGAGGTCGCCGGCATCGCCCAATCCGGGTATGATGTAGCCATGAGAATTGAGTGTGTCATCGACGGCAGCAACCCATAAAACAGTGTTTTCGGGGAAGTTTTGCTTGACATACTCAATGGCTTGTTGGCTGGCAATGACCGATGCGATATGTGTAACGGAAGGGGTGCCCTTTGAAGAGCAGAGGGCGCGGTAACACAATTCCATAGATTTGCCTGTTGCAAGCATGGGGTCGGCAAGTATCATTACCTTGTTATCGAGCGAGGGTGATGCGATGTACTCGACATGTATATCAAAGTCGGTTTCGTTGGTGTACTTGCGGTAGGCCGATATGAATGCGTTCTCGGCTTTGTCAAAATAGGAGAGAAAACCTTGGTGAAAACCGAGTCCGGCTCGCAGGATGGTTGCCAATACGACATGGTCGGCGGGTAGGCTCATCTCTTTTACACCCAACGGAGTTGTTACGGCTTGTGTGCTGTAATTGAGTGTGCGACTTATCTCATAAGCCATTATCTCGCCTATGCGCTCCAAGTTGCGACGGAAGCGCATGCGGTCTTGTTGGATGTTTTTATCGCGCAATTCGCTCATGAATTGGTTGATAATGGTATTGTGTTCTGAAAAATTAATGATCTTCATGACGATTATTTTTTCTTGGTGGATGTGCGACGAGTTGTGCGTTTTTCTGTTGTAGCCTCTTCATTAGCGGCATTGATGATAGTCATACAATCGAGATAGTTGAGATTGGCGGCATTGGTGCCTTTGGGTAGCTTGTAGTTTTTCTTCTTGTATGCTATGTAGGCTCCATATCGGCCGTTGAGTACTTCCAATTCGGCATCTTCGTCATATCGCTTGATGAGGCGATTGTTGTCGTCTTGGCGTTTTTGTTCTATTACCTCAATAGCCTCTTCGAGCGTGATGCTTTGCGGAGAAAGGGTCTTGGGAATAGAGATAAACTTGTTGTCGTGGCGAATGTATGGGCCAAATTTTCCGTTATTGACAACGACGGTTTTTTCTTCAAAATCGCCGAGTGTGCGGGGCAACTCAAAGAGTTTGAGAGCTTCTTGCAGGGTGATAGTGTTCATAGATTGCTCCTTGAGCAATGAGGCAAAGAAGGGTTTCTCCTCGTCGTTGGGCAAACCTATCTGAACGATGGGGCCGAAACGACCTATTTTCACCGAAACGGGGCGGCCGGTTTTGGGGTCTTCACCCAATATGCGTTCTCCTACCTTGTGCTCGAGTCGCAATGAGTTGGCGGCCTCGATAGTGGGGCGGAAGTCGGTGTAGAAGTCGTCGATTACCGATACCCAACTGATGTTGCCTCCGGCGATGTCGTCAAACTTCTCTTCGACATTGGCCGTGAAGTTGTAGTTGAGGATGTTGGGGAAATATTCGGTAAGGAAGTCATTCACAACAATACCTATATCGGTAGGGAGCAGTTTGCTCTTTTCGGCGCCGGCTATCTCTTTTTTGGTGCTTTGTGCGATACCTTTGGATGTAAGCGTAATTATATTGTATGAGCGCTCGGTACCTTGACGATCGCCTTTTACAACGTATTCGCGTTGTTGGATGGTAGAGATGGTGGGCGCATAAGTCGAAGGACGTCCTATACCCAACTCCTCAAGTTTGCGCACCAAGCTGGCCTCGGTGTAACGGGGTGGATGTTGTGTGTAGCGTTCGGTTGCGGTGATGTTGTGGCATATAGGGTGCTCGCCCTGTGTCATTGTGGGCAGCATGTCGCTTATCTCGTTGTCATTCTCGTCGTCGTTGCTTTCGAGATATACCTTGAGGAAGCCATCAAAGGTAATAACCTCTCCGGAGGCAATAAATTGCTCGTTGCGATTGGAAATGTTGATAACGATAGAGGTTTTTTCTATTTCGGCATCGCTCATTTGAGATGCGATAGTGCGTTTCCATATCAATTCATAGAGGCGTTGCTCTTGTCGGTTGCCTTCGATGGTCTGGTTTGATATGAAAGTGGGTCGAATGGCCTCGTGAGCCTCTTGTGCACCCTTGCTCTTATTGGGGTACTTGCGTATGTGCAGATATTTGTCGCCCAATGTGCTGAGAATTTTGTCGCGAGTGGTGTTGATGCACAACGAAGAGAGATTGACCGAGTCGGTACGCATATAAGTGATGTGTCCGCCCTCGTATAGGCGTTGAGCCACCGACATTGTTTGTGCTACGGAAAAACCGAGTTTACGAGCGGCCTCTTGTTGCAATGTTGAAGTGGTGAATGGGGGAGCTGGAGTCTTGCGAGCCGGTTTTACCGACACCTCGTTGATGGTATAGTGAGCCTCGTTGCATGCGGCAAGGAAATCGTGAGCCTCTTGTTCGGTTTTAAAGCGACGGTTGAGCTCGGCTTTGAATGTCGTATTATTGTCGGGAGTAGAAAATTCGGCAATGATGCGATAGGATGCTTCGCTCTGAAATTGCTCTATCTCGCGCTCGCGCTCGACAATGAGTCTTACGGCAACCGATTGTACACGACCGGCCGAGAGAGCGGGCTTAACTTTTTTCCACAATACGGGCGAGAGTTGAAATCCTACAATGCGGTCGAGAACACGGCGTGCTTGTTGTGCATCTACGCGAGCTATGTCGATGGTGCGAGGATTTTTGATAGCCTCCAAGATAGCATTTTGGGTAATCTCGTGAAAAACAATGCGTTTGGTCTTGGTAGGGTCCAATTCGAGTACCTCGGCAAGGTGCCAAGCGATAGCTTCTCCTTCGCGGTCCTCATCGGAAGCCAACCACACGGTCTCGGCTTTTGATGCCTCCTCACGCAGGGTTTCTACCAATTTTTTCTTGTCGGCAGGTATCTCGTATATAGGTGTATAGTTGTTGTCGATGTCTATACTGAATACTTTCTTCTTCAAGTCGCGTATGTGGCCATAGCTCGATAGAACTTTATAGTCTTTTCCCAAGAATTTTTCTATGGTCTTGGCTTTGGCAGGTGACTCTACGATAACTAAATTTTTCTGCATAGCTAAATGGAGTGTCGTATTATTTTCAAAATTGCCGCAAAATTAGATAAAAAATCAGAGCAAAAAAATCTCTTGTTGTTTTTTTTATTAAAACAGAAGCCATTGTCGGGCAATACTTCTTTATAAGAAGTATAAATATATATAAATGTGTGCTCCTATTTATGTCGCTGTGTAGAGAGGTGGGTTGTTGCCGGGAGTGAAGCGACTGTGTTGGGCTTTATTGTAAGGTGACTGTGGTAAAAAAGGCTGTGCCAATTTATTTCAGCACAGCCTTTTATGTTCGATTTTGCGTTGAGATTACAAGTTTTTCTTCACCTCAACTTCTTCGTATGCTTCTATAAGGTCGCCCACTTTCACATCGTTGTAGTTGGTGATGTTCAAGCCACATTCGTAGCCTGTGAGTACCTCCTTGACGTCGTCTTTGAAGCGCTTGAGAGAGCCCAGCTCGCCACTGTAAATAACAATACCGTCGCGAATGAGGCGTACACGGGCCGAGCGGCGCAACTTGCCTTCTTTGACAATACAGCCGGCAATGGTTCCCACCTTCGATATGTGGAATGTCTCGCGCACCTCGGCAGTACCGATAATCTCTTCGCGCATCTCGGGTGCAAGCATACCCTCCATAGCGGCTTTGACTTGCTCGATGGCATCGTAAATGATAGAGTACATGCGTACATCTACACCCTCTTTTTCGGCAAGGCGACGAGCGGCCATAGAAGGACGCACTTGGAAGCCCACGATGATAGCATTTGATGCAGCGGCAAGGATAATATCCGACTCGGAGATTTGACCCACAGCCTTGTGCAATACGTTTACTTGTATTTGTTCGGTAGAGAGCTTGATGAGTGAGTCGGTCAGCGCCTCAACAGAGCCGTCCACGTCACCTTTGACGATGATATTCAACTCTTGGAAGCCACCTACCGCTATGCGGCGACCGATGTCGTCGAGGGTAAGGAGTTTTTGAGTGCGCAAGCCTTGTTCGCGTTGCAACTGTTCGCGTTTGTTGGCTATTTCGCGAGCTTCTTGTTCGGTTGCCATTACGTTGAATGTATCACCGGCTTGGGGAGCTCCATCCAATCCCAAGATGAGAACAGGCTCGGCGGGACCGGCCTCTTGTATGCGTTGGTTGCGCTCGTTAAACATTGCTTTGATGCGACCATGATGTGTACCGGCCAATACGATGTCGCCCATGCGCAATGTACCGTTTTGTACCATTACGGTAGCGACATATCCGCGACCCTTGTCGAGTGTCGATTCTATGATAGAACCCACAGCGCGACGGTTGGGGTTGGCCTTGAGTTCGAGCAACTCGGCTTCGAGCAATACTTTTTCGAGAAGTTCGTCGATACCGGTACCTTTTTTGGCCGAAATATCTTGCGATTGATACTTACCACCCCATTCCTCAACGAGATAGTTCATGCTGGCAAGCGACTCTTTAATCTTGTCGGGGTTGGCGGCGGGCTTATCAACCTTGTTGATAGCAAATACAATGGGAACACCGGCAGCCGAAGCGTGGTTGATGGCTTCGACGGTTTGTGGCATCACATTGTCGTCGGCGGCAACGATGATGATGGCAATGTCGGTAATCTTGGCACCGCGAGCACGCATGGCGGTAAATGCCTCGTGACCGGGAGTGTCGAGGAATGTGATGTGACGGCCATCTTCGAGAGTCACGTTGTAAGCACCAATGTGTTGTGTGATACCACCGGCCTCACCGGCGATAACGTTGGCGTTGCGTATGTAGTCGAGCAACGAAGTTTTACCGTGATCGACGTGTCCCATGACAGTAACGATGGGAGGACGTTGCATCAATTCGTCGGGATTATCCTCCTCTTCGGCAATAGCTTCCGATACTTCGGCACTTACATATTCGGTTTGGAAACCAAATTCTTCGGCAACGATATTGATTGTTTCGGCATCGAGGCGTTGGTTGATTGATACCATGATGCCCAGACTCATACAAGTACCTATGACCTTGTTGATGGGTACATCCATCATAGATGCAAGGTCGTTGGCTGTAACAAACTCTGTGAGCTTGAGTATCTTGCTGTCGGCAAGTTCTTGTTCGGCACGCTCTTGCTCGCGGTTTGAGAATGCTTCACGTTTCTCTTTACGCCACTTGGCACCCTTCTTGCCTCCTTTTTGAGTAAGACGAGCGAGGGTTTCTTTGATTTGTTTTTGTACGTCCTCTTCGTTTACCTCGGCTTTGATGGGGTGCTTGGGTTGCTTATTGGGCTTGCCGTTTTTCTTGTTGCCGTTATTGTTGTTATTGTTGTTTTGTTGGTTGTTCTTGCGCTCGGGGTTGGCACCGATTGTCGATGCTGTCTTGTCAATGTCTATGCGGTCTTTGTTGATGCGCTTGCGTTTTTTGCGTTCGCTGTTTGCGCCGGCAGCATCACCGGTGTTGCCATTGTTGGGGGCTTTGGCCTCACGCTCTTTACGACGCTCCTCTTTCGATTTCTTTTTGGGGCGTGTTTGTTGGTTGATGCTATCGAGGTCTATGCGACCCAATACTTGAGGTTTGGGAGCAGCGGCAACGCTACCGAGAGTGAAAACTTCGTTTTTGCTCTCCTCTGTGGCGGGAGCGGCTTCCTCTTTTTTTACCTCAGGAGCAGGCTTCTGTTCAGGTGTTGCCTTTACTTCGGGAGCTACCTTGGGCTCGGGTTTTTTCTCTACCGGAGCTTCTTTTACCTCAACAACGGGCTCTTTCTTCTCCTCTTGTTTGGGAGCTTGCTTGGGTTGCTCTTGTTGAGGCGCAGGAGCGGGTGCAGGAGCTTGCTTGGGCTCTTGTTTGGGCTCTTGCTTGGGTTGCTCTACGACCGTCTTGGCGGGCTCCTCTTTGCGAGCTTGTTCAGTAGGTTTGGTAGTAGAGGGCTTGCTGTTCAAATCGATAGTGCGGAGGATGCGGGGCTTGGCTGCTTCCGGAGCAACGGTGGGAGCAGGAGTAGCGGGTTTTTCGGCAACGACAGGACGTTTTTGTCTTTCGATGCTGATGTTATCCGACTCTTTTTTCAAGATTTTATCGGGTGCAAACTCCTTGATGAGCAGGTTATATTGCTCATCACTGATTTTGGCATTGGGGTCCGAGTCAATCTCGATACCCTTTTTTTGAAGGAAACCGACAACGGTGTCGATACCAACGTTTAATTCTCTAACTACTTTATTTAACCTTACTGACATAGACTTTAATTAATGGTTATAAATTTCTGTAAACATTCGCGCAAGAGTCGAGCTTGAGGCATTAATCCTCAAACTCGGCTTTGAGTATCTCGATAACCTCATCGACAGTATCCTCTTCGAGATCGGCTTTGTCGATAAGTTCTTCGCGTGAATGTGCCAATACGCGTTTGGCAGTATCGCAACCCATTTTCTTGAGAGCATCGATAACCCATTGGTCAATCTCGTTGGCAAATTCGTCAAGGAATACATCCTCCTCGTCGTTGAGGAATTTTTGTATTTGTTCTACCAAGTCTATATCAAGACCTGCCTTGCTTGCCAACTCTTCGGCCGATGTGTTGCGTATGAGTTGGTCGGTTGTATATCCGGCTGCCATAAATGCGTTGATGGCGGCTGTATCAATCTCTCCTTTATATTTGTCGAGAGTGATGCCTACGCTCTCTTCGCCTTCTTGTTTCAAGCGGCACACCTCAATTTCATAACCGGTGAGTTTCATGGCCAAGCGGATGTTAAGACCATTTTTACCGATAGCGAGTGATACTTCTTTCGAGTCGCTGAGATATACCGATGCACGCTTGTTTTCTTCATCTACCTCAATAGAGGCAATCTTGGCGGGGCTGAGTGCACGTTGGATGAAGAGTGAGGGGTTGGATGTGTAGTTGATAACATCGATATTTTCGTTGCGCAATTCGCGTACTATACCATGTATGCGAGAGCCTTTTACACCCACACATGCACCTACGGGGTCGATACGGTCGTCGTACGACTCAACGGCAATCTTGGCACGCTCGCCGGGTATGCGGGCAATGGCACGGATGAGGATGAGGCCGTCGTGTATCTCGGGCACTTCGAGCTCAAAGAGGCGACGCAAGAAGTCGTTGGATGTGCGCGATACAATAATCTTGGGGTTGTTGTTCTTGTTTTCTACATCGAGAACTATGGCGCGAGCGGTGTCGCCTTTGCGATAGAAGTCGGTGGGGATTTGCTCCTCTTTGGGGAGGATTATTTCGTTGTTCTCGTCATCAACGAGCAACATCTCTTTTTTCCATATTTGATATACCTCGGCACTTACCAACTCGCCAATGCGGTCTTTGTAGCGATTGTAGAGGGCATCTTTTTGTAGGTCGAGGATTTTTGAAGCCAATGTTTGACGAAGGTTGAGGATGGCACGGCGACCGAATTTTTCAAAAAATACTTCGTCTGTTACCTCTTCACCTACTTCAAAGTCGGGGTCGATAGCTTTGGCCTCGCTCAACGAGATTTGCATGTTGGGATTGGTTACTTCGCCGTCTTCTACAATCTCGCGGTTGCGCCATATCTCAAAGTCGCCTTTGGTGGGGTTTACGATTACGTCGAAGTTCTCGTCGGTACCAAACATCTTGGCAAGCACGTTGCGGAACGACTCTTCCAAAACGCTTATCATGGTGGTTACTTCGATGTTCTTGAGATCTTTAAACTCAGAGAACGTATCTACCATACTGATGGTTTCTACTTTTTTTGCCATTTTACTTAAATCTGATTAGATATTTAGTGTATTTTACTTCATTGTATGCAAAGTGGAGGTCTTCTTCCACTTCTATTTTGCGCTTGCTACCCTCGGGTTTCACCTTCTTGGTGATGGTGAGTGTAAAGGCGTTTTCGTCGCACTCTTTGAGTATGCCGCTCAATTTGCGACCATCGCAACTCAATACTTCTACCTCGTTGCCAATGTTTTTGCGGTATTGTGCCACCACTTTGAATGGCGATGTAATACCTGCCGAGCCTACTTCCAACTCGTAATCCTCTACATCGCGGTCGAGTTTCGACTCTATGTGGCGGTGTAGCTTCTCACATTGCTCTATGTCTATACCCTCGTTGTTATCTATTTCTACAACGATGTTGTTGCCGGGTCGTACATTGACATCGACTATAAAGCAGTCGCTGTCTTGAAGTGCTTCGGCTACGATGTCATAAACTATTTGTTTGTCTATCATACGGTTTTGTATCAAGAAAAAAACGAGGGGACATCATTGCCCCCTCCACATCTTGGTGAGTGCAAATATAGTACATTATTATACTCGTTGCAAGTAATCTCCTCGTAAAACTTGCAAATAGGCTTGTAATGGTACTGAAAATTAAGTATATTTTGCAAATATTACAATTTATAAACTTATTGGAAAGGCAAATTTGCGCAGTTCTCTTGCCCAAACCGACTCGTTTCCATGACAATATTGGTTGCACAATGTGTGAAAATGGCTACTGTGATTGAAGTGTGTGAGGTGTGCCAGCTCGTGACAAACGATATATTGTCGCAGATGTTGAGGCAGTAGTAATACAAATGCCGATATGGTGATGATGCCTTGTCGTGAACAATGACCCAATATGCGCTGTCCGCGACCAATGCGCACTCCTTTGGGGTGCACTCCCCATCGGGAGGCTTCTTGGGCAACCATCTCTTGCAGATGGCTACCATATAGTTGAGTGAGGGTGCGCAAGATAAAACGGGCAAAGCCTTGTCTGAATGGCTCTTGCAGCAGGTCGTCGGGGTGGTACGAAAAGATGATATGATTCTCTTCTTGTCGGGTGCGGACGTGGCCTCTGCCCACTTGCGAGTCGGCACGGAGCAATAGGGTGGTTTCGGGTATTTTTATTTCTTTGCCATTGTGCAAGGCCGAGCTTTCGTGGCGCAAGGCCGATTTTTTCAAGAGTCTGTGGAGTGCGGCTCGATGCTTCTCTATCAGCTCCTTCAGATACTCGGTACGACAGATGCTGCGAGCCGGAATAGTGGCAATAATGCGCCCCATTCGACCCTTGAAAGAGATACGACTCGCCCTTGTGCTACTGTGTACCTCGATAGTGCCCAACTCGTTGTCGTGTATTTCGTAAATATTAGGCATGGAAAAATAATAAACCCATACAAAAATACGGTTTTTTGAAAACAAATCAAGAAAAACACGAAGTAAATATTTTGTGATAATTTTATTGTAAATATTTGGCTTATAATCACGATTATTATTAACTTTGCACCTGACCTATGGAGTGTCCGTAGGCGTAGTTAACCTAATCTACAAACTAATAGCAACGAAATGACAGAATCAACAAAGGTGAAAGTTCTGGATAAGGTGGTTGTTCGTTTCTCGGGTGACTCGGGCGACGGTATGCAACTTGCAGGCAACATCTTTTCAGCAATCTCGGCTGCCATAGGCAATGAGATTTCGACATTCCCCGACTATCCTGCAGAGATACGCGCACCGCAAGGCACCTTAAGCGGCGTGTCGGGTTTCCAAGTACATATAGGTAACGGCGTATATACACCCGGTGACAAAGCCGATGTGTTGGTAGCCATGAATCCCGCCGCATTGAAGACTCAAATTCAATTCCTCAAAAAAGGTGGTGTGGTTATTATCGATACCGACTCGTTTAAAGAGGCCGACTTGCAAAAGGCTCTCTATCAAACCAACGATGCCATTGCCGAGTTGGGCATAGACCCTGCGCAAGTAATGTCGGTGGCAATCACAACACTTACAAAAGAGTCGCTTGCCGACTCGGGTCTTGATGTTAAGTCGATTGTACGTTGCAAAAACATCTTTGCTCTCGGTCTTGTTTGCTGGCTCTTCGACCGCCCTGTATCGCAAGCCGGACACATGCTCTCGCATAAGTTTGCCAAGAAGCCTACTATTGCCGAGGCCAATGTCAAGGTGTTGAACGATGGTTATAATTATGGTAACAACATACATGCTTCGGTATCGACCTATCGTGTAGAGACAGCCTCTGTGCGCAAGGGCGTATATACCGACCTTAATGGTAACACAGCAACAGCATGGGGTCTTATAGCTGCTGCCGAGAAGGCCGGATTGCCTCTCTTCTTGGGTAGCTATCCTATTACTCCTGCTACCGATGTTCTCCATGAACTTGCCAAACGCAAAGATTTGGGCGTGAAGGCTGTTCAGATGGAGGACGAGATAGCCGGTGCATGTTCGGCTATCGGTGCCGCATTTGCCGGCAATTTGGCTGCTACTTCTACTTCGGGTCCCGGTCTTGCTCTCAAGAGTGAGGCTATCGGCTTGGCAGTAATGGCCGAGCTTCCCTTGGTGATAATAGATGTGCAACGTGGTGGTCCCTCGACAGGTCTTCCTACCAAAACCGAGCAAACCGACCTCTTGCAAGCCCTCTATGGTCGCAATGGTGAGAGCCCCTTGGTAGTTGTTGCCGCTTCTACTCCTGCCAACTGTTACGACATGGCTTTCAATGCTGCCAAGATAGCGCTTGAGCATATGACTCCTGTTGTGTTGCTCACCGATGGTTTCATTGCCAATGGCTCTACTGCATGGCGTATTCCCGAAGAGGATGAATATCCCGAGATACATCCCAACTATGTTAAGCCCGAGATGCTCGAAGAGGGATGGAAACCCTACATGCGCAACCCCGAAACACAAGTGCGCTATTGGGCTGTTCCCGGCATGGAAGGATTTATGCACCGCCTCGGTGGTCTTGAGAAAGATGCCAAGACAAGTGCCATATCGACCGACCCCGCCAACCACGCTCTCATGGTAGCTACTCGTCAGGCCAAGGTTGATAACGTTGCTAAAGATATACCTCAACTCGAAGTTTTGGGAGAACCCGATTCAGACCTCCTTGTAGTAGGATGGGGCGGTACTTATGGTCACCTCTATTCGGCCGTAACCGATATGTGCAAAGAGGGTAAGAAAGTGGCAATGATTCACTTTAACTACATCAACCCGCTGCCCTCTAATGCCGAGGAGATTATACGTCGCTACAAAAAGGTTGTGGTATGCGAGTTGAACAATGGTCAATTTGCATCGTACCTTGCAGGTAAAATACCCGGTGTCGAGTTCTTGCGTTATAACAAGGTAGAGGGTCAGCCCTTCAGCTCGGCCGAGTTGGTAGAACATTTCACCCAATTAATTGAGAAGTAATCATGGAAGAGAACAAAAAATATACAGCCCAAGACTTTAAGAGCGATCAATATGTGCGCTGGTGTCCCGGCTGTGGCGACCATGCTATCGTTAATGCCTTGCAAAAAGCAATGGCCGAAGTGGGTGTCGCTCCCCACAATACAGCAGTAATCTCGGGTATCGGTTGCTCTTCGCGCCTACCTTATTATATGGGTACCTATGGCTTCCACACCATTCATGGTCGTGGTGGTGCTATTGCTTCGGGTGTCAAGATGGCCAATCCCGCCCTTACCGTATGGCAAGTGTCGGGTGATGGCGACTGTCTTGCCATTGGTGGTAACCACTTCATTCATGAG
Source organism: Barnesiella sp. (assembly GCA_045645425.1). Classification (GTDB taxonomy): domain Bacteria; phylum Bacteroidota; class Bacteroidia; order Bacteroidales; family Barnesiellaceae_A; genus Barnesiella_A. Next base: position 14,675 of record JAZRIS010000008.1, read on the forward strand.
GTGCGTCGCAATATCGACATCAACATCTTGTTGATGAACAACAAGATTTATGGTCTTACCAAGGGTCAATATTCACCTACAACCGACAGAGGTTCGGTGACAAAATCATCGCCTTATGGTACTGTTGAAGACCCCTTCATTCCTGCCGAACTTGTATTTGGTGCCCGCGGTACTTTCTTTGCACGCTCGTTGGACGTTGAGATGGCTACTACAGTAGAAATTCTTGCCGCCGCTGCTGCTCACAAAGGTACTTCGGTATGTGAGGTGCTTCAAAACTGTGTCATCTTCAATCACAACATCCACTCGTATGTTGCCGATAAGGAAGTGCGTGCCGACCGTACTATACACCTTCGTCATGGCGAGAAAATGATATTTGGTAAGGAGGGTAATCGCGGTCTCGTTCTCGATGGCTACTTGCTCAAGGCTGTAACTATTGGCGAGGATGGATACACTATCGACGATATTCTTGTTCACGATGCCAAGAACCCCAATAACGTGATGCACCAAATGTTGGCCATGATGGATGGTCATGATTTGCCTCTTGCTATTGGTGTTATTCGTGACGTTGATGCTCCCAACTATACCGATGAGCTCACTCGTCAGGTTGAGGAGGTAAAGGCCAAGAAAAACTTCAAGTCGCTCCGCGAGTATATACTCAGTGGCGATACTTGGGAAGTGAAATAAGACACACAATCTTATATAGCAAAAGCGAGGCGGTGCAATTACCGCCTCGCTTTTCTTATCTATCTATCTATATATATATATATATTATGTGTATTATTTCTCTTGGTCGAGTTTGCGCGATAGAAAATCTTGTATTGTTTCCTCTTCGGGAATGTCGAGCTTTTTGCGTAGTCGGTTGCGGGCCGACTCGATACTGCGCACTTCGCGAAATGTTATAGACGAAATTTCCTTGGTACTGAGTCCGATAAAAAGCATGGCGCACAGGCGTTTTTGTCGTTGTGTCATACCCGGGCTTATGCTATCGAGGCGGTCGTAGAACGATGGGTGTACCTGCTCAAAGTAGTACTTAAATTCTTGCCAATTATCGGTAGAGTAGTGTTGCTTGAGTTGAGTGATGATGTTGCGTATGTGTTCCTTGTGCTCTTTGTCGCGAGGATTTATTTCAAGAAGAAGAGTTTTGAGCTCTTCGGTAAGATTGGCAAGAAATTCGTTGTCCTTGGTATAAGAAAGGGCATAGCTCGACAGCTCGCGATTTTTTTGGTCTATTGCACGCTTCAACTCTTGTTCCTTTATGTGTTGCAGCTCCATTTCCTTGTCTTGCAATATCTTTTCTTGTTGAGCAAGCATCGCATTGGTCTTTATGAGCTTGTCTTTCATGCGGGTGCGTATGATGAAAAAGATAAATACGATGCAGATAATGAGTAGAGCAATGATGACGATGATAATTTGTCGGTCCGACTGCATTTTGCGCAACTGCAATTTGTTGATTATCATCGAGTTCTCTCTTAATTTCTGCTCATTCTCGTATATCTTTTCAAGGTTTTTTACCTTTAGCTCGTCGTTGGCTCGTCGCAATGAGTCTTTGAGTATTGCGGCTATTTGCAGGTTGTGGTATGCTTTCTTATATTCGCCTCTTTCTTCAAAAATGTTGGCAAGTGTAGTGCGAACATCGGCTTCGAGTTCTGCGTTGTTTATTCTATCTACCAAGTTTTTCTCTATGTGTGTAATCAATTCGTTACACTTGGCCATATTGCCGGCCTCTTTATAGGCTTCGGCAAGTAGTATGTTTGTGGTCGTCTGCTCGTTGGGTCGGTTGTGTTGAGAGAAGTAATTGCGAGTGTTTTCCAAGTTGGTAATAGCCATGTTGTAGTTGCCGGCCTGAATGTATAGAGAGCCTATATTGCACTGCATAAAATAGTACATATCGGCGTTCTCTTCCTTGTCAATCATGTGTATGGCCATGAGGGCATAATCGAGAGCTTCGTCATATTTGCCTTGTTCTACGTGTATGGCCGCAAGGTTGTTGTAGTTGAGATACAGCTCCCGCTTGTTGCCGGTCACTTTGTTTATTTCAAGCGATTTGTTGAAGTATTCAATAGCAGCGTCAAGGTCTATTTTATAGTATGCCACACCTATATTATTATATATTCTTGCCAAGTCGCCTCGGTAGTTGTTGGCTTGAGCTATTGCGAGGGCTTTGTGGTAGTAGTCCATCGCTGTACTCCACAATCCCACTTCTTCAAACGCTGCACCCAATGGCAGATATAGCGAAAGGAGTATTTTGCCGTCGTTGTAGCGTTTTTCCATTAATTCGGTTGTGGCCGAGAGTATTTCTATGGCATTGGATTGTTGCGACGACTCTTTGAAGTAATTTGCAACATCTATTGTCAAGAATTTGGTAAATGTACTGTCCGAAATTGATTTCTCTCCTTTCAGGCTGTCTATTTTATGGTGTATTATTTTGCTATTTTGGTCGATAGTATCTATAAGTTCTTGCGCTTTGTTCAGTATATTTAGTTGCATGGTATCTCTTGTGGACGCCTCGATATATGTCGTGTTGAGCACAAGTGCGAGAAATGCCACAATATTTATCAACCATGTTTTATGTTTTTTGTTTGCCATTTAGTATAGTATATTTGATGAATTTTCCTGTTGCAAAGATAATAATTATTGCATTAAATGCACAAAATAGCATCAAAAAATAAAAAAATATCACAATAAATAAAACTAAAACAGTAATATAAATAACATAAAATCAATGAAATAAATATATATGCAGTAGTTAATTGCATTGTATGGCAAAGTATGCAGTAGTAAAACAATGGTAAATGTCGGGGATGGGATTTTCAAAATTGATAAATTTGTGTCAATTAAAAAACACAGAAAACCGATAGTTTATGAAAAAGAATTTACATCTTGTTTTCCTAATGATGCTTTTAGCCGGAGTTTGTCAGGCCGAGCGTCATGTATCTACCGAAGTAGAGAATAAAAAAGTGCTCATTGAGGAGTTTACCGGTATTCATTGCGGCTATTGTCCTCAAGCTCATAAAATCGTGGCCGATTTGATGAAGGCACAGCCCGACAATGTGTATGCTGTTGCTATTCATGCCGGCTCATTCTCGGTGCCCAATAGCGATGAGCCCGATTTTCGCATTGCCGAAGGTATAGAAATCAATAATTATTTTGAAATTTCGGGTTATCCTGCCGGTATGATCAATCGTCAGCGCTTTGAAGATATGATTGTTGTCAGCCGCAATTCGTGGGGTACCATTGCCCGCATGGAGACCGAAACTATGGCTCCTGTCAATTTGTGGGTGGATGCTCGTTACGATGCTGCTACCGGAATATTGACAGTGGATGTTGAGGGTTATTATACAGCCGATGTAGAGGCCGACTTCAATATGCTCAATGTCGTTGTTACCGAAAATAACATCGTAGGCCCGCAGTCGGGTGGTGGTATGGGTAGTGAATATATCCACAAGCACATGGCCCGTGCCTTCTTGACTTCTACTTGGGGCGATACTATTACTACATGTAAGAGAGGTGATTTCTTTTCAAAACAATATACATATAATGTTCCCGCAGATATCAAGGAAGTGCCTGTAAATCCCGCAGAGCTTGAGATTGTAGCCTTTATGGCCGAGAGTAACGAGAATATTCTCAATGTTACAGGTTGTCATGTTGCATGTGAGGGCGTTGAGTTGCCTCTTGCTGCCGATATTGCTCAACCTATGATACCCATCAGTGGTGTGTATGGTTTTGACTATTTTGATATAGAGCTTAACAACCGCTCTACCGAAGAGATTACTTCGGCTACCTTTAAAGTTTCTTTCAATGGCAAAAATTCGGATGTTGAGTGGACCGGTGTTGTTGCTCCTCGTTCTACCGCTACTGTGAGAATACCTTACGATGTTACTACCAATATGAAGGCTTCGGGTAACCGATACACCATCACGCTCAAATCTCTCAATGGTACCGAATATAAGGGTAATTCTATTACCGATCGTTTCAGTGCCCCTGTAGATGTAACTCCCGCAGCTAAAATCGAATTTTATATTGACGAATTTGTGGACGAAAACCGCTTCTATATCAAGGATATGGATGGCAATGTCGTTTATGAGTTTGGTCCCTATGAACCCGGTCAATATCTTGTCATTAAGGAGCTTGCTTTCTTGCAACCCAACACTCGCTATTGCTTTGAGATTACCGACTCTTGGGCCAATGGTATATATAATGGTTACATCAAGCTCTATGATATCAATGACAACCTTATGCTCGAAGCAGAGAGTGTAATGAGTAATGGCGCTCGCATCTTCTTCAATACCACCGAATGTAATGTATCGAAAGAGGTACAAAAGAAAAATATCTTTATCGAAGACTTTACCGGTATTCACTGTGGCAACTGCCCCGATGCACATGATATGATAAATGAAATGCAAAAGGCTCAAGGCGAGAAGATACATGCTGTTGCTATCCATGCCGGACACTATGCAGTGCCCTTCCCCGAAGAGCCCGATTTCCGCACTGCCGAGGGTGACTCTCTCAATAATTTCTTCGATGCCAATTCAATGGGTTATCCCTGTGGCTTGGTAAACCGTCGCTATGTCGAAGGTCAAGAGCAAACAATGGTTTCTCGCGCTGTGTGGGTTGAGTTTGCACGCAATTTCAGTGCCGAGGATGCTCCCGTCAATTTGTGGGTGGGCAGTGCCTACGACCCCGACACCCACATGCTCACTGTCAATGTCGAGGGCTATTATACAGCCGATGTCGATGCAACATTCAATGCTCTCAACGTTCTCATTGCTCAAAGTGGTATTTTTGGCCCTCAAAATGGTGGCTCGGCCGGTAATTTCTATATCCACAATCATGTGTTGCGCGACTACATCACTCCTATCTGGGGCGATACCATCACATCGTGCAAGGCCGGCGATTTCTTCCGTAAACAATATGTGTATGAGGTGCCTGCCGACATCAATGGCGTTGCTACCAATGCTGCCAACTTTGAGGTTGTTGCCTTTGTAACCAAGGATAAAGAGGATGTCCTCAATGTCGAAAGTGCTCGCCCCAACTATCCCGGCCTCGTTATTTCTATGAATGCCGAGATTTCAGAGCCTCTCATCCCCATTTCGGGAACTTATGGCTATAACTACTACGAAGTGTTGCTTACAAACAATTCTACCGAGGATATCGTTGAGGCCGGTTTTGATGTATATCTCAACGACCAACTCTACTTGACCGAGTGGGTAGGTCTTGCTCCCGCACGCTCTACTACTCTCATCAGAGTGCCCTTTACACAAAATCATCTTTTGAAAGCCGCCAACGACTTTACCATCAAATTGGGTGGTATCAATTATTCCTTGTATGACGGCAACTCTATCGAGGGTACTTTCCAAGATCCTATCGAAACTACTCCCAAAAACAAGTTTGTCATCAAGACCGACAAGTTTGCCGGTGACAACCGCTACCTCATCAAGGATGCCGATGGTAATATAGTTCATGAGTTTGGCCCCTATGCCACAGGTGCTGTTACCGAGGTTACCGAGGAGATTGAACTCGAAGATGGCAAGGTATATTGCATTGAGATTACCGATGCTTGGGGCGATGGTATTTATAGTCCCCGCGGTACTGTCAAGATATACAATAGCAATGGCAAGTTGATGTCGCAAATGCTCGACATTCGCAACCATGGTGCTCGCACATTCTTCACCACTACACTTCCTGCTTCGGTAGGTACTATCGATGCCGATAAGTCATTCGAAATAACCTATAACAAGGCCGAGGCCGCTGTGGAGATTGTGGCCAATACCGGTGATGTTTACAATGTAGCCGTTTACAATGCCGCAGGTCAATGTGTATATGCCGCTGCTGCTACTCAAACAACTTATGTGCCTGTTGCCGCCAACGGTATATATGTTGTTGAGGTTACTTCCGACACATTGCGCCAAGTAGAAAAAGTAGTTGTTTACTAATGAATTGATATCTATATCCGTCATGCGTAAAGTAGCCCTGTTCATCTGTACAATATATGCGACTGTTGCCCTTGCTCAATGGGGCAACAGCGTCGCAGAGCCTCTTTGGTTTAACACCGAAGATGAGTATTTCTTCTCCTACGACATGCAAGCCACTCCCGAAGGTAACACTTGGATGTGGGTAAACTATGTAGGCGATACTCACTATGTGCAGTTGTACGACTCGACAGGCGTTGCGCTATTGGGTGAGTGGCCCATGTTGGTGTCCGACTACCCCGACCGCCTTACCGGATATGTCAATAACAACCTTTTTGTCGATAGAGAGGGCAATGCCATCGTTGTGGTGTCAGACTTGCGTCATGCTCCCTCGGGCACCGATCATGGCAATTTCACTGCCTATAAAATTTCGCAAACCGGCGAAATGCTATGGGGCGAAGATGGTGTTTCGATCGATGGCGGTCAAGGCAGTCACATCAATGCCTGTATGGGCATTACCCAGTTGAGCGATGGCAGCTATGTATTCACTTGGACACATTGCGACGATGACGAGGTGCTTTTCTCGATAGATATGCAACGTGTCAGTGCCGAGGGCGAGCTGTTGTGGGATGCACAAGAAACCCGCCTCACCGATAAGCAACAAAAAGTAACCTATTTCTGGACTTTTGTTGTCGATGCCGGCAAGGGACAATGTATAGTGGTATATACTCGCGGCTCCAACAACGACCTCTATGCTCGCAAAATAGATTTTGATGGCACTCCCGTATGGAGCGAAGATACCCGCATTTACAATGGTGGTTTCCTCAATACTCCTCTCTGGGGCGTGATGGACGTAGAACCTTCGGGCGATGGCGGTGTCATTGTTACATGGTATGACGACCGCTACAACGAGGGTGTCGAGTCGATATATATGGCCTATGTCAAGCCCAATGGCGAGTTGGGATTTTCGGCCGGCAATGGTGGCCAAAGACTCTCTTACTCGGGCTACCGTGCGCTCTCTACTACTTGCACCTACGACCCGCACAGCGACACTTTCATTGCATTGTGGCGCGAGGCTACTCTGGGACAAGGCGATTATAGAGTCGTAGCACAAAGTATCTCGAAAGACGGCGATTTGCTCTGGGGCGAAGAGGGTAGGGTTATCGAAGACTTTGCCGACCATGTGTCGTATGGCGATCTTCACCTCCGCACGGCACACGATGGCGAGATTGCTACCTTCTTTATGCGTCGCAATTCTCTATCGTATGGCAATATAGATGTGTGCATGCAAATCTTGGACACTCACACCGGCGATATGCTCTGGGACAAGAGTCGTGTGCTCACCGATACGCTTGCGCCCACCGAGAAAAACGAGATACAAGTGACCGATATGTTGCCCAATGGCTCTTGGGTGTTTGGCTGGGACGATCGCGGCACAGAGAGCAACCCCGATTATAAACGACTCTACCTCAATCGTGCCAATTATGATGGCACGGTGGGCAATCCCGAAGGTGCGGCAGTAGAGCAAGTCGAGTCGTCGGACAATGCAACGATTTCACTTCTCGCACAAGCCGAGGGTAAGCTCGTGTTTGCTGTCGATGTGCAAGATTATACTCCCGCTACTATTTCTCTCTATAATATAAATGGTGTGCACATTGCCACTCCTTTTGATGGCAACTTGCCCGCCGGCCGTGAGATTGTAGAGAGTGCGACAAACCTGCCTTCGGGTATATACTTCGCCACCCTTTCTACCCCAAATGATGTGAAAACAATAAGAATAATAATCAAATAACCTTATAAAAATCATGAGTATGAAAAAGACTTTACTACTTGTAGTTGCAGCCGTTATGAGTTGCGTGTATGCAATGGGACAATGGAACAGCAATCCCGCTGTGAATTTATTGGCTTGGCCCGATGCGAATTTCTATTCTACCGACATGCAAATATGTCCCGATGGTAGCGTATGGTTGGCTGTCAATCAACCTCGCAATGGTCATGTGTCTGTTGCCTTACAACTCATAGACTCTGCAGGATATAACCGTTTTGAAGAGCCTATCGTTGTGTCGGATTATCCTTCGAGAACATGGGTTTCTGTCGGCGAATTTCTCTTTGTCGATCGCGATGGTAATGCTATTGTTGCTGTTTACGACTGGCGACAAGGCGAAGAATATTTGGAGGGTTATACCGTCTATAAAGTATCGCCCGAAGGTGAGTTCCTCTGGGGCGAAGATGGTATCACACTCGAAGGCGAAAAAGTGTATGACTTGGTTGCCGGAATGAGCATGTGCCAAATCTCCGATGGTAGCTATGTGTTGGCGTGGATGCGCTGTCAACCCGACAATTCCGGCCACTTCAGCATTGAGTTGCAACGTATCAGCGCCGAGGGTGAGATGCTTTGGGATCCCGAAGAAGTGCGTATGTACAACAAGACTACTCCTTATATGTATCCCTATGTAGTGGATGGCGGCAATGCCCAAGTTATCCTTCTCTATGCCAAGGGCTCTACTCAAGAATTGTATGCTCGCAAATTAGATTTCGATGGTACTCCCGCATGGAGCGAAGATACCCGCGTCTATAATGGTGGTTGGGGTTCTATTCCCATGTGGACCCTTCTCGATGTACATCCCTCGGGCGACGGTGGTCTTCTCTTGTCTTGGAACGACGACCGTTACTATGAAGAAATCGAACATCCCTATATGGCTTATGTCAAGAACAATGGTGAACTTGGATTTGCTATCGACAATGGCCAGCTCTTGGGCTTGAACGATTGGCGTGCTTTGCAAGTAAAATGCCTCTATGACAAGGCTTCTGACAGTTTCTATGCTATATGGAATGAGGCAAGCTCGGGTCAATCTTGGAACCGTGTGGTTGCGCAACGCATCAGCAAAGAGGGTGACTTGCTCTGGGGCGATACCGGTCTTGAGTTGAAGCCTATGGAGCAAACATATTATGGCTATCTCTCGTTGCAAAGTGCTATCAATGACGAAGTAGCTTTCTTCTACATGCGCAACTATGCCGGTACTTTTGGCGATGTTGAGGCTTTTGTTACTACTGTCAATGTTAATGATACTACTGCTCGTCGCGAGAGCGAGTTTACCAAGGGCGAGCGCGTGAGCGAAAAAGGCGGCTTGCAAACCACTCCTATGATCGATGGCAAATATTGGGTAGCCAAGTGGACCGATGGTGGCTCTTACGAAGATGAGGAAATGGTTGATAAATTGCTCATGCAACGCATCAACTACGACTTCTCTTTGGGTATGCCCGAAGGCGCTGCTGTTGAAGCTGTTCGCAACGAAAACAATACTTTTGTAGCTCTTGCTACTCTTGTAGAGGGTGAGGCAATGTTTGCTACCGATATGGCCGTAGCTACACAAGCTACTCTCGCTATCTACGATATCAATGGCGCTCTCGTGGCTACACCCTTCGACGGTGTGTTGGCTGCCGGTCGTCAATATATAGAGTGGGCTACCAATGTGCCTGCCGGTATCTATGTGGCTACCCTCACTACTGCGCATGGTGTAGAAACTGTAAAATTATTGGTGAAATAAAGAGATTCTTTTTGTAGTTGAATTGCTATGGTGGGGTGTCCCAATCTATAGCAATTCAACGCCCAAAGAATAAGTAATCGCAAGTATTAGCTATTTCGATATATAATTTAAACAAAACGATATGAAAAAAACATTACTGCTTATTGTCGCAGCTGTTATGAGCTGTGTATCTGTAATGGGTCAATGGAATTCCGACCCCGCAATAAATATGTTGGGTTGGCCCGATGATGGCTACTACTCAACCGATATTCAGGCCGCTCCCGATGGTCGTGTGTGGTTGGCTGTTTATCACCCATTCCATGTGGATAATGAGGATGGCTCATTGTCGCATAGCGGTTGTACTGTGGCTTTGCAGTTGATAGACTCTCTCGGTAACTTCGCATTTGAAGAGCCTATCGAAGTATCGGACTACGCATCGCGTTCGTGGCTTACAGTAGGCAATTTCCTCTTTGTCGATCGCGACGGTAATGCCATCGTTGCCATTTATGACTATCGACAAGGTTTGGAAGGCGAAGGATTTACCGTGTACAAAATATCGCCCGAGGGCGAATTTATCTGGGGCGAAGAGGGTATCACGCTCGAAGGTGAAACGGTGCATATGGAATGTTCGTTTATGAGCATGTGCCAAATGACCGATGGTAGCTATGTCTTTGCGTGGTCGCACACTACTCAACCTGCCAATTATTTCCATTGGTGTATCGAGTTGCAACGCATCAGTGCCGATGGCGAGATGTTGTGGAATCCCGAAGACGTGCGCTTGTATGACGATAATACTACCTATTCAGACTGTTATGTAGTAGATGGTGGTAACAACAATGTTATCTTGCTTTATTCCAAGGGCTCTTCTCGCGAGCTCTATGCTCGTAAGATGGACTTTGAAGGTGCTTCTGTTTGGAGCGAGGATACCCGCATCTATAATGGCGGATGGGGCTCGGTGCCTGTTTGGACTGTTATGCATGTACATCCCGTTGCCGGTGGTGGCTTGATGGTGTCGTGGAACGACGACCGTTACTATGAAAACTGCGAGCATCCCTATATGGTGTATGTGCAGTCTAACGGTGAGCTCGGATTTTCTATTGACAACGGACAACTTCTTGCTATCTCCGATTGGCGTACACTCAATGTAAGATCTCGCTATGACGAGGCTTCCGACAGCTTCTATGCCATTTGGATTGAGTGTTCCAGCAGCCAAGCTTGGAATCGTGTGGTTGCTCAACGCATCAGCAAGGAAGGTGATTTGGTATGGGGCGATACAGGTATCGAGTTGAAGCCTATGGAACAAACAAATTATGGTTATTTCTCTATTCAACCCGCTATCAACGACGAGATGGCTTTCTTCTACATGCGCAGTTATACCAACAATTTTGGCAATGTTGAGGCTTTTGTCACTACTGTCAATGTTAATGACACTACTGCTCGTCGCGAGTGCGAGTTTACCAAGGGTAGCCGCGTGAGCGAAAAAGCCGGCTTGAAATCTACTCCTATGATCGATGGCAAATATTGGGTAACCAAGTGGACCGATAACGGCTCGCTTGAGAGCGATGAGGAATTGACCGACCGTCTTATGCTCCAACGTGTCAATTACGACTTCTCTTTGGGTATGCCCGAAGGTGCTGCTGTTGAGGCTGCTCGCAACAACGACAACTCTTTTGTAGCTCTTGCTACTCTTGTAGAGGGTGAGGCAATGTTTGCTACCGATATGGCTGCAGCTACACAAGC
>JAZRIS010000009.1:0-10768 GCA_045645425.1 Barnesiella sp.
CAACTTCAGCCCTCGATTTTGTCTTCTGCTTGTCGGCAATCCCAATGCTTCCATAAACTCATCTTTCTTGCGTCTGAACCAAGAGTGATGCGATACGCCATCGATTTTAAGGTCAAATCTTCCCTCCTTATCTTCTTTGAGGGAGCAGACCGCACCATCGGCTGAAAACGATTGGTTAAACATAGTTGAATAGAGTTTGCCTACAACGGCTATTTCCTTGAAAGCACATAACTTTCGGATAAGGTCATCATTAAATCCCATTTTCTCGCTGAGGTATTTAATCATCGGCATCAGTTTCTCTACATACGGGAAGTAACGCAGAATCTTGTTGATATACTCCGATTGTTTACGATGTTCCGCTTCGTATGATTGCTTGACCTCCTCTATCTGCTTTTGGTGTTCTACCTGCATTTGCTTGATGTTGAATTGCAGTTGCTCAATGGTTTCATCTCGGATTGTGATTTCATCTATCAAATCCTCGTTCTTGCGTTCCAATGCTTTTAAGCACTCTTTTCGTGCAGTCTGTTTTGTTACCTTGCGCTCCTTTGCTACATTGCTATTTCTTGTATTTCCGATGTTGCCTGTCTGCAGTATTTATTATCAGTGCAAAATGTACGATTATTCCGATTTCGGTTGATTATTCCAGCGTTTTTATGTAACTTTGTGACACGATAGTTATGTGCAATAGACACTTATGGATAACACAGAAATAAACGTAACCCCGGAGGGGTTGGAGTATGGCTCTGATGCTATACGCACACTCGATTGGAAAGAACACATTCGTCGCCGTCCCGGTATGTATATTGGTAAGCTGGGTGATGGCTCACATAGCGATGATGGTATATATGTATTGCTGAAGGAGGTGCTTGATAATGCCATAGACGAGTATATGATGGGCTATGGCAAGCAAGTGCTTGTTGAGGTGAGCGATGGCAGTGTATCGGTGCGTGACTACGGTCGCGGTATTCCTCTCGATAAGGTGCGCGATGTGTCGTCAAAGATGAATACCGGTGCCAAGTATGACTCAAAGGCCTTTAAAAAGTCGGTGGGTCTTAATGGTGTGGGTATTAAGGCGGTGAATGCGCTATCTACCAACTTCTTTATACAAGCCTATCGCGACGGTATGTGCAAGTCGGTGTGCTATGCTTGTGGCGAGGTGGTCGAGGAGAGCGAGATTGTGCCCACCGATGAGCCCAATGGCACCTTGGTGCAATTTACGCCCGATAAGACTATTTTTGTCGATTATGAGTATAAACTCGATTATATAGAGCCTCTTATCAAGAATTATGTATTCTTGAATACGGGTCTTGCCATCATGCTCAATGGTCGCAAGTATCTCTCTCGTCACGGATTGGTAGATTTGCTCAATGAGTATATGACATCCGAGCCTCTATATGAGCCTATACACCTCAAAGGTGACGATATAGAGGTGGTAATAACTCATACCAACCAATATGGCGAGGAGTATTACTCGTTTGTCAATGGACAGCATACAACGCAGGGTGGTACCCACTTGGCTGCCTTTAAGGAGGCCATAGGTCGCACTATCAAGGAGTTTTACAGCAAGGGATTTGAATATACCGATATACGCAATGGCATTGTTGCTTCTATCAGTGTAAAGGTTGAGGAGCCGGTCTTTGAGTCGCAAACCAAAACCAAACTCGGCTCGCGCGATATGGGCCCCCAAGGCCCCACTGTCAATAAGTTTATCAATGATTTCTTGAAGAAAGAGCTTGATAACTACTTGCACATCAACGGTGATACTGCCGAGGTGATGTTGCGCAAGATAGCCGAGAGCGAGCGTGAGCGTAAGGCTATGGCAGGTGTTGCCAAGTTGGCTCGCGAGAAGGCCAAAAAAGTGAGTTTGCACAATCGTAAATTGCGCGATTGTCACATTCACTATAATGACCCCGAGGACAAGCGCAAAAATGCTATTGACCGTCGTGAGGAGAGCTGCATCTTTATCACCGAGGGTGACTCGGCATCGGGTACAATCACTCAGGTGCGTGATGTAGAAACGCAGGCGGTTTTCAGCTTGCGAGGTAAACCGCTCAACTGTTTTGGCCTCACTCAAAAGGTGGTGTATGAGAATGACGAGTTTAACCTCTTGCAAGCCGCTCTTAATATTGAGGAGGGCTTGGATGGCTTGCGATATAACAAAGTGATAATTGCTACCGATGCCGATGTGGATGGTATGCACATACGATTGTTGTTGCTTACCTTCTTCTTGCAATTTTTTCCCGACTTGGTCAAGAAAGGTCATGTGTATGTGTTGCAAACACCGCTGTTCCGTGTGCGCAACAAGCACTATCAGCCCAAGAAAGAGCCCAAGCGCAAGCGATCCAAGAAAGGCGAGGCTGCCGAAGTAGAGGTGCCCGAGCAGTTGCCCGGTCAAGAGGTCTATTATTGTTATACCGAGGAGGAGCGTCAAGCTGCTATCGATAAGTTGGGCAATAATGCCGAGATAACACGATTTAAAGGTCTGGGCGAAATATCAAAAGACGAGTTCAAAGGGTTTATCGGCTCGGACATTCGTCTTGACCGTGTAGTATTGCGCAAAGAAGACCTTGTCGGCAAGCTTTTGGAGTATTACATGGGCAAAAATACCATGGAGCGACAAACATTTATAGTAGATAATCTTGTTGTAGAAGATGACACAGAATTGTTGTAAGCGGGTAGCTATATTTCCCGGAACTTTCGACCCCTTTACACGGGGACATCACTCGGTGGTGATGCGTGCCTTGTCGATGTTTGACGAGGTGGTGATAGCTATTGGCGTCAATGCCCTGAAACGTCCTATGTTTACTGTTGAGGAACGCATTGCTATGCTACAAGGACTGTATGCCACAGAGCCGCGAGTGAAGGTAGTGTCGTATAGTGGCCTCACGGTAGATGTGGCGCATGAGTATGGCGCACGATTTATGTTGCGAGGTGTACGCTCGGTGATAGACTTTGAATACGAAAAGTCGATTGCTGATGTCAATCGCGAAATATCGGGCTTGGAAACAATCATGCTATTTACCGAGCCGATGTATGCACACATCAGCTCGTCGGTAGTGCGCGAGCTTATCGGATATGGCAAGGATGTAGCTACATTCCTGCCCGATGGTATGCAACTTCCTGTGCGATGAAAAGAAAATAGAATAGAACATGATGAAAAGAATATATACCACACTTCTTGTGTTGCATGTGGCATTGCTCGCAGGAGTGGCTTCGGCGCAGATAAGCGATGCTATGCGTAAGCTCAATACTGCCGTCTTTGCCGTGCGCGAAATGTATGTCGATACGGTCAATGAAACCAAGATTGTTGAGGATATGATCAACCATATGCTCCATGAGCTTGACCCTCATTCCTCTTATACAACAGCCGAAGAAACCAAAGAACTCAATGAGCCTTTGGAGGGAAATTTTAGTGGTATAGGCATACAGTTTAATATTGACAATGATACCCTCTTGGTAGTCCAAGTCATAGCCGGAGGCCCCTCGGAGCGTGTGGGTGTGCAAGCCGGCGACCGCATTGTTGCAGTGAACGATAGCGTGATAGCCGGTGTGGGGCTTAAAACCGCCGATGTGCGCAAGCTGTTGCGAGGACCCGAAGGTACAAAGGTAGATGTGCGTGTATTGCGCCGAGGAATTGCCAAGCCCATAGACTTTCGTATCACCCGTGAGCAAATACCTATTTATAGTGTAGATGCCACCTACATGATAGATGATAAGACAGGATACATCCGTGTGAGTCGCTTTGCTGCCACTACGCATGACGAAATGGTAGAGGCTATGCAGAAGTTGAAGAAGCAAGGCATGACACAACTCATTCTCGACCTGCAAGACAATGGCGGAGGCTACCTGATGAGTGCAGTATATATGGCCAATGAGTTCTTGGACAAAGGACAGCTTATTGTTTATACCGAAGGTGACAAGTCGCCGCGTACCGATGCCGTTGCCGAGGCGCAAGGCTCATTTGTCAAGAATAAGTTGGTAGTACTCGTCGATGAGGGCAGTGCCTCGTCGAGCGAAATAGTTTCGGGTGCCTTGCAGGATTGGGACAGAGCGGTACTCGTTGGTCGTCGCACTTTTGGTAAAGGATTGGTGCAACGCCCCATACCCTTTGTCGATGGCTCCATGATAAGACTCACCGTTTCGCGCTACTATACCCCGGCCGGTCGTTGCATACAGAAACCCTATGACAAAGGGCAAAAGGAGTATTACAAAGATATATACGATAGATATAAACACGGAGAGCTGATGCACGCCGACAGCATTCAATTTGCCGACTCGTTGCAATACAAGACACTTGTTACCGGTCGCACCATCTATGGCGGAGGCGGTATTATGCCCGATGTATTTGTGCCACTCGACACCATGCTATACACCGACTATCATCGCGATATAGTAGCCAAAGGCACATTGAGCCAATTTGCCATGAAGTACATTGACAAAAATCGCAACAAACTTGAGAAACAGTATAAGAATATAGACTCGTACATAGCCGCATTTGAGGTCGATGACAAAATGATAGCACAACTCAAGGAAGCCGGCGATGCTGACAAGGTAGAGTATGATGCCGAAGAAGCAGCCAAGTCGCGCGACATGATAGCCCGCCAACTCAAAGCCCTCATCGCCCGCGACCTCTTCGACATGAGCGCCTACTTCCAAGTGATGAACCCCATCGACCCCGTCTATCTCAAAGGAGTAGAAATCATCAACAACGATGAGGAATATAATAGATTGTTGGGAAGATAGCAATAATAGCAAGATATAATCAAGGCGCATGCGGTGGAGTAAATCCAGCATGCGCCTTGTTGTATTGAGAGGGTAATAGCTACAGAAAATCTAATTCTGTTTTTCTACATTTACAACGATTGTATTGTTATTATTATTATTATTATTTATTCTGTTCATATGTGTTGCGTTGTATAAATCGACCATACTGCCTAATGTGAAAAGATCAATAATGATGCCTATACCAAAAATTCCGAAAGTGAGAAGGTAGAGAATGCCAGACGTTGTTTTGTCTATATAAAATCGATGGGCTCCCAATATTCCTAAACAAATTAATAATAAATATGCTATAGTCTTTGATTTCATACTTAAATAATATTATATCATTTTTATTTTGTAAAATTAGTTATTGTCCGTGCGATTTGTGTTAGACAGAATAAAAGCGTGGACTATAGCTACATCTATGTTTTCAGAGGTATCGCCAAACACCGTACAGCCATAAATGTGTATCAGCCCACGCCGTAAGATGGCATGAACATTAACATTTACTCTTGGCTGTTTCATTAAATTGGCGATTTCCTGAAAACAAGAATAAAGCTAACGCTTTTTATCTATATGTCTTTATTTTTTTATTGTTTCATAGGCAGATGATTTTTGTGTTTACGGTTTGTGTTAAATTCATATTGAGGGTTATTTCATAATATACCTTTTGTTTTGCGACATTATAAAGTATGGCTATCGATAGATTCATCGAGGTGGAGGATGCATAATAGTGTAATTGTCCTCTATAAAAGCTATACCCTTATGTATTTGAATATATTGATATGCTTGTTGCTCGGTAAGTCAAATCGTTTGGCAAATTCACTAACCAGTACAATGATGTACTCTAATAAGTCTTTGCTATTATACTTAATAGATGGTTGTAAATGTGTCATCAGATGCAAATGTAGCAAATGTAGATAGAAGATGCAAATGTAACTTATGGGAATATGTATATTTTTATACCTGTTGTCAAAATATAACAATGCGGGTGAGCCACAATTTGAATGACTCACCCGCATGTTGTATATGAATATATCTTTTTCGAGTTACTCCTCGTCGGTGTACCAGCGTGAGTACATGAGGTAGTTGCGAGCGATTTTTTGGTTCATCTCTTTCGATTGCTCGGGATCGACCATCTTGACGAACTTGGCAGGTGCGCCGGCCCACAATTCGCCGGGCTTGATGACGGTCTTGCTCTTTACTACCGAGCCGGCTGCAACGATTGCGCCTTCGCCTACCACAGCATAGTCGAGCACGACAGCGCCCATACCTATGAGTGCGCCATCGTGTATGTCGGCACCGTGAATGGTTACGTTGTGACCTATCGACACGTCGTCGCCGATGTGGATGGTTGATTTTTCATAAAGGGTGTGCAGTACCGAGCCGTCTTGTACGTTTACACGATTGCCTATGCGTATCGAGTTTACGTCGCCGCGCAATACGGTACCATACCAGATGCTGCAGTCGTTACCTATCTCTACATCGCCTATGATAGCGGCGTTTTCGGCAAGGAAAGTGCCCTCGCCAATCTTGGGTGTAAACCCACGAACTTTTCTTATTATTGCCATATTGATATGTTTTATTTGTTGTTTGCTTGTGTATTATATAGCCGATGTAGCTTCGCGCAACCATTCGCACTCCTCCGATGTGAGCGACGACTTGAGGCGGTCATATACCATGCGGTGGTAGTCGTTGAGCCATGCTATCTCGTGAGGTTGCAGGATGGTTATATCCAATGCTCGCTTGTCGAATGGGAATAGGGTGAGCGACTCAAAGCGGTAGAACTTGCCAAACTCGGTTTCTTGTGCAGGAACGGTGAGGATGAGGTTTTCGTGTCGGATGCCATACTCGCCTGTACGATAGAGTCCCGGCTCGTTGGAGGTAATCATACCCGGCACGAGAGGTGTGGGATTTTCTTGCAGACGTATGCTTTGTGGTCCTTCGTGTACGTTGAGAAAATGTCCTACGCCATGGCCTGTGCCGTGTAGGTAGGTAAGACCATCTTTCCAAAGGGGCATGCGAGCAATGGCATCGAGCTGTGCCCCACGAGTGCCTTCGGGAAATTGGCAACGCGATAGAGCTATGTGACCTTTGAGCACGAGGGTGAAATCGCGCTTTTGTTGTGGGGTGAGTGTGCCCAATGATACGGTGCGGGTGATGTCGGTAGTGCCATCCATGTATTGCGCACCCGAGTCGAGAAGGAAGAAGCCTTTGCGTCGTATGGCTACATCGCTCTCGGGTGTGGCCGAGTAGTGTACAATGGCTCCATGCTCGTTGTAGCCGGCTATGGTGGCAAAGCTCTCATCTACAAACAGCTCTTGTTCTGAGCGGAATTGTCGCAGTTGTTGTGCGGCACTCATTTCGGTTGCCTTGCCCGCATCGATATTGCTGTCAAGCCAACGGAAGAAACGCACCAATGCCACACCGTCGCGTATCATAGCTTGTCGTATGCCGGCTATTTGAGTCTCGTTTTTTATAGCCTTGAACATGGCTATGGGGCCGTTCTCGCGAATTATTGTGCAGTTGAGCTTATTATATAATGTGTAATTGAGTTTGCCGGGATTGACACTTACCTTTTTGTCGCTCAACGATGCGGCAAAGTCAAAGACGGCGTTGTAGGGCATTTGCTCGATACCCATTTCTTGCAGATATGCGCTATTCTCTTCGTTGAGTTTTTCGTTATCGACAAAGAGTATGCGACGCTTGTCGTCGATGTAGGCATATGCGTAGGTCATGGGGTTGTAATTGACATCCTTGCCACGAATATTGTATAGCCAAGCAATATCGTCGAGAGCCGATAGAATGAGAGCGTCGGCACCGCTCTCTTTGATGGCTTCCATTACGCGGGCAATCTTTGATGTAGCGCACTCGCCACTATATTTCAGCTCATGAGCAAAGAAAGGAGTATCGGGCAGTGCGGGACGACGTTGCCATATCTTGTCGAAAGGCATGAAGTCGGTAACGAGTGTTATGCCATATTTCTCAAAAAAAGTTGTCATGGACTCTACTGCCGTGGTGCTGAAAAGAGTGCCATCGATGGCTACGGTATCTCCTGCCGATAATACGGTGGAGAGCCACTTTTCGATAGAGGGTGTTTCGGGCATGCCGTCTTTGAAGAGTGTAAATCCCGATTCGGCCAACTGCTCGTCGGCTTGTAGAAAGTAACGCGAATCGGTCCACAGGCCGGCCTTGTCGGCAGTGACAACGGCAGTACCGGCCGAGCCGTTAAATCCGCTTATCCACGTGCGACACCCCCAATGCTCGGCATAGTATTCGCTCTGGTGAGGGTCGGTACCGGGAATGATAAAGGCGTGGATGTTGTGCGACGCCATTTCGTTGCGCAGAGCCTCCAAGCGAGGCAAGGTAATCTTACTCATACATTATATAATATATAAATTGGGCAAATCAAAAAAATGATAGGCAGGGCAGAGGGCGGTGGTAAAATAGCGCCCATTCGCCCCGTTATTGCAACGCAAATATACTTATTTTGTTTGAATTGAGCCTTACATCGCATCGATATTATAGAAATCTTACAGCAGTAAAACCCTATAAAAAGAGTTGTAGAGCCGTTTTGAGATAAAAAAAGAGAAAAATCTGCGATTTTCCACTCGGATGTTTTGTTATTAAAGAAACAATGTGTAATTTTGCCCCACATTTTCCAGACCTGAAAGAAATTAAAAAATAATATAATTACAACTATGATCGTAGTACCCGTAAAAGAAGGCGAGAACATTGAAAAAGCCTTGAAAAAGTTTAAAAGAAAATTTGAGAAAACAGGAGTAGTAAAAGAATTGCGTAGCCGTCAAGCTTTTGAAAAGCCGTCTGTTACAAATCGTAAGAAGATGATGCGTGCTATCTACGTTCAACAACTTCACTGCGCAGAGGATTAAATTTTTGCTAAAAAATTTGCATTTCTCAAGACAACTTCTTAAATTCGTAGCGTTGGTAATTTGACTCGCTACTATGAATATAGAATTGTTTCTAAAGTATTTGCGGTATGAGAAGAATTACTCTTCTTATACCGCATTGTTTTATCAACGAGATTTGGAACAATTTGAGGCTTTTCGTAGCAGTCGCCGCAACGATGCCGATGTAATGCCTGTCGAGAGCGACGATGTGCGTAATTGGATAATATCGTTGAGCGAGCAAGGAATGTCGCCGCGTACCATAGGTCGTAAAATATCGGCCTTGCGCTCCTACTATCGTTTTATGAACAGTAGGGGAGAGGTGCTCGACAATCCACTTGTCGGAGTAAAATTGCCAAAAACTCGAAAGACGTTACCTTCGTTCGTTCGACCGGCACAGATGAATGTCCTGCTGGATGATGCGTTGCCGGAAGAAGACTTTGAGAGTGTACGCGATAGGCTCATAATAGCCATGCTTTATGAAACCGGCATGCGACGAGCCGAGTTGATAGGCCTCAAAGATGCTGCGGTTGATAATGTGTCGTGTGAGCTCAAAGTATTGGGCAAGCGCAACAAAGAGCGGATAATACCCTACGGAGAAGCTTTGCGCGAGGCTATAGAAGCATACCGAGAGTTGCGCAATGCGACAGTAGGCTGTACCGAAACATTCTTTGTGCGCAAGAACGGAGAAGCGATGTATGACAAGCAAGTGTACCTTATCGTACGTCGGGTGTTGAGTGGGGGCACTACGTTGCCGAAAAAAAGTCCGCATGTGTTGCGTCATACTTTTGCCTCGGCAATGCTCAATAGTGGAGCCGGTATCAATAGCGTAAAAGAGCTTTTGGGGCATAGTTCATTAGCATCGACAGAAGTATATACACATATTACTTTTGAAGAATTGAAACAAAGTTACAAACAAGCCCATCCACGGGCAGAAAAAAAGGAGGACACTATGGACGTTAGAATTCAAGCGATTCACTTTGATGCAACAGCGCAACTCGAATCATTTATCCAAAAGAAGGTTTCTAAGTTGAGTCGTTTCCATGAAGGTATTATGGATGCCGAAGTAACATTGAAAGTTGTAAAACCCGAAACTTCGATGAATAAAGAAGCAGCCTTAAAACTCCTTTTGGCTGGAAATGAAGATCTCTTCTCAAGCAAAGTGGCCGACACCTTTGAGGAAGCTATTGACCTCGCAGTAGAGGCTTTAGAGCGTCAATTAGAGAAAACCAAGAAAAAAAAGTAAGCCTTTGCATAAAAAAATAGTGAAAATATTTTTGTGGATTAAAAATTATATCTAACTTTGCACCCGCTTGACAATGGAAAAGAGTTGTTGAGCGGTGCATTTTGCCTCTTTAGCTCAGTTGGCCAGAGCACGTGATTTGTAATCTCGGGGTCGTTGGTTCGAATCCGACAAGAGGCTCAAAAGGAAGGACTTAAATGCACAAGGGCGAATACCAGAGTGGCCAAATGGGGCAGACTGTAAATCTGCTGGTTTTTACCTTCGGTGGTTCGAATCCATCTTCGCCCACGCAAAGTTGCGGAAGTAGCTCAGTCGATAGAGCATCAGCCTTCCAAGCTGAGGGTCGCGGGTTTGAGCCCCGTCTTCCGCTCTAAATATTGCCAATGTAGCTCAGCGGTAGAGCACTTCCTTGGTAAGGAAGAGGTCCCGGGTTCAAGTCCCGGCATCGGCTCAAATGAAGTACAACATTTATTAAAGAACAAAACTATGGCAAAAGAAACATTCCAACGGACCAAACCGCACGTAAACATCGGTACTATCGGTCACGTAGACCACGGTAAGACTACTCTTACTGCTGCTATTACTACTGTATTGGCTTCTAAGGGTCTTTCAGAGTTGAAATCATTCGACCAAATTGATAACGCACCCGAGGAAAAAGAGCGTGGTATTACTATCAATACTTCGCACGTTGAGTATCAAACAGAAACTCGTCACTATGCTCACGTAGACTGTCCGGGTCACGCCGACTACGTTAAGAACATGGTTACTGGTGCTGCTCAAATGGACGGTGCTATCATCGTAGTTGCTGCTACTGATGGTCCCATGCCCCAAACTCGTGAGCACATCCTCTTGGCTC
>JAZRIS010000010.1:0-90349 GCA_045645425.1 Barnesiella sp.
ATACAGTGAAGACTGACGACTTATTAAGGTGGTTATAGCACCGGGGATCCACCTCTTCCCATCCCGAACAGAGAAGTTAAGCCCGGTCACGCCAATGGTACTGCGCAAGTGGGAGAGTAGGCAGCCGCCACTTAAATCGCCCCGACAACAAAAGTTGCCGGGGCGATGTTTTTTTATATACCCCCACACCCGCATAACACACACACCCGCAACCCTCACACCCGCTTTCACAAAAACACAACTCCACACCCCGCAATCTCTTCATCCTACAAGTGGCAGGATGAGAACGAGGTTATTTAATAATGATTTGTAAATAGGTAGTTTGTGAGCGAAATTATTTTGTATCGTCACTACCTTCAAGGACTTTTATTGCCTTTTCTCTATCTTGCTCAAATACAAGTAGTTGTATTCCTCCCAGCGAAGTATGTCCTATCGGATAGATAGACGAGAATGTTTCGTTGGTGAGCATACACGGGATACCGGCATTTTCGAGAATGTCACGACCCATAGAGGCCTCGATGTTACTTGAATAGCAGTGGATAGTTACAAGTTTGTCTTGGTCGTTCATAGCTGTAATGGTATGTAGGTTTATAATTGCTTTATCAATATAACCTCACGGTGACTGCTTTGTTCGTAAGATTGCTATATTCTATCTATGCGAATATAGTAAAAAATTTTTTACAAACAACTCTCTTCTCTACTCTGTGACAACCACTTGTCAAACAACTTTTCAACGGCTTCGACGTATTGCCTTGGATTAGAGGATTTTATTATAGCCTTGCGCTCCTTGTGCGGTGCGTTGGGTAGTAGGTATTCCCACTGCGCATGTAGGCGTTGCATGAGTTGGCTGTTGCCTTGTGATGTTGTTTCTAAATGTGCGTATATAGCTTGATGAAACTTGTATGTTTCTTCTATTATTGATGATTGGTTGTAGGATGTGTTCTCTTGGAGCAGTCTTGTAAGATACGGTCGTGCCAACAGCCCGCGACCTATCATGATGCCTCTGAGCTGTGGATATTCGGCAGCGATGGCTCTTATGTCGGCAACACTATCCATGTCGCCATTGTATATGACAGGATGCGTACACCTATGATAGAACTCGTCAAAGCTATTCATATCGACGCTGCCTTTGTATTGTTGTTTACCTATGCGTGGGTGAATGGTTATGTGTGTGAGGGGAGCTTCATTGAGTACTTCTATTATCTCTTTCCATTCATCGGGCGATTGCCATCCAAGTCGCATTTTTACCGAAAAAGCCATCTCCGGGTATGATTTCGTTGCATCCATCAGCTCGGCTACTCTTTCTTTGAGAGGTAGTAATCCCGAGCCTCGACCATGTAATGCCACCGGAGGAAACGGGCAACCCATGTTGATGTCGGCCTGCCTGTAACCATTGAGCATAAATAGTTCGGTAAGTTGTTTCAGCTCCTCGCTATCTCGTGGCAACATTTGAGGAACAACAGGTGTTGCTGTGTTGTTTTCGGGAGCTATATCGGCTATGTCGCGCCGACGAAATTCCCCCTTCTCTATGCGTACAAATGGGGTGTAGTAGTAGCTGATGCCACCCCATATTGCGTGGTGCATCCGGCGGTAAAGGGCGGTTGTATATCCTTGTATGGGTGCAAAATATAGGTGCATATAGGCGGGTGTCTAAAAAGAGGTTGCTCCGATGGTGGAACAACCTCTCTCAATACTTATGCTTCAAATATATTTTTCGATTGCTGCCATACACGCTCCTTGGCTTCGGCCGTGGGCTTTATGTCGTTCATATCCCGCATTGCTTCTATGCGTTGCTTTTCTTCTTTCGATAGGCGCTCCGGCACATATACCGACACATTGACAACAAGCGAGCCGATGCCTCTATGATTGTACATGGGCAAGCCCTTGCCTCGCAGGCCATATCGTTTGCCCGGTTGTGTTCCCGGTTCTATTTTTATCTTGGCAGTGCCGTCGAGTGTGGGTATCTCTACTGTTCCACCCAAGGCTGCGGTAGGATAGTCGAGTAACAGATTATATACGATGTCATTACCGCGGCGCTCAAAGTCGGGATGTTTCTCTTCCGAGAAGAAGAGATACAAATCGCCATATTCGCCACCGCGACGTGGTGCATTACCCTTGCCCTCAATAGGCATTTGCATACCACCTACAACACCGGCCGGAATATGTACGGTTGTTATTTCCTCCTTGCGCACGATACCTTCGCCGTTGCAATGAGGACATTTGGCCGAGATACGTTTTCCTTCTCCCTCGCAATCGGGGCAGGCTGTAATAACTTGTTGTACACCGCCAAACATGGTACGTTGTGTTCTCATCACACGGCCTTGTCCTTTACAGGTTGAACAAGTTGTAAACGAGTTGCCATCTTTGGCTCCTGTTCCCTTGCAATGTTGGCAAGCGACGTAACGTGTATATTTCAGTTTCTTGTCACATCCGTTGGCAATATCGTTGAGCGTGAGTTTTACATTCATGCGCAGATTGCCACCCACACGTTGCTGACGGCTGTCGGCATATCCGCCACCGCCACCACCAAATATGTTGTCAAAGATGCTACCACCGCCAAATCCGCCAAACAAGTCGTTGAAGTGCGACAGTATATCCTCCATCGAGCCACTGTAGCTATATCCGCCACCTCCGGGACCGCCCAATCCTTGATGTCCGAATTGGTCATAGCGAGCACGCTTGTTTTCGTCGCTCAACACCTCGTATGCCTCGGCAGCTTCTTTAAACTTCTCTTCGGCATCTTTTTTCTCGGCTTCCGATGCGGTGCTCCATTTGTCGGGGTGAAATTGAATAGCCTTTTTGCGATAGGCTTTTTTTATCTCATCGGCTGTTGCCGATTTGGCAACACCAAGTACTTCGTAGTAATCTCTTTTTTCGGCCATTGTGTGGTATATATTATTGTGCTACAACTACTTTAGGGAAACGTATCACTACATCGTTGAGTGTATAACCCTTTTGTGTACAATCTATTATTTTGCCTTTTTGTTCGGGGGTAGGTGCCGGTATTTGCGCTATTGCTTCGTGCTTGTCGGCATCAAACTCTACATCTATCGTTTCCATCTCTTTTACTCCGTTCTGTTCGAGATAGGTGCGGAATTTATTGTATATAAGTTCAACACCGGCCTTCAACGCCTCTATATCGTTGCTCTTTTCCATAGCTTGCATGGCACGCTCAAAGTCGTCTATAACGGGCAAGATTGCTTTCATGCAGCTTTCTCCTCCCGTCTTTATCAAGTCGGCTTTTTCGCGCAGCGTGCGACGGCGATAGTTGTCAAACTCGGCCATGAGGCGCAGATAGTCGTCTTTTTGTTTCTCTATTTGCGCCTTCAAGTCATCTACTTCGGCTGTCAGTTTGGCAGTTGCGTCTATCTCTTCAACAGGCATTTCCTCTACAACGTCGCTCGATTGCTCGGCTTCGTTGATGTTGGTGTTGTCGGTTTCTTTGTTGTTAATATCTTTTATATCAGCATCTTTCGCCTTTGTTTCTTTTGCTTTTTTGCTCATATCTGTTCTGTTTTATTTTCAATATAGATAGTTGTGACACGGTTGTTGTTGTCACATTATTAAATAACAAAAATGTTGCCAATTTTTCCTCGGAGTGACTTCTGTGTCATAAAGTCAGCTACACGCGACACTCGCCTTGCC
The DNA here is from genome assembly GCA_045645425.1 of Barnesiella sp. GTDB lineage: Bacteria > Bacteroidota > Bacteroidia > Bacteroidales > Barnesiellaceae_A > Barnesiella_A. Next base: position 3,646 of record JAZRIS010000010.1, read on the forward strand.
ACACATAGCAATCGCCAAAGATGTCGGTATTGTCGCACGGCTTGTCAAAGATACCAAATACCGATGACCCCGAGCCCGACATTGAGGCATATACGGCTCCCATATCATATAGTTGTTGCTTGATATTCTCTATGCGGGGGTGTGCCGGGAACACACTTTTTTCAAAGTCATTCGATATGCAATTTTTCCACTCCTCGGCAGGGTATGTTATCGCTTCGGTGAGTGGCGTAAGGGGTTGTTGTGGCTTCACATTAGCATACGCCTCGGCTGTAGAGATGGCAATAGATGGCTTGACAAGCACTATATAACGACCTTTGAGCGTAAAATTGGTCGATGCAAAGCAGTCGCCTATACCGGTAGCCATGAGTGGCCTGTTGTAGATAAAAAATGGGCAGTCGGCTCCCAATTTCGAGGCAAGTTGTGCCAAGGCTTCATCATCGAGCGGTAGAGCAAACATATCGCGCAACATTACCAACGTATAAGCGGCATCGGCCGAGCCTCCGCCCAATCCCGCACCAAAAGGTATCACCTTGTGCAAGTACATATCTACTGCCGGCAACTGATATTGCGATTGCAACAAGCGATAGGCACGCATCACCAGATTGTGTTCCATATCGCCATCTACTGCTATGCCGGTAATAGTGAGGCTTGTATCTCCACCTTGCGACGGCACAATCTCCAATACATCGCACAAGTCGATAGGGTAGAAGAGTGTTTCGAGGTTGTGATAACCATCACTGCGGCGGCTTGTTATATACAGCCCTATATTTATTTTGGCATTTGGAAATGTTACCATGAAGAATGATATTTTTACTTGTGCAAAAGTACATTATTTCGATTACAAATGCAACTATCCCCCACACAACAATGCCATTAACAACATATTCACATTCGCCATTCATTTCTCGTTGATAAAAAAGCATTCTTTATTTATGGTTATTCTCTTATTTTGCTTATTTTTGTGTCCGATGAACATACCCAAGAAGAGATTGACTATATGGCACCCATGAAGCGATATACATCGCGCAATAGCAAAAAAGATACAAATTACATGCCCGATATGTCGGAGTTGGGCAAATTACCTCCTCAAGATACCGAAGTAGAAGAGGCTGTGTTGGGCGCTCTCATGCTGGAGAAAGATGCCTACACCCGCATTTGCGATATGCTCAAGCCCGAGTGTTTCTATGAGCCCTCCAATCAGAAGATATACAAGGCCATAGCCGACTTGGCCGCCTATCAACGACCCATTGATATGCTCACCGTTACCGATCAGTTGCGCACCAATGGTACGCTCGACGAGGTGGGAGGTGCTTTGCGCATCAGTGAGCTCACAGGACGTGTCGTGTCGGCCTCGCACGTCGAGTATCACGCTCGCATCGTGTCGCAAAAGTACTTGGCGCGTGAGCTTATCTCATTCTCCAGCGAAGTGCAAGCCAAGGCATTTGACGATACGCAAGACGTTGATGACCTCATGCAGCTGGCCGAGGAAAAGCTATTCCGTATCTCGCAAAACAACCTCAAAAAGGACGTTGTTCAGATACGACCCGTTATAGAAATGGCCATCAAGCAAATCGAGGAGGCCAAGAAACGCGACAACAATATGAGTGGTCTGGCTACCGGATTTCACGACCTCGACAAGATTACTTCGGGTTGGCAAAACTCCGACCTCATCATCATTGCCGCTCGTCCCGCTATGAGTAAGACCGCCTTTGTGCTCTCTATGGCCAAGAATATGGCTGTCAATTACAACTCGCCCGTTGCCGTTTTCTCGCTCGAAATGTCCAATCTCCAGCTTGTCAATCGTCTTATTGTCAATACCTGTGAGATACCGGCCGATAATATCAAGCGTGGAAACCTCGAAGGCTGGCAGTGGGATCAGTTGCTCACCAAAGTCAATATACTCTACGAAGCCCCTCTATACATCGACGATACTCCCAGCCTTTCGGTCTTTGAGTTGCGCACCAAGGCCCGCCGACTTGTACGCGAGCATGGTGTCAAGGTCATTATCATCGACTACTTGCAGCTCATGAATGCAAGCGGTATGGAATATGGCAGCCGCGAGCAAGAGGTGAGTACCATATCTCGCTCTCTCAAGCAACTTGCCAAGGAGCTCAACATTCCCATTATAGCCCTCTCGCAGCTCAACCGTAGTGTCGAGAGTCGCGGTACGGGTAATGATGCTACCGGCAAGCGTCCTCAACTCTCCGACCTTCGCGAGTCGGGTGCCATTGAGCAAGATGCCGATATGGTGTGCTTCATACACCGCCCCGAATACTATCTCAAAACAAGCGAGGATGGTGCCAACAACGATATACGAGGCCTTGCCGAGATTATCATTGCCAAGCACCGTAATGGTGCTACCGATACGGTCAAGTTGCGTTTCCGTGGAGAATTGGCACGTTTTGAAAATTGGGACGAAAAAGACCGCATACTCGACTCGGCATTCAACCGCACCTCAAGCGACAGTGACATGGTAGCTTCTTCGGTCATGGCTTCCGATACCATGAGCCACATACAGATGACTCAAGATGAGTTCCTCAGTCGTCGCAACGAAGATGTATTATAACAAGCTACAATAAAACAATAAGATACTATCCCCCGTCAAAATATAGTGATATTATGAAAACATTGCCATTAATTGCACACGACCCTTGGTTAGAGCCTTTTACCGATGCTATTGTAGGCCGACACAACAGAGTGAAAGAGGTGAAAAATAAGCTCACCCGACGTGGCAAAATGCAACTATCCGAGTTTGCTTCCGGACACTTATATTACGGCTTGCACCGTCAGCATGATGGTAGTTGGATTTTTCGTGAATGGGCTCCCAACGCTACCGAGATATATCTTATCGGCGATTTCTCCGATTGGCAAGAGCTTCCCCAATATAAGCTCAAGTCGTTGCACAATGGCTCGTGGGAGATAAAGCTCAAACCCGATTTATTGCATCACCTCGACCTCTACAAGTTGTCGATACATTGGCATGGCGGACAAGGTGAACGCATCCCGGCTTGGGCAAGGCGTGTTGTTCAAGATACCTCTACCTACATCTTCTCGGCTCAAGTGTGGGCGCCCGAAAAACCATACAAGTTTACCAAACGCTCATTCAAGCCTTCTACATCGCCTCTGCTCATATACGAGTGCCACATAGGTATGGCTCAAAACGAAGAGAAGGTGGGTACTTACAATGAGTTTCGCGAGAAAATATTACCTCGCATTGCCGCCGATGGCTACAATGCAATACAGATAATGGCCATACAAGAGCATCCCTATTATGGCTCTTTTGGCTATCACGTTTCCAATTTCTTTGCTCCATCTTCTCGTTTTGGTACACCCGACGAGCTGAAACAACTCATCGACGAGGCGCACCGATTGGGCATAGCCGTCATCATGGATATTGTACACTCGCATGCTGTCAAAAACGAGATGGAGGGATTGGGCCGTTTCGATGGCTCCTACACTCAATATTTTCATGGCGATCATCGTCGCGAGCACGCTGCGTGGGACTCGCTCTGCTTCGACTACGGCAAGCACGAGGTGTTGCACTTCCTCTTGTCCAACTGCAAGTATTGGATTGATGAGTTCCATTTCGATGGCTTCCGTTTCGATGGTGTCACTTCTATGCTCTATTACAGCCATGGTTTGGGACAGTCATTTGGCGCATACAACGACTATTATGATGGCAGTCAAGACGACGATGCTATTGTATATCTCACATTGGCCAATTTGCTCATTCACGAGGTAAATCCTCGTGCCATTACTATTGCCGAGGAAATGAGCGGTATGCCCGGTCTTGCAGCCAAATACGAAGATGGTGGTATGGGTTTTGACTATCGCATGGCTATGGGTATCCCCGATTATTGGATAAAAACTATCAAAGAAAAGAAAGACGAGGATTGGCATCCCACATCTATATTCTGGGAATTGACCAATCGTCGTGCCGACGAGAAAACAATATCGTATGCCGAGAGTCACGACCAAGCGCTTGTGGGCGACAAAACCATTATCTTCCGCCTCATCGACAAGGAAATGTATTGGCACATGTCGGTATTCAGCCACAATTATATGGTAGATAGAGGTATCGCCTTGCACAAGATGATACGCATGGTTACGCTTGCTACCATCAACGGTGGTTACCTCAACTTTATGGGCAATGAGTGGGGACATCCCGAGTGGATTGATTTTCCCCGCGAAGGCAATGGCTGGTCGCACAAGCATGCTCGTCGTCAATGGGAATTGGTAGATCGTGACGACTTGCGTTATAAGCACCTCAACAACTTCGACAATGCCATGATACAAACTGTCTTGTCCGAGCGCCGATTTGAAAACTCGCCCATTGTCAAGGTATGGGAAAACGATGGCGATCAGATATTGGCTTTCAGCCGCAAAGACCTTTTGTTTGTATTCAACTTCCATCCCTATAAGTCTTATACCGACTATGGCATGCTTGTCAAGCCCGGAAGTTACGAGCTGGTGCTCAATAGCGACCGACCTGAGTTTGGCGGATTTAATCAGATAAACGAGGAGGTCGTACACTTTACACACCACGATCCCTTGTACAAGAAATCTCGCAAGGAGTGGCTCAAGCTCTATATCCCATCTCGCACCGTTTTGGTGTTGCGTCGTCGCAAATAATATACCACCATATATCGAGAGGGCGGGTCGTCATGAAGGACTCGCCCTCTTTGCTATGATAAGTGTGTGTAGCACTGTAAGCACACAAAAAAAGCGGTGCATCCGCATTGTAGATGCACCGCTTGTGGGTTATAAGTTGTAGGCTTGTTATTGGATGGCTACCTTATAGACACCATTGCCATTGTTGCCTTCGCTTCTTACAAGATATATACCATTCTCTACTTGCAAGAGCATGCCGTTGGTCAGATTTTCTATTCTTGCTACAACCACACCTCGCATATCGTAGAGTGTAACTGTGGCAACATCGCCATTTACATATAGTCGGTTATCGGCTATATATACATTCATTTCGCCATCGTTCTCTACACCCTCTATGGCATCGAGTTGGGTGAGGTCTATTGTGTAAGAAAATTCGCGATACGATACATAGTCGCTCCACTCGTCATACATAAACGAACAGAAGATTGTACCTTCGGCGTTGCAATGTACCGAGCCCGATACGATGCTGTCCTCCACAACTGTATAGTCGATGGGATAGCCATATTCGTCATATTCCGACACGGAGAGAACATCGAAGCAAGTGTAATTCTTTACCCATTCGCCCACGGCACTGTCGATGCCCGATATGTATTCTACAAAATCAACTTTTGACAAGCCGTCTTGTGATACAACAAACGAGTTGCGTGCATAGGCCATGTAGGGTGTTTGAGCTATGAAACGACCATCGTTCATCGCACTCGATGCAATCATATTGGTTGCATTGGCCATTTTCACCATGCTATCGCCATTGTGCAAGTCGAAGCACACAGGTGTGTATAAGCTCTTGGGCGACAAAGGATTGCTCACATCAAGACTCTCTACGGTGGTGCTGTAATAGCGTCCGTTGCCCGATAGATATACGTTGTTAAAGATAAAGTTGATATTGTAGGTCGATTCCATCAACTTTTCTTCAAAGGCATAATACATATTGGCATACTCGCGCATGGCTTCGCTATACTCGTTGTAGTATTCCCAAATGTAGTCGTCGGCATTGGGCTCTTCGGGATACTCGTTGGTTTGGCCGTTGTTATATTTTATTACCTCCTCTTCATATTTTCTCATGGCTTCACGATATTCGGCCAACTCCTCTTCGGTCATATACTCCTCGGGGTTGGGCATTTCTCCGGGCCATGGTGCAAATTCTGTTCCCTCGGCATATATCACGCCCTCATCTATGGTGCGGTAGCTCCATTCTCCTGTCGCATCTTGGGTGTAGATGATGGGGTAGGTATAAAATCCCGACCAATCGACTATCTGTCCTACAATAGTCTTGCCATCATCGCTGATTGAGATAGCCGATACGTATTGGGGGGTGCGTCCGCAAAAATCCTTGCGGGGGTAGGGCAATTCGTTGTATATGTCATATTGACCCTCTTCATTACGATCCCAATATACGGGCTTTATCATTTGTGAGCTGTACATATCCATGCCCATGTTGCCCACGCTACCTACTATGCGGCTGCCATCGGGCGTAATACCATTGGCCATGTTGAGTGCTTGATTTTCAGGTTTTACCGATAGTGGATACCATTCGCCGTCTTGCCAATATGCACATGTGGCATCATTGACACCTCCTACAAGAATACCGTCATTGCTGATACAGTTGCCCAATCCGGTTGCATAGTATTCGCTCACGGCATCTTCCGAGGCATAGTATTCGTGGTACTCGTCGTTTGCTCCGTCGTAAATAAATACACTGCCCAACGCTTGAGTTGCCAAATATTTACCATTGGCCGACATCTTGTCAAAGTAGAAACCATCGTGATGGCGTGTTGCTTCTTGCGAGATAGCACTGCCCGCAACAAGCATTGCTACCGATAAGAGTAGTGTTTTTTTCATATAGTGAGATTTTAAGTTTGAATATTTCTTATCGTCAAAAGTAGTGAATAATGTTGTTTCTCACAACTATTAAATCAATATTTTTCAATTATTCCTTTTTAATACCCCTTTCACTCGGTTTATTGTTTAACTTTGCATTTTAATCAGCTCCGTTGCTATATTTTTTATCTGTTCATGTCTTGTAGTACTCACACCTCTCGCACGTTGTTGTGCTTGCTGTTTGCCTTTCTTACGGCTGTTATGGCCGTTGCGCAGCAAGCTGTTACTTCTGTTGAGGGTGTTGTATTAGACTCTGTCAGTAGCAAGCCGTTGCACAATGTTTCGGTTATATTGGGTGAGAGTGGACGTGGTACGGTTACCGATGAACAGGGTCGTTTCTCTGTAAAATCGCAGTCGCAATTCTCCTCGGTGAGCTTCTCGATATTGGGCTACCAAACGCAAGATGTTGCCATAAAACAAGGTCGCAACAACTCTTTGCGCATACATCTGTCGCCTATAAGTATTCCTCTTGAAGAGGTGCTGGTGCAACCATCCAAGGAAAAATATAGTAAGAAGAACAATCCGGCTGTCGATTTTGCATCTTCTCTTATTCACTACCTCTCGCAATCCGACGCTTCACAACCCCCATTCTTTTCACAACAGAAGTACGAGAAGACTACATACGCCATCAACAATTTCTATGATTTTGTCAGGGCCAATCCTATTGTGCGTCAAGCTCCTTTTCTGTTTGAGTATGTCGATACTTCTGATGTTACGCATGCTCCTATTCTCAATCTTGTCATCCATGAGCGTGTGAGCGACTCTTTCTCTCGCAAGCATCCTCATGCTCATAGCGAGGTGGTGAGGGCGGTCAATCGTGCCGGTTTGGAGGGATTTTTTGACAAAGAAAACTTGCAGGCGCTATCTGACGAAATGTTGCAGGAGGTCGATTTGTTCAGTAATGACATCAAGCTTTTCGACCAACAATTTGTGAGTCCGCTTTCGCAGCATGCCCTATCGTTCTACAAGTACTATCTGCTCGATACGCTCGACATCGACGGGGTCCGCTGCATCGACTTGGGTTTTGCCTCATACAATCCGCAATCTTTTGGCTTTGCCGGGCACCTCTATGTTGCTGTCGATGACTCGGCTTTCTTTGTAAAACGTGCCCGTTACACCGTCCCCAAGGATATCAACCTCAATCATGTGAGTCGTATGATACTCCGGCAGGATTATATGCTCGACTCGCTGGGCAATCACATCAAAGTATATGACGATGTTGTTGCCGAGTTCTCGATAGGCAAGCATTTACCGTTGCTATATGCTCGTCGCTCGGTGCATTATTCGCACTTTTGTTACGATACCATCCCTGCCCACCAATTTAAGGCTCACCACCGCATGCCTTTGAGTAGCGATTGTTATGAGCAAGATACCGATTATTGGCTTGCGCATAGGCCCATCCCTCTCTCGGCACAAGAGGAGCATATTGCCGATATTACCACTCGTTTGCAAGAGATACCGCTCATCAAGGTTGTGTCTAAGGTTGCTCATACATTATCTACGGGCTACATTGCTACTCATAGTATCGACAAGAAGAGCCGTTTTGATTTCGGACCCTTCTCGACTTTTATCAGTGGTAACAGCATAGAGGCTGTACGACTCAAAATCGGTGGTACTACCACCGCTCAACTCCATCCCCAACTCTTTGCTTCGGGATACGTTGCATATGGCTTTCAAGACCAAAAATGGAAATATGCCGCATCGCTTGAGTACTCGTTCAATCGCAAGAGATACTCTCCGCTCGAATATCCTATACATTCGCTCACGGCCTTCTACAATTACGACCTCAACTTTTTGTCACAACGATATATGCACACGCAACGCGACAATTTTGTCTTGTCGTTGCGCCGAGGCCCCGACTACAATGCAACCTATATGCGCTCTTGTGGTATCACCTACAAGCAAGAGTTTTCGGGCGGTTTCTCCTTGGAAGTAGCGTTGCGCAACGAGCGTCAGGAGAGTACGCCATACATGCCGTTTGATGTTCTTTTGCAAGACGGCACCATATCTTCTTTACCCTCGTTTTCTCAAACAATGGGCGAGGTGGTTGTGCAATATCATCCTGCAAAGAAATTCTATTCGTCGTATGGCAAGCGTCGCACGCTCGACTCCGATGCTATCAATGTTTCTTTGCGACATATTTTTGCCTTCAAGGCCTTGGGTAGTCAATATGACTATCAGCACACCGAGTTTGCCATTTCCAAGCGACTTCGTATGTCAAAGTGGGGTTACATTGATGCTATTGCCAAGGCGGGTGTAGTGTGGAACATCGTGCCCTATCCGCTGCTCATTATCCCCAATGCCAACATGTCTTATACCATAAGCCCCGAAACATATTCTCTCCTCTCTCCGATGGAATTTCTCTATGACAAATATGTTTCTTGCGATATTACCTATTATGCCAATGGCTTGTTATTCAATCGCATCCCGTTTATCAACAAGTTGGCTCTGCGCGAGGTGCTCTCTTTCCGTGCAGTATATGGCACTATATCGCAGCAAAATTATCATCCCGAGCAGCATGGCATGTTTCTCTTCAATCCCGATTGGGATATTGAGCGCATGAGCAAGAAAATACCATACATGGAGATGAGCGTAGGTATAGACAATATATTGTCGGTCTTGCGCATCGACTATGTTTTCCGACTCACCTACCGCGACAATGTCAATGCCAACTTGTGGGGGCTCCGTGTGGGCTTGCACCTCTCTTTCTGATTTTTTATTTCTTCACACTATGTTATCACATCGCAACGCTACCATACACGATATATCGCTCATCCGCTCATTGGCCGATGGCGTGTGGCAACGCACCTATGCAACTATCCTTTCGCCGGAGCAAATAGACTACATGTTTGACATGATGTACAGCCCCTCAAGTATTGCAATGCAGATGCAAGAAAAGCACCATCATTTCATCATTATCTATCGCAACGATACTCCTTGTGCCTACATCTCTATCGAGCCATTGGGCAATGCCCGATACAACTTCCAGAAGATATATGCCATATCTCAAGTGCATGGTACAGGGGTAGGGCGGTATATGATTGAACAAGCATGCCTATGGGTGCAATGCCAAGAAGAAGCACGCCACTACGAGGGTGATATTGTCATCGAACTATTTGTCAATCGTGCCAATCCTGCGGTCGATTTTTACAAGCACATGGGTTTTGATATTGTCGGCACGCGCGACCACGATATTGGCAACGGTTTTTTCATGAACGACTATATCATGGAGCGCACTATCCCCGCTCGTTAGTATCACAGATGTGATGGGGTATATAACAAGAAAGAGAGAGATTGCTCGCCACAATCTCTCTCTTTTGTTATGGTATGTTGTTGCTTTATCTTGTTACAGCAACTTTTGCAACCTCCTCGCCACAACGCACTATATATATACCCGCAGTGGCAGGAGTATAGCTTGATACATTCTCGTCGAGTTGTATGGTTGCTATTGCAACTCCTTGCATGTTATATACCGTTGCCATGCCTCCATTATATCCCTTGACATATATTGTGCCATGTGCGCTATATATGTCGGCATCAGTGGCAACCTCGTCTATTACACTCGAAGCATCATTAATTTGTACTTCTATCACATTAGACCACACACTGTTGCCTACATCCGACATGGCTCGCACCTTATAGCGGTATGTACCCATGCTCACCTCGTTCTCTACCTCGGTAACAGTGTAGTAGGTGTCGGTAATACCCTCTATTGTAAGGCGTTCGGTTATGCTGATGGCTTTCGATACCTGTTTGTCGGCATGTGCTTTTATCTCGGCCTCGCCGGCAACGACATTCTCTACAATACCATTGCTCACTTTCAAGTCGTCGATATAGATACGCTTGCTGCTCTCGATGGTGATTTTTACCTCTTCTCCACCATTGTTGCAAGCAAGGGTGATTGTTTGGTTACTGCCGGCCGGCAATTTCGACATCTCTATCTCTTCTACATATTCGGTTTCTCCTTCTATGCGAATAGTCAATATTCCTGATTGTGCTTTATCGTTGTACGAGCGGGCAGCCAGCGTGAGGGTAAACTCCTTGTCGGTGGCAAATGCCGGGGTTGTCAAGTAACCGCTATAACTGCTGCTACCCAACTTCACCTCTCCATTGTTGCAAAATACTTTACTGCCTTTCCAGCCTCCTACTTGGGTGTAGTTGCTCAATGCCGCCGACACATCGGTGTTGCTGTTGGCTGTAAACTTGTCAAAGTTTTCTTCAAACGCTATCGCAGGTGTTGCTACCTCCTCTATGCGCTCTACATACAATGTATAGCTTGTGGCCTCTTTTACTCTCGACCAATAGGCGGTAAAGCTGTTCTCTGTTATCTGTCCGGCCGAGGTGGCAATAGGTGCATCTATCGTTTTACCACCCATAAAGTCAAATGTTGTCACGCCATTGCTATATGCAATATTGGTGATGGGCTTGTCGTTGATGGTGTTATTATACACCTTCATCTTGGGGGTTGAGGTAGAGGTGAGCGACGTATTGCCATTGTAGGGGTATAAGTCACCGGCCAAGCTCGTCGTATTCCAACGATTGTCGGCAGGAATAAGGGTGAAGCGTTGTCGCGACGGGCTGTTATTGGGGCCGTTGTTTTCCCATATTCTCTCGTCGTAGTCTATGGCTATCACCATCATACCCTCGGCGGGCAAGTGTTTATCCCATCCGTTCTTGCAACGTGTTTCGAGTGTGATGTATTGATTTTCGTCGTTCGATGTTACCTTGTATGCCGCATGCTTGTCTTTGTTCAATTCGGGCATTTCTACCGATGTGCCATGTGTGAGCTCGTTCAACTCCAACCATCCGCAATAGGCTTTTTCATAGGCGTTGTAGTTGATGGGTACATAGCCATCTCCTGCATAACAACCTTGATCCATGATGCTCCACATATCCATACCCATACCTCCCGAGTAGTCTATGTCATACCAGTCGGGCAATCCGAGGGTGTGACTATACTCGTGGCAGAAAGTGCCTATTCCATCGGGTTTCGAGCCTCCGCTGCCATACAATTCGGCCGAGCAGGCATAGGCATCTAATTGTACGCCATCTATTTTCACCGTGCGACCGGCTCCTTGGTATATATACCATGCGTGGGGCCAGATGGCTGTCGATGATACGCCGCCTACATTCTCTCCATATCCGGCATAGATTACATAGACCAAATCTACCCAACCATCGCCATTCAAGTCATAGTCCGACATATCCACCAATCCTTGCTCGCTGGCCAATTCGCACGCTTCTGTTACCATTACATCGGGCAAGAGGTCATCTCCATAGCTGTCGTTCTTGCCATAGTATGCCAAATCCTCGCTCAATGTGATAGGGCCTACTACATCAAATTCGGGTTGGAATTGTCCGTAACTTTGTGCGATGAAGTAGTCGCGTGCCGAGCCTATCGAGCCGTATTCGTCGGTATAGCCCTCTTTGTTCATCATGTCGTATATCGTGCTTTGCGATGTCTTGAATTTCTTGTCCTGAAATTCGGCAAGCACGATAAGGCCTTTTATCTTGCCCCCTTCGGCTGTTGCTTGGGTGGTGGCATGGCGCATGGGCGCACGGCGATTTTGTATCTTTATTTGTTTCTTCTCTTTGTTGCTCTTATGCAGTTCTTTATGACGATTTATGATGCTTTTGCTACTCTCGTCATTCAAGGGTAAGCCATAGCCCGCTATCTCACTGCTTGCTACAAGCTCATTGTTGGCATTGATGGTTGTATAGCGATAATATCCATCATCACACAGGGTTATCGGTGTGCCATCCTCGGTGGTGTAGTAGTGGTAATACTCATCGCCACACAAACGCACGGTGATGACACTGCCATCGGGTTGCGTGTAGGTAGTCAATGCTTTTCTCACAGGAGCGGCATTGACACTTGTCAGCATCAATGCACATACTATTGCAATAATACCTTTTTTCATCTACTTCTCTATTCTTGGATTGTTCATGGTTTGCTTGCCTCTATATGGGCTATTGTACACTCACTTTCACACATTGGTTGTTGCATCGTACTACATAGAGTCCGCTGTGTGTGGGTGTGTAGCTTGCTTCTCCGTTGGCTATCGCTACGGTTGCTACAAGCATGCCTTGTAGGTTATAGATGTGAGCCTCGCTTGCTTGGCTGTTGCGCACGACTATCTCGTTGCCGTTGTAGTAGATATGAGCATCGCCGGTCGATACCTCCTCAACACTATTGCTTCCACCCTTGAAGTCAAACGTTGTTACACCCTCGTTAAAGGTAATGTTTGTAATGGGCTTGTTGAAGATAGTAGTGTTATAGACTTGCATTCGGGGTACACTGCTCGATGTGAGCGAGTTGTTGCCGTCGATAGGATAGAGGTCACCTCCCAAGCTATATAGCGAAAAGTCATTATCGGCAGGAATGAGCTTGATGCGTTGGCGTCGGGGATTGTCGTTGGGCGCATTTTGTTTCCATACCGCCTCATCATAGTCTATTGCTACAACCATCATACCGGCTGCCGGCAAAAATTTGTCCCAGCCTTCTTGTGCTCGGCTCTCAAGGGTGATGTATTGATTGGGATCTACTGTTGTACTTATTTTGTAAGCCGCATTCTTGTCATTTTTTATATCGGGCATTGTGATTGAAGCTGCCTCTGTGAGCTCGTTCAACTCCAACCATCCGCAATAGGCTCGTTCATAGGCACTGTAACCTATGGGTACATAGCCACTGCCTGTGTTACATCCCTCGTCCATGATGCTCCATAATTGCATGCCATCGCCTCCCGAATAGTCTATATCATACATGTCGGGCAATCCCAATGTGTGGCTGTATTCGTGACAGAATGTGCCTATACCATCGGGCTTGTTGCCATAGCTGCCATACAACTCCGACGAGCAAGCATAGGCATCGAGTTTTACGCCATCTATCTCTACAACGCGTTGTGCTCCTTGGTATATATACCATGCGTGGGGCCATATCGCTTCATCGGCTACTCCCGATACACTCTCGGAATATCCGGCATAGACTACATAGACCAAATCTACCCAGCCATCGCCGTTCAAGTCATAGTCCGACATATCTACCAAGCCTTGCTCGCTGGCCAATTCACAGGCCTCCGATACCATCACATCGGGGCGTATATCTTGGTCGTATATCTCGTCGTTTCCGCCGTAATACTCCAAGTTTTGGCTCAATGTGATAGGGCCTACCACATCAAAGTTGGGTTGAAATTGTCCGTAGCTTTGTGCAATGAAATAGTCGCGTGCCGAGCCTATCGAGCCATACTTGTCGGTATAGCCCTCTTTGTTCATCATATCGTTTATGGTGCTTTGCGATACCTTGAATTTCTTGTCTTGAAATTCGGCCATGATGATAAGACCTTTCACTTCGGCGCTTTCATCGCTTTTTCTCTTGACGGCTTGGCGCATAGGGGCGTGACCCTCTTTTATCTTTTCTACTCTTCTTGTCTTACCCAAGCGGTGCATTTCCTTGTGGCGTGCCACCACTCGGTTGCTATTTTCTGCATCCAATGACTCTCCATTGCCAACAGCAATACTGCTTGCCTTGAGGTTGTTGTCGTTGTCGATGGTTGTATAGCGATAATATCCATCATCGCACAAGGTTACCGGTGTGCCATCCTCGGTGGTATAGTAGTGGTAATACTCATCGCCACACAAACGCAAGGTGATGACACTGCCGTCGGGTTGTGTGTAGGTTGTTATTGCATTTCTCACGGGAGCAGCATTGACACCCATCAGTGTCAATGCTGCTATAAAGGTTACTATATTTCTTTTCATCTTCTTGTCTTTTCTTATTACTTTACTTTTTGTGTCGTGTAATCGTTATCGTACATTCACTTTTACACTGTTGTTGTTGCAACGTACCACATAGAGTCCGCTGTGTGTAGGACGATAGCTTGCCGCGCCATTTTCTATTGCTACGGTTGCTACGAGCATACCTTGTATGTTATATACATAGGCCTCCGATGCTTGTGCATTGCATATCACAATATCTTCTCCGTCATAGTAGATGTTGCCTTGTGCATCGCTCACGCCTTCTATACCATTGCTGCCTCCCATAAAGTTGAATGATACAATTTTGGTAGTTGTGTCAAATGCAATGTCTGTTACGGGTTTGCCTTTGATGGTGGTAAATCTTATCTTCATGGCCGGTTTGGTCGATTCGGTAAAGGCATTTTGACCACCATTGGGCCATACATCACCCTCAAAGCTGTTGGTGCTGATGTCATTATCGGCAGGTACAAATTGGAATCGTTGATTTTGTCCCGAATTTACCGAGTTGCTTTGCATATCCCATGCGTCGGCATCATAATCTACCTTGATGATAAGCATACCCTCGGCAGGAAGATGTTGGTCCCAGCTCTCTTTGACACGTGTTTCAAAGGTAAAGTAGCGGTCGGGGTTGCCACTGGCTACTACTTTATAAGCGGTTGCCGAGGTGGCTACATTCTCCATGCTGATGCTGGCGGCTTCTGTCAATTCTGTTATATTCATCCATCCGCAAAACTCGCGCTCGTAGGCATTGTAGCCACAAGGTATGCGACCTCCTGCATTGTGACATCCTTGGTCCATGACACTCCATTTGTTCATACCGAAACCTCCGTAACCCTTGGTATCATACCAGTCGGGCAATCCGAGTGTGTGGCTAAACTCATGGCAAATGGCTCCGATACCATACAAGTCGCTGCCCTCTGTTCCGGCAAGCTCCGATGTACATGCGTAGGCATCTATCTTTACTCCGTTATATTCACGCTCTTTGGCGGCTGTTGTTGTGCCTACCCATGCGGCATGGGGCCAGATGGTTGTCTTGGGTGCTCCGCTACTCTCGGCATATCCTGCATATACGACAAATACAAGATCTACATATTTGTCGCCATCGCAGTCATAGTCGGCAAAGTTGCACAAACCTTGTTCGGCTGCCACATCGCAGGCATGAAGGGGAAGATAAAATACCTTTGAGCCATCATCACCGCTGGGCATTCCGGGGTCGGGGGTACCGTAGTATGCCTCTTTTTCGGGAAGGGTTACAGGGCCTATCACGTCAAATGTAGGCTCAAATTTGCCAAAACTTTGTGCCAAGAAGTAGTCGCGTGCCGAGCCTATTGCGCCCATGTAGTCGTTACCTTCTTCGTTCATCAAGGCCGATATGTTGGCGGCTGTTCCGTTCTCACTGAATTTTACATCTTGAAACTCGGCAAGAATTACAAGACCGCGCACCTTGGTTACTTCTCCATCGGCGGCCTTGCGTGCCATCTTGCGCAAAGGTGCTCCCTCGGGGCGTGCCGAGAGGCTCATCTTTTGGCGTTTAAGGTCGGCTTGCTTGTGGATATGGCTTTTGATTGCTTCGTTATCTATCTGCGCTACATTTTGCAGTTCTTGCAACTCTTGCTTGTCGCGTGCAACGATTTCGGTAGCTACACATCGGCCATCTTGCAGTTGTGAGTAACGATAGAAACCATCGGCACACAACTCTACAACCTTTCCGTCGAGTGTTGTGATGTAGCTGCCATACTCGTCACCGTGCATGACAATGGTGATTACACTGCCGTCGGGCTGTGTGACAATACGAGGGGTGTTGTCGGCGGGCAATGCCATACTTGCAATGGCTACCATCATCGATGCTGCCATGCTCAGTAATACTCTCTTTTTCATAATCTGTATTTTGTTTTTTTTATTGTTCTACCACATTATTCCACATCCTACAAAGATAGTGGTTTTTATTTTATTTTTATTTTCTTCTATTTTATATAATTATTCAACCGGTAGGCACTTTGCTTTGCTTTCCATAAGAGTGACGTAACAACTTGTAAATCATGCAAATTTTCGCATTGTGCCGTAACCATACTCGCAAATAACTCAAACTGCAAAGTTATAATAAATTTCTTGAATGCGCTTATTATTATTTCGTTTTTTATCAAAGGCTTAAACTCTCAAGCTTTCTTTGTCGAGCAGAAACTCATAGATGTTCATAAATACAACTCCGTTTTCGTCTTGGTAGCGTTTTATAGGGTCTTCGGTGATTACAAACTTCTGGAAGCTGTCCGATATGTGTGTCAGCGAACGTAGTTCCTGTTTCCGTTTTTCTTCATTTGGCAACCTCAAAGCCGATTGTATGTAACATCGTTTACTGCCCTCATTACATACACATCTCACGTTTTATTTTCATAATTGCACTGAATATTTTTGCGTATATACGCATTTTTGTTCAGCAAACATAGCGCTTGTTGCAGATATTACCAAATAAAAACAAAGTAACTTGTTGGCTTTCTTTTGTTTTTGGCATATTTGACTTGAATGGCTCTTTCCGTAGTTTTTCTCAATTTGTCATTATTCCATCTATTTTATATGATTATTCAATGAATTGGCACTTTACTTTATTTTTAATTTTGAAATGAGTGATGTAACAACTTGTAAATCATACGAATTTATGTATTTGTGGTAATATTATTATATTTAAATAAATGCAAATAGCGCACAAAAAAACTGCGCACTCGCTGTGGAGTGCGCAGTAGCCTGTATATGTTCATTCGTGGCAGTTGCAAGGGTGCCTCATATTGGATATGATTATCATTGTTGCCTTGCTTTTGCCATGTGTGTTGTTACTCTTCCCAAAACTCTATGCCTTCGAGTAGCATATCGCGCAAAACGGCTCGGTCGAGTATCGTCACTTCGTTGATTGTATAGTCTATGATTTTGTCTTGTTTCATTTCGGCAAGCGTGTTGAGCAGGGCTGTGCGCTGTACTCCGAAATAACCGTATAAGTCGCGCTGACGTGCATTGATGCGTATGTCGGTGGCGTTGCGTGACGTGAGATTGAGTATCCAATAGGCAAGCCGCTCGCGCAAGTCGCCCGAACTCATCGACAGGAGTGTCTCTTTGTTCTTCTGGCTGCGACGCGACAGTATGTTGAGCAGATTTATCAAGAAGATGGGCTCCTCTTGCATGAAGGTCATGAAGGTCGATTTGTCTATTTGCATCAATCCTACTTGTCCCACGGCATAGTAGTTGCCGGGGTAGTGGGTACTGCGACCAAACAAGTGGTCGGGGGCAATAATGTCGGGGGCATGCAATGTCTGGCTCAATTTCACCTTGCCGTCATAGGTGCTCATTTCGCATCTTATGCTTCCTGTTAAAAGAAACTTGAGATGGGTGCAGGGTGTCGAGCGTGATATGATTTTTTCTCCATCCTCATATTTCAAGAAATGAAAGCGGGTTTTCTCTATCAGTTCCGATAGCTTGTTGCGACTCACTCCTTGAAACAGTGGTAGTTGCATGAGTGTATGGTATATGTTGCTCATATCTGTTTATCTGGTTGGTTCTTCTCTTTTTTTTATGTCTGTTTGTGTGTTGGGTTACCGCTCTGCCTTGCTTGCGCCAAGCAAGATGGCAACGATTTGGACAAAAATAGAGATTATTTTTAATAAATCTCTCTTTGATAAGAAAAAATAACTTTTTAATGCAATTTCTTTACTATACAGCTTTTGTGCCATGACTTTGTTGGAGTGCTCTGTCGCATTGTTATCTCTGTTGCAACTACACAAGTCGGGCTCTTTCTTCTTGGAGTCGGGTAGGGGCTATGCTTGCTTCTCTATGCTCTCTCTTGCAGCGCGATGTTGCCTCTTTGAGGGTTTCACAATCACGGTTTTGGAGTGCAAATGTTGAAAATATACCGAAAATATACACTCTCTGTTACAAAAATATTGCAACAAGTTCTATATTTTTGCCCGTTTCTCACTATCTTTGCACGCAAAATTTATAGAACAATTTAACCTTATTTTTATGGGAGAAGCATTGATTTTTTTGAAGGACTTTTTTAGTCAATTCTCTTTTGAAGAAACAATAAGTTCGTTTATCATTATGTTTATGGTTATCGATATGGTGGGTCTTACTCCTGTCATCATCGATATGCGTCAGAAGGGACGTGTCATCAATCCCGGTAAGGCGGCTTGCTGGTCGCTTGTCATGTTCTTGGCATTCCTCTTCTTGGGTACATCGGTTTTGGGTCTTTTCCATGTCGATATTTATTCGTTTGCCATCGGTGGCTCTATTGTCTTGTTCCTCATGGCGGTCGAGATGGTGCTCGATGTCGAGATTTTCCGCAATAATGGCCCCTCTGAGTCTTCTACAATGATACCTTTGGTATTCCCGCTCATCGCCGGTGCAGGCTCTTTCACTACATTGCTCTCGTTGCAATCTATGTATGGATTGGTCAATATCCTCATCGGTCTGTTGATAAACATCATTATTGTATATCTCGTATTGCGCAATATGTACCTCTTGGAGCGCATCTTGGGTAAGGGCGGTGTATATGTTACACGCAAATTCTTTGGCGTTATGCTCCTTGCCGTGTCTATCAAGATGTTCCTCGACAATCTCGTGCACTTTATTGCAAGTGTCTGACACACTTGTGTAAAATAGTAACTAACGCCCCGAAATGGGGCGTTTTTTTATTTTATTTTATAAAATGTGTTTATTTGCAAGCGTTTGATATATAGTGCTTTGCAGTACTTGGCGGGCCAAATGTCAATTTTTTGTATAATTGATGTTTGTTTTTCTTATTTATTATATGTAAATTCGGGGCTGAATGTAAGTTGCATGTCATGTAACTTGGTAAAAAGCTAACCTGATCTGTATAAATATGAGCTATCTTAAATTTGACAAAAGGCTGATGATAAATCTCGAACAATCTTTGCGCAAAGAACTCTTGCGTACCAACCGTTCGGGTGCTTATCACTGTACTACCATTGTCGATTGTAACACGCGCAAACAACACGGCTTGTTGGTAATGCCCATCCCCGAGTTTGACAACGAAAGTTTTGTTTTGCTCTCTTCTCTCGATGAAACCGTTATCCAACACGGCGCGCCTTTCAACCTTGGATTGCACAAATATCATGGCAACTGTTTCAGTCCCAATGGTCACAAATATATCCGCGAGTTTGACTGTGACGATACCATTCGCAAGACTTATCGCGTGGGCGGTGTTATCCTCACCAAGGAAAAAATATTTGAAGAGCATCAAAATCGCATCCTCATCAAATATACCCTTGTCGAGGCTCATTCTCCCACAACTATCCAATTCCGCCCATTCCTCGCTTTCCGCCCCGTAAACGAGCTGTGCATGGAGAACGAGGTGATTGATAAAAGCTATGAAGAGGTGCCCAACGGTATAAGCTGTTGTCTGTACAAAGGCTATCCGCGCCTCTATATGCAATGTAGCAAGAAACCTCAATTTGTATATGACCCTCATTGGTACAAGGACATCGAGTATGCCAAGGACCAAGAGCGTGGCGAGCCTTATACCGAGGATCTCTTTGTGCCCGGCTACTTCGAGTTGCCTATCAAGAAGGGCGAAAGCATCATTTTTGCAGCCGGTGTAGAGGAAGCCAAGCCTCGTACACTCGCTCGTATTTATGAGCAGGAGTACAACAATCGCACTCCTCGCAACAGCTTCTTCAACTGCCTTAAAAATTCGGCACAGCAATTCTATTTCAAGCAAGGTCGCGACCTCTATCTCTTGGCCGGCTATCCGTGGTTTGGCGTGCGTGCTCGTGACCAATTTATCGCTTTGCCGGGTTGCTCTTTGGCCATTGGCGATGTCAAGGCTTTTGAGGCTACAATGAAAACTGCCGAGCGTGCCTTGCGCAACTTTATGAAAGATGGCGCAACCGACTCTATGATCAATGAGATTGAGATACCCGATGTGCCTCTTTGGGCTATATGGGCTATACAACACTATGCTCGCGAGTTGGGCGTTGAGGCTTGTTATGAGAAATATGGCAAGCTTGTTGCCGACCTCATCTCTTATATCATCAAAGGGGCTCACCCCAATTTGCTCCTTCACCCCAACGGCCTTCTTTATGCCAACGGCCGCGACCGCATCATATCGTGGATGAACAGCACGCTCAATGGCGCTCCTGTCAATCCTCGCAGTGGCTATCTCGTTGAGGTCAATGCATTGTGGTACAATGCACTCAAATTTGCTATGACTCTGTTTGAGGCACACCCCGACAACAATCGCATGGTGCAATGGAATGAGATTGCCGAAAAAATAGACGCATCTTTCGGCGCTACATTCCTCAACGATTACGGATACCTATACGACTATGTCGATGGCGCTATGACCGATTGGAGTGTCCGCCCCAATATGCTCATCGCTATTTCGCTCGAACACTCGCCCCTCAATCGTCGCCAACGCAAGGCTGTCCTCGATATCGTTACCAAAGAGTTGCTCACGCCCAAAGGCATCCGCTCGCTCAGTCCCAAAAGTTGGGGCTATCGTCCTTGGTATGCCGGCACTCCCGAGGAGCGTGCATTGGCACAACACCAAGGCCCCGCACGACCTTGGCTCATGGGTGCTTATGCCGATGCCTATCTGCGCATATTCGGTATCGGTGGTGTTGCTTTTATCGAGCGTATGCTCATCGGCTACGAAGACGACCTCTCCGACAAATGTATAGGCTCTCTCTCTGAGATGTTCGATGGCAATCCGCCATACACGGCACGAGGTGCTATCAGCTTTGCCAAGAATGTTGGTGAAGTATTGCGTGTCTTACATTCTTTGAAAAAATATAATCTATAATATATCATGAAAGCACTAATGTTCGGGTGGGAATTCCCTCCACACATCCTCGGTGGTCTTGGAACAGCCAGCTATGGCCTTGTCAAAGGTATGTGGGAGTGTGGAGATATGGATATCACCTTTGTTATACCCAAGCCTCATGGCGATGAAGATACAAGCTTTGCTCGTATCATAGGTGCCGGCAATACTCCCGTTGCTTGGCGTGATGTAAGTAGGGATTATGTGCAAAATCGTTATGGTTATTGCATGGAGCCCGAGCTATACTTCAAGCTCCGAGATAATATTTATGCCGACTTCAGCTACCTCAATACAAACGATTTGGGCTGTATCGAGTTTTCGGGTCGCTACCCCGACAACCTCATCGAGGAGATTAACAACTATTCGATTGTTGCCGGTGTCATTGCTCGTGCAACAGAATTTGATATCATACACTCGCACGATTGGCTCACATATCCGGCCGGCATACATGCCAAGCAAGTCACCGGTAAGCCTCTCGTTATACACGTGCATGCTACCGACTTCGACCGCAGTCGCGGCAATGTCAATCCTACGGTTTTTGCCATCGAGCGCGATGGTATGTTGCACGCCGACCATATCATGTGCGTGAGCGACCTTACTCGACAGACTGTTATCGAAAAGTATCACATCGACCCCGCCAAGGTTTCTACCGTTCACAATGCCGTGACTCCGTTGAGTGACGAGATTAAGGCTATCGAGATGCCTCGCAACACCAAGGACAAAGTGGTTACTTTCTTGGGTCGTATCACCATGCAAAAGGGCCCCGAGTACTTTGTTGAGGCGGCGGCTCGTGTTCTCGAAAGAACTCGCAATGTGCGTTTCGTTATGGCCGGTAGCGGCGATATGATGGATGCTATGATACAACTCGCTGCCGATCGCGGTATCTCCGACCGCTTCCACTTCCCCGGTTTCCAACGTGGCAAGCAGGTGTACGAAATGCTCAAGGCCAGCGACGTATATATGATGCCTTCTGTATCCGAACCATTTGGTATTTCGCCTCTCGAAGCTATGCAAGTGGGTGTGCCTTCTATTATTTCCAAGCAATCGGGTTGTGCCGAAATTCTTCAAAATGTCATCAAAACCGACTATTGGGACATCGATGCCATGGCCGATGCTATATACTCCATCACTCACAATCCTGCCCTGTACGACCATCTGCGCATAGAGGGCGAAGCCGAGGTGAATGAGATTAAATGGAAATATGCAGGACAGAAGGTTATAGATATATACAAAGAAGTCCTCAAACGCTACTAATACCACTTTAGATAATTAAATATAATACATCATATCATGAAAAGTATCTGTTTATACTTCCAGATTCATCAGCCGTTCCGTCTTAAACGTTATCGCTTTTTTGATATAGGTCGCGACCACTACTATTATGACGACTTTGCCAACGACGATGTTATCAATCGCATCGCTCGCAACTCTTATTTGCCTACTGTCGAGGCGCTCAAAGAAATGGTGCAAACATCGCAAGGTAAATTCAAAGTCGCTATTTCTCTCTCGGGTGTAGTGCTCGAACAGCTCGAAATGTATGTCCCCGAACTCATTGATGCGCTCAAGGATTTGGCCAAAACAGGTTGTGTCGAGTTCCTCTCCGAAAGCTATGCTCACTCGTTGGCTTCGCTATCCGATATCGAGGAGTTCCGTACACAAGTCAAGGAGCATGACGACAAGATATATGCTCTCTTTGGACAGAAACCCAAGGTTTTCCGCAATACCGAGCTTATCTTCTCTGATGAGATTGCTACAATGATTGCTTCTATGGGCTTTAAAGGTGTCCTCACCGAGGGTGCCAAGCATATATTGGGTTGGAAAAGCCCCAACTATCTCTACAACTCGATTGCTGCGCCCAAGCTCAAGATGTTGCTCCGCAACGACAAGTTTACCGATGATATTGCTCGCCGTTTCTCCGATTTTAGCTGGAACGAATATCCGCTCACTGCCGAGAAATTTATCTCTTGGGTGGCTGCTACCCCCGAGGAAGAGCCTATCGTAAACATCTTTATGAACTGCGAGGCTATGGGCGAAGCTCAAGGTCGCGAAACAGGTATATTTGAGTTCCTCAAGGCGCTTCCTGCTTGTGCCGAGAAGGCCGGTGTCGGCTTCATTACCCCCTCCGATGCTGTTGCCAAGTTGCGTGCCGTCGATACTCTCTCTGTTCCTTATCCTATGTCTTGGACCGATGAGGCGCGCGATGTGAGCACATGGTTGGGCAATCGCTTGCAAAATGAGGCTTTCCACAAGCTCTATACACTCACCGAGCGTGTGCGCATGTGCGAAGACCGTCGCATCAAGCAAGATTGGAACTACTTGCAAGCAAGCGACCACTTCTTCTTCATGTCCACCAAGTATGGTGCAGGTCGCAGTGCTTACAGCCCTTATGAGAGCCCGTTCGATGCCTTTACCAACTATATGAATGTCTTGAGTGACTTTATCGTGCGTGTCGAGGAGCAATATCCTACTCAAATCGAGAACGAAGAGTTGAATGCCTTGCTTACAACTATTCGCAATCAAGCCGAGGAGATACAACAACTCGAAAAGGAACTCAAATCGGCTCGTACCGAAAAACAATCGAAACAAAAGCCCCGCACTCCCAAGGCTGCTCCTCTCAAAGCCGAGGTAGCCAAGGTTGAGGTGGCTCAAGAGGAGGTCGTTGTTGAAGAGAAACCCAAACGTGCTTGTAAGCGTACTTGCAAAAAGAAATAATTCTCATAACAACACTCATTTGTTATAATATTGCGGAGTACCTTATCCCGAGGATGAAGGAGCTCCGCTTTTCACCCTTTTATTATATGTATTATGGAAGCTAAGTATTTTCCCGAGTCGGAGCTTATTATCAATCCCGACGGTAGTGCATTTCACATACACATCACACCCGAGCAGTTGTGCGACAAGATTATTCTTGTAGGCGACCCCGGTCGTGTCGATTTGGTGGCATCTTATTTCGACGAAAAAACCTTTGAGGTGTCGAGTCGCGAATTTCATACCATCGGCGGTGTTTACAAAGGCAAGAAAATAATGTGTATATCGCATGGTATAGGTACCGACAATATAGATATTGTTGTAAATGAGTTGGATGCTCTTGCCAATATCGACTTTGCAACACGTTATGAGAAGCCTCAACATCGCTCTCTCACTATGGTGCGTGTGGGAACAAGTGGCGGTTTGCAACCTCATGTTCCCATTGGTACGCATGTCGTGTCCGAAAAGTCTATCGGTTTTGATGGCGTGCTCAACTTCTATGCCGGTCGCAACGAGGTGTGTGACTTGGAGTTTGAGGAGGATTTCTGCCGTTCGGTGGGTTGGAATCCCTTGTGGGCGCGCCCCTACGTTATCGACAACAATGCCGAGTTGGTCAATGCAATAGACCAAGGCGACATGGTGCGCGGTGTGACTATCTCGGCCAATGGTTTCTATGGCCCGCAAGGTCGCGAGTTGCGCATCCCTCTTGCCGACCCCAATCTCAATAAGAAAATTCAGGATTTCAAGCACGACCGCTTTGTCGTTACCAATTACGAGATGGAAAGCTCGGCTCTTGCCGGTCTTGCCACCATGCTCGGTCACCGTGCTTTGACAGTCTGTCTTATCATTGCCAATCGTGTGGCGCATCACTCCAATACCAATTACAAGTCGTCGATAGGCGACCTCATTGTCAAAGTCTTGGATAGAATTTAACTTCACTGCGCTATTGTGAGCCTCTATTGCACTCGCTTGCTCACAAAATACCTTGCGCAATGATATTTTATTGAAAAATTGTGATGTGTAAATTTGCGCAACTCGCAAAGTATGTGTATCTTTGCACCCGCTAATGCAAAATTAACAACTTAAAAAACAAATTTCAATGGCAACTAAAATCAGATTACAACGCCACGGTCACAAAGACTATGCGTTCTATCAAATCGTCGTAGCCGATAGCAGGGCGCCACGTGATGGCAAATTTATTGAAAGGGTAGGTTCTTATAATCCGAACACTAATCCTGCTACAATAAATTTGAATTTCGAGCGTGCTTTGTATTGGCTTAATGTAGGTGCTCAACCCACCGACACTGTTCGCGCTATCCTCTCTCACGAGGGCGTATTGTTGAAAAAACACCTCATGGGTGGTGTTAAGAAAGGTGCTTTCACAGAGGAAGTTGCCGAGCAACGTTTCCAAGCTTGGATCGAGAGCAAGAACAACGCCGCTTCTGCTTTGAAGAACAAGAACCGCGAGGCTGCTAAGGCTGTTGCCGCTGCTCGTCTTGAGGCCGAAAAAGAGGTAAACAAAGCTATCGCCGAGCGTGTAGCTAACAAGAAAGCCGAGCTTGCTCGTGCTGCTGCTGAGGCTGCTGCCGCTGCTGCCGCTGAGGCTGCTCCCGCAGAAGAAGCTGCTGAAGCTCCTGCCGAAAGTGCTGAGTAATACTCCTTATAAAGTATATACAGCCACATAGGATGCAATCGTTGAAGATTGCATCCTATTTTTTTTATCTTTTGCTTGCGTGTAGCCCTGCTTTGCATCCTGCGCCGATGCGCTCTATTCTACATCTTATTGTCGCACCTATTTATCGAGCATAATATGCGTAATATTGAGAAAAATATTCGGCAGTTCATTACATACTGCTGTTTTTTTTATACCTTTGCAAGGTTATAGCCCTCGCTATTTTCAATACTCTTATCGTAAGAAAAATAAATTAAATAATATAATACAATGTATAGGACAAAAACTTGTGGTGAATTGCGCTTGAGCGATGTAGGTTCTACCGTTACGCTCGCTGGTTGGGTACAACGTACTCGCAAAATGGGTGGTATGACTTTTGTCGATTTGCGCGATCGCTATGGATTGACACAGCTTGTCTTCAATCAAGAAGTCAATGCCGAGTTGTGCGAACAAGCCAACAAACTCGGTCGTGAGTATGTAATACAAATTGTGGGCGAAGTGGCCGAGCGTAGCAACAAAAATGCTCGTATGGACACAGGCGATATCGAGATTATTGTTTCCAATCTCAATATCCTCAATGCTGCCATTACTCCTCCTTTCACTATTGAAGATGATACCGATGGTGGCGACGACTTGCGTATGCAATATCGTTATCTCGACCTTCGTCGCAATGCTGTGCGTCGCAATCTCGAATTGCGCCACAAAATGGCTTTTGAGGTGCGTCGCTATCTCGATGCGCAAAATTTCTTGGAGGTGGAAACTCCCGTTCTCATCAAATCTACTCCCGAAGGTGCGCGTGACTTTGTCGTGCCCTCGCGTATGAATCCCGGTGAGTTCTATGCCCTCCCTCAATCGCCCCAAACACTCAAACAGTTGCTTATGGTATCGGGTTTTGACCGCTACTTCCAAATCGTTAAGTGCTTCCGTGATGAAGACTTGCGTGCCGACCGTCAGCCCGAGTTTACTCAAATCGACTGTGAAATGTCTTTTGTCGAGCAAGAAGATGTTCTCAATATATTTGAGGGTATGGCCAAGCACCTCTTCAAGTATATCAAAAATATTGATTTTACCGAGCCTTTCCCCCGTATGACTTGGGCCGATGCCATGAAGTACTACGGTAGCGACAAGCCCGACACTCGTTTTGAAATGAAGTTTGTTGAGCTCAAAGACCTCACCGAGGGTCGCAACTTTGTTGTTTTCGATAGCGTGCCCTATGTGGGTGGTATCTGCTGTAAAGGCTGTGCCGCTTATACTCGCAAGCAAATCGACGAATTGACCGACTTTGTAAAACGTCCGCAAATAGGTGCCAAAGGCCTTGTGTGGGTGCGCTATGACGAAGCCGGTAACTTCAAGTCGTCGGTCGATAAGTTCTATACTCCCGATGACCTCCGTGCTTGGGCCGAGCGTTTTGATGCTCAACCCGGCGACCTCATGCTCATTCTTGCCGGCGATACCATGAAGACTCGCAAGGCTCTCTGTGAGTTGCGCCTCGAAATGGGTAATCGTCTTGGCTTGCGCGACAAAAATGTTTATTCGCCCCTCTGGGTTATCGACTTCCCCTTGTTTGAGTGGGACGACGAAACTCAACGTTTCTATGCTATGCACCACCCGTTCACATCGCCCAAACCCGAGGATATTCACCTCCTCGAAACAAACACCGGTGCTGTGCGTGCCAACGCCTATGATATGGTAGTAAATGGTGTTGAGCTGGGTGGCGGCTCTATCCGTATCCACGATAGCAAGTTGCAAGACACTATGTTCAAGCTCCTTGGCTTTACTCCCGAACAAGCTCAAGCCCAATTTGGCTTCCTCATGAACGCATTCAAGTATGGTGCTCCTCCTCATGGTGGTTTGGCTTTTGGTCTCGATCGCTTTGTTTCTATCTTTGCCGGTCTTGACTCTATTCGCGATTGTATTGCATTCCCCAAGAACAATTCGGGTCGCGATGTGATGATGGATGCTCCCTCTACCATTGCACAAGAGCAACTCGACGAGCTATGTATCGCAGTGGCTCTCCCCGAAGAAAAATAATAACACGCCATGCCCACCATTCGACAGATAACTGCTCTTATTGAAGAAATAGCCCCCTTGCAACTGCAAGAGAGCTATGACAATGCCGGCTTGCAAGTCGGCGACGACTCTCGTGAGGCAACAGGAGCCTTGTTGTGTGTCGATGTTACCGAGGCTGTTGTTGATGAAGCAATAGAATTGGGGGTCAATCTCATCATTGCACACCACCCAATTCTATTTCGCCCGCTCAAACGCATTGTTGGTAGCAATTATATCGAGCGCATTGTTATGAAGGCCTTGCGTCACGATATTGCCATATATGCCGCTCACACCAATCTCGATGCTGTCGCCGTCAATCATGTCTGGGCCGAGAAGTTGCACCTTGAGCAACTCCAAGTGTTGCAACCTATACACAACATGCTCTACAAGCTTGTTACTTATGTGCCCATAGACAAGGCCGATGCGCTCACAGAGGCTCTCTTTGCAGCAGGTGCGGGCTCGATAGGTGCATACGATTGTTGCAGTTTTACAAGCAATGGCGTAGGCACCTTCCGTGCAGGTGAGGGTACAACACCCTATTGTGGCACGCAAGGCGTGTTGCATCACGAGCCGGAGAGTAGGGTAGAGGTGATAGTGCCGGCCTTTATCAAAAGCCGTGTCGTAAGAGCCTTGTTAGACACTCATCCCTATCAAGAGCCGGCTTACGACCTCATTCCTATTGCCAACGACTATACACAGGCCGGAATAGGTGTGGTGGGCAATCTGCCACAACCCATGAGTGTATATAGCCTCTTGCAACAAGTCAAGGAGCAAACGGCCGCTGCGCAAGTGCGGCATACTGCTACTGCCGACAAGATGGTGCAACGGGTGGCTCTCTGTGGTGGTGCCGGCAGTTCTCTCATCAATCAGGCTGTCAATGCACAGGCCGATATTTTTATCACCGGCGAGATTGGTTATCACCAATTCTTTGGCTATGAAAATCGTATTATATTGGCCGAAATAGGACATTATGAGAGCGAGCAACACACAAAAGATATTTTTTGTGAGGTAATTACAAAAAAAATTCCTAACTTTGCGACCTATTACACTAAAGTTGAAACAAATCCGATAAAATATCTGTAAGCAATGTCAGACAAGACTAAAGAAAAAGAGTACACCGTAGAAGAAAAACTACAATCTCTCTACGAATTACAAACATTACATTCGGAAATCGACCGTATCAAAACCCTCCGTGGCGAGTTGCCCCTCGAAGTCAAAGACCTTGAAGACGAAGTGGCTGGTTTGGAAACCCGTATTGAGAAATTTCAAGAGGCTATCGCTGCTTCTCGCAAAGATATAGCTTCTTATAACGAAGAAATACAGGTTTCTCGTAATAAAATCGAGCGCTACAAATCGCAACTCGATGACATTCGCAACAACCACGAGTTTGACAAGCTCAATAAGGAAATCGAGTTCCAAGACCTCTCTATCCAAGCTCTTGAAAAGAAAATTCGTGAGGCAAACAATCTCATAAATCGTCGCAACGACGAGTTGGAGCAATGCCGCGAAAACCTCGACGACCGCCAAAAAATGCTTGCCGAGAAGAAAGCCGAGCTCAACGACATCGTTGCCGAAACAAAGCAAGATGAGGAAAAACTTCGCGAAAAAGTTAAGAAGGTTGAGTCTGTTATCGAGCCTCGTTTGTTGCAAGCCTTCAAGCGTATTCGCAAAAACGCTCGTAACGGATTGGCTGTCGTTTATATCCAACGCGATGCTTGCGGTGGTTGTTTCAATCGCATCCCGCCCCAACGTCAGCTCGACATCAAGATGCACAAGAAAATCATCGTATGTGAGTACTGCGGTCGCATCATGGTCGATCCCAAACTCGCCGGTGTCGAAGATTAAAGTTTATACTTGATAACTTCATAGCATGAGGCTGCTCCTATTTTGTAGGGGTAGCCTCTCTCTTTTTAGAGGGGGGCACATCCTGTGTCGCATGACTGCATCCTCGTGCATGACTCCGATATTCTCGCTTCAAGTGCATTATAGGCAATTTATTTTTCTATGCTATATTGCAAAAAATAGCGATTATATTATCATCTTTAAGATTATTTTTATAACTTTGTAGTGATAACAAAATGATTATGTTGCAGTAGTTGCACTCGTGCGCTTTTGTCAATAGTTGAGATTGTACCAATTCTTTGTTTATGGCAAGTGTCGATAATATACAATCGCCTGTATGGTATGCTATGAGCGCACCATACCGCAACGAATTGCGTGCCAAGCAACTGCTTGATAGCAAGGGGGTTGAGAATTTCTTGCCCCTATGCACCAAGATATTGACCGACAAAAACGGCAAAAAAATACGCAAGACGTTGCCTATTGTTAGCAATCTGCTCTTTGCATACGCCACGCACGACACCCTGCAACAAATCAAGCAACGTGCCTCTTTCCTGCAGTATCGCACTCGCAAGGTCGATGGTCGCAACGTTCCCATCATTGTACCCGACGACCAGATGAGGCAGTTTATTGCCGTCTGCCAGACTCAAAGCGAAAAACTTATCTTCCTTCAACCCGATGAGATTAACCTTGCCCTCGGCACTCCCGTGCGTGTTATCGGCGGGCCTTTTGATGGGGTAGTGGGTACGTTTATCAAAGTCAAAGGTGCGCGCGCACGTCGTGTTGTTGTGCAGATTGATGGCATTGCCGTTGCTACTGCCGAGATTGAACCTCAATTTATCGAAGTAATTAACCCTTAAAATATAAATCGTAACTATGAAAATTGCTGTTGCCGGAACCGGTTATGTGGGATTGTCTATCGCCACATTGCTCGCTCAACACAACGAGGTCGTTGCTGTTGATATTGTACCCGAGAAGGTTGAACTTATAAACAACCGCAAGTCGCCCATACAAGACGACTATATCGAGCAATATTTGGCCGAGAAGCCTCTCAATCTCCGTGCCACTCTCAATGCCGAAGAGGCTTATCGTGATGCCGACTTTGTTGTCATTGCCGCTCCTACCAATTACGATAGCCAGAAGAACTTCTTCGATACCTCGGCTGTAGAGAAAGTTATCGATCTTGTTCTCAGCATCAACCCCGATGCTGTTATGGTCATCAAGAGTACTATCCCCGTGGGCTATTGTCGCTCGTTGTATGTCAAATATGCCCTCCGTTTTATGGCCGAGGAGCGCCTCAAAAATAAAAAATTCAACCTCCTTTTCTCTCCCGAGTTTTTGCGCGAGAGCAAGGCGCTTTACGACAACCTTTATCCCAGCCGCATCATCGTGGGTGTGCCCAAGCACATTGC
The DNA here is from genome assembly GCA_045645425.1 of Barnesiella sp. Taxonomy (GTDB): domain Bacteria; phylum Bacteroidota; class Bacteroidia; order Bacteroidales; family Barnesiellaceae_A; genus Barnesiella_A. The sequence goes on from JAZRIS010000010.1 coordinate 34,493, forward strand.
CAATTTCGACGAGGAGAACTTGGCCATATCGGCCATTGCAGACCTTGACAAGCTCAACAATGCTGCTAAAACTTTTGCCACACTCTTGCAACAAGGTGCCATCAAAGAGGATGTCGATGTGCTCTTCATGGGACTCAAAGAGGCCGAGGCGGTTAAGCTCTTTGCCAACACATACCTCGCTTTGCGCGTGAGCTACTTCAACGAGTTGGATACTTATGCCGAGGTGAAGGGTCTTGACACCCAAGCCATCATCACCGGTATCGGCCTCGACCCCCGCATCGGCAGCCACTACAACAACCCCTCTTTTGGTTATGGCGGTTATTGCCTCCCCAAAGACACCAAGCAACTCTTGGCCAACTACAACGATGTGCCTCAAAACATGATGACTGCCATTGTCGAGAGCAACCGCACTCGCAAAGACTTCATCGCCGACCAAGTACTTGCCAAGGCCGGATACTACACCGCTTCGAGTGCTTGGAATGTCGAGCAAGAACAAGAAATTGTTGTGGGTGTATATCGCCTTACCATGAAGTCCAACTCCGACAACTTCCGTCAGAGTGCCATACAAGGTGTCATGAAACGCATCAAGGCCAAGGGTGCCAAGGTCATCATCTATGAGCCTACACTCCAAGACGGCGTTATGTTCTTCGGCAGTAAGGTTGTCAATGATATCGACCAATTCAAGCAACTCTCTCATGCCATTATTGCCAATCGTTATGACGAATGTCTTGACGATGTGGCCGACAAAGTATATACCCGCGACATCTTCAAGCGCGACTGATTTTATCCCTTTTTATTCACTGCTTCAATTTTATTGACATGACTCGCGATTATAAATATCACATCTTTTCACCCTACCGCGTATGCCCGTTGGGCGCGCACGTCGATCACCAACATGGATTGGTTACAGGTTTTGCCTTTGACAAGGGTGTCGATTTTTGGTTCTCACCTACCGACGATGGTATGGTGCGTCTGCACAGTATGACCTTTACAGGCGATATCGAGTTCCCCATTAACGACTCGGTGCGCATCAAACAAGGTAATTGGGGCGATTATGCCCGTGGTGCCAAGTATGCTCTTTCCAAACGCTTCAAGTTGCGCCGTGGTGTCGAAGGTGAGATTAAAGGCTCACTCCCCGTGGGTGGACTCTCATCAAGTGCTGCCGTGCTTGTCGCTTATGTCATGGCCTTTGCCCGTGCCAACGATATTGAGCTCACCAAAATGGAGGTGATACACATTGCATCGGAGGCCGAGCGTGAATATATAGGACTCAACAACGGTATTCTCGACCAATCTTGTATTGTCCTCAGCGAGAAAGACTCTCTCTTGTTCCTCGACACCGCTACCGAGGAGTATCGTGTCATTAAGAAAAATCCCGCCATGCCCGATTTCCATCTCGGTATTTTCTTCTCGGGATTGACTCGCTCTCTTGTGTCGAGCGACTACAACTTGCGCGTGAGCGAGTGTAAAACAGCGGCTTGGAATATGCTGGCTTACAACAACCAACCTCTCAAAACCTTTGACAAAACTTTCTTGCGCGATATTCCCAAGGAGCTTTATGAGCAAACACGCGACCGCATGCCTCAACGTTTTGCTCGTCGTGCCGAGCACTTCTACTCCGAGTATGCGCGTGTGAGAAAGGGTGTTACGGCTTGGGAAACAGGCAATCTCAAATTGCTTGGCGAGTTGAGTTGTCAAAGTTGCGAAAGCTCTATACACCAATACGAGTGTGGCTCTCCCGAACTTATTGCCATTTACGACATCATGCACGGCATGGATGGCGTGTGGGGTGGTCGTTTCAGTGGTGCCGGCTTCAAGGGCGCTTGCATCGCTCTTGTCGATCCTGCCAAGGAGGATGAGATACGTCAAAAGCTCACTACCGAATATCTGCGCCGTTTCCCCGAGTACGAAACCACTTTTGAGGTGCATTTCTGCCACACCGACGACGGTGCAAGATTTGTATAATTACTTATGTCTTTAATTTCTTTCGAGAGATAACTCATACAACGCTACAATGAAAAATATAGTTATTGCCGCCGGCTATGCAACACGATTGGGCGAATTGACCAAGAATTTTCCCAAGCCTCTTCTCAAAATAGGCGATAGTACAATACTCGGTCGTATGCTCGACGACATCGATCGCATACCCCAGATTGACGAGCACATCATTATCACCAATCACAAGTTTGCGCCCATCTTTGAGCAATGGGCAGCTACTCTCAATTATACCAAGCCTGTTACTATTGTCGATGATGGTACTTCTTCCAACGACACTCGTCTGGGTGCTGTGTGCGATTTGCTTTTTGCTATGGACAAACTTGCCATCGACGATGATATGCTTGTCGTCGCTGCCGACAATCTCCTATTCTTCAGTTTCCAAGAGTTTGTCGATTTTGCCTTGCAAAAACAATCGAGCTGCATCATGTGCCACGAGCAACCCTCTATCGAGAAGTTGCAACGCACAGGTGTTATCGTTGTCGATGACGAGTGGAAAGTGCTCAATATGGAAGAAAAACCTGCCGAGCCGCGCAGCCATTGGGCAGTACCGCCTTTCTATATCTATCTCAAAAACGACCTCGATCTTGTTCGCAATTCGGTTGCAAACGGTTGTGGCAAGGATGCTCCCGGCAATCTCGCTCACTACATGGTCGAGCACACTACCATGCACGCTTGGAAAATGTCGGCCGGTCGTTTTGATATTGGCTCGCTCGATACCTATTACGAAGCATGCCAAAAGTATGGCGTGAAAAAAGATTAATTTATACCCTTTCCCCCGATAACTATACTTACAATATAGCATTATGAAAGTACTTGTAACAGGAGCTGCCGGTTTTATCGGCTCTAACCTTGTCGAACGTCTTCTCACTACCGAGCCCGGTATCGAGATTGTCAATCTCGATAGTGTCAATGATTACTATGATGTGACTATCAAACAATACCGTTTGCGTCGCCTCGAACAATTAGCGGCCCAACATCCCGAGTGCAAATACTCTTTTGTACAAGGCAACCTCGCCGACCGTGCTCTCATCGACCGACTCTTTGCCGAGAACGACTTTGAAATTGTTGTCAATCTTGCCGCTCAAGCCGGTGTAAGATACTCTATAACCAACCCCGACGCCTATATCGAAAGCAATATTATTGGCTTCTATAACATCCTCGAAGCCTGTCGCCACAGCTACGACAACAATCGCAAGGGTGTACAACACCTCGTATATGCCTCATCAAGCTCGGTATATGGCAGCAACAAAAAAGTGCCTTATAGCACCGACGACAAGGTAGATAACCCCGTGAGCCTCTATGCCGCTACCAAGAAGAGCAACGAACTCTTGGCCCACGCTTACAGCAAGCTCTACAACATCCCATCTACCGGATTGCGTTTCTTCACGGTTTATGGCCCTGCCGGTCGTCCCGATATGGCATACTTTGGCTTCACCAACAAGTTGCGCAAGGGCGATACTATTGAGATTTTCAATTTCGGTAATTGCAAGCGCGATTTTACCTACATCGATGACATTGTCGAGGGTGTGCAACGTGTCATGCACCACGCCCCGCAACGTGCTATTGGTGAGGATGGACTCCCTGAGCCTCCGTATGCCGTTTATAACATTGGTAACAGCGACCCCGAAAATCTCTTGGACTTTGTTACCATTCTGCAAGAAGAGCTCTTGGCTGCCGGTGTACTTCCCGCCGATTACGACTTTGAGGCTCACAAGCGACTCGTTCCTATGCAACCCGGCGATGTGCCCACAACATTTGCCGATACCACGGCTCTCGAACGCGACCTCGGATTTAAACCGCACACTCCCTTGCGCGACGGCCTTCGTGCATTTGCCCGCTGGTACAAGGAGTTCTATGGTTAAGAATACTTACACTTTATATAATTAATCATAAATACAACTCCCTGCACTCCGATTGCATTTCGTTTTATTCAAAACAATGTATATCTTTACGCCCGCTTTTGCCATAGAATACTCACAAATATATGACACCTCTGTATAACGAAGAAATTATTATCGAAAAGTTGCATCACCCCGACACCATGCGACAGGCTTTTGCTCAAGTCGTCGAACATTATGGCGAAAGGTTGTATTGGCAAATTCGTAAAATGGTCGTTTCTCATGAAGATGCCGATGACCTCCTGCAAAACACCTTCCTCAAGGCGTGGAGCAACATCGAGATGTTTCGTGCCGAAGCGCGCCTTTCTACTTGGTTATACCGTATTGCCGTAAACGAGACGATTACTTTCCTCAATCGCGAGCGTCAGCGCAACAATATTTCGGTCGATGGCGACGACTCTTTCTTGCTCAATAACATCGAGGCCGACCAATACTTCGATGGCGATGAGTTGCAGTTGAAGTTGCAAAAAGCCATCGCTCGACTCCCCGAGAAACAGCGACTTGTGTTCAATATGCGATACTTTGACGAGATGAAGTACGAGGACATTTCCGAGATTTTGGGTACTTCTGTTGGTGCGCTCAAAGCATCTTATCATCATGCTACAAAAAAAATAGAAGAATTTTTATTGGCCTGCGATTAAACCTTTGACAATTTTTTATGTCATAACATTGCAAACAATTCATGAGGTGATGAAAAAGAACAATGACATACTCAATGCCGTAGGGGGTAAGACAGGGTACAAAGTGCCTGATGGTTACTTTGAGCAATTTACCGCAAGAGTTATTGAACAGTTGCCCGAGAAAGAGTTGCCACAACCCGAGGTTGTCACCACTTGGCACCGAATACGCCCCTACCTATATATGGCTGCCATGTTTGCCGGTATATGGCTCATGTTGCAAGCCTTTGTCGCCCCCATCATCGAGGCCGACAAGCAAATGAAAGCAGACATAGAGCACGAAGAGGATTTTGAAGAATATATGTTGTATTCATTGGACGAATACACCGTCTTTGAAACTCTATATGCCGACAGCGAATAATAACAACACTAATTCATATAGCCTTTTTATGAAAAATTTTATAGCGATACTCATCCTTGCGCTCTCTTTCTCTGTTGCTTGCGCTCAAGATAACAAAAAGGAGAATAGCAACAATCACAAAGAAAAGTGGGAGAAATTTCGTCAAGAACGTCAAGACTTCTATGTCAAGACAATGGAGCTTACCGACGAGCAAGCAGCGCAATTCATTCCTCTCTTTGATGAAATGGAAAAACGCAAGTTTGAAGCCGGCCGTGAGGTGCGTCATGCGATGCGTCAGATTGAGAAAAACGACAATGTTACCGACGAGCAATACAAAGCTGTTGCCGACCGTGCCGCCGCATTAGACGAAAAAGAAGCTGCCATCGAGAAAGAATTTTATGCTCAATTCTGTCAAATTCTCACACCTCGTCAGCAATTCCTATATCATCGCTGCGATGTAGAATTTCAAAAGAAGACTATCAAAAAAAGACACAACAAAGGCGACGATAAAAAACAACACTGCAATCAACAATGAACTTATGAATACGCAAGGCGGGAGCATCTCTTTCATCAAATGCTCCCGCCTTTTTATTTCGTCACTTTCGTGTCTCTATAATCACTCTTCGGGTCTTACAAAGAATGTAAAGTTTACACTGCCATATACTCTATGCTCGGCAAACCACGGATGCGTGCTAAAGTCGTTGTTGCGTGAATGTTCCAAGACAAACAGCCCTCCCGGACGCAATATATTCTTCCCATCGAGCACACACGAGGGGATACTCTCAAGTTGTGGCAAATCGTAGGGTGGGTCGGCAAAGATAAAGTCAAACTCCTCGCCACACGATTGCAGAAACTTGAATACATCGCCTCGTATCACCTGCAAGTTGTCATCTCCAAGTTGCTGTTGCACCTTGCTTATAAAGTTGTATTGGGTGGGATGCTTCTCTACACACACCACGCGCTTGCATTCGCGCGACAGCAATTCAAAACTGATGGCTCCCGTGCCTCCAAACAAGTCGAGTGCTGTTATATCCTCAAAGTCTATTTGGTTTTCAAGTACATTGAATAAGTTCTCTCTTGCAAAGTCGGTTGTAGGACGTGCCTTTATATTGCCGGGCACATCAAACCGTCTGCGTCCATATTTTCCTCTTATAATTCGCATAACGACAAAGCTGTTAAGTCAAACGGTATTTGCATCGCGGCACTACCCAGCACATGGCTGTTTGAGGGGAATATCACAGGTACTACCGTGAGTATATAGTTGCGCAACACATTCGACACTTGGCGACGTGTTTCCATATCTCCCACAAGTTGCACCTCATCTCGTTGTTGATTGAGTTCCAGCTGTTTCCATACATTCAATATATGATAGGCGGCATCATTGCTGTGACGATAGTTATATGTGTTGGCCAACAACAACCCCTCTCGTCCATAGCACACTACATCCATGCGACCATGCGACAGGTGTACATACATCTTGCTGTGGTTGCCCATGCGGCTTTTGCGATAGAAGTATTCACTCAAGGCTACAAGGGGATGCAGTAGGGTAGGCGTGTCAAAGGTGCGATTGAGAAATGATACCAACCCTCTTTCGGCGCCCCACAACATCACGGCTCCGCTGTGTGCCATGCGACTCTCTTGCACACTTGCATCGCTGTTGGGATAGAGGCGGTCATAAAATATCGTGTTATCACTCAAGGTCGCTACCTCATTGGGTACAAGAACATATCTATTCGATGGCAACACTACATACACGCGCTTATAGGGTTGTAGCAATATCTCCTCGGCATACACGGCTTGCTCTACGGCTTGCGTTATATTGTCGCCACTCGGCAACACTATACGCTTGCTCACCATCGACCCATCCTCGGCCGGATGATAGTAAACATACAGCAACTCGCCCGCTGTTATTCGCAGCATCAACGTATATTGTGTCGTATCTATTGGGGTAGATTGTTCCATAGCCACAAATGTACAAAAAGAAAATCTTTTACACATATTTTCTCGCTCTTTATCTCGCTCTTTTTTGCAAGATTTACTATCTTTGAGGTAAACCTCCAAGATACGTTGCACTCGCTGTGAAAAAGATGAAGCAAACTTCATCTTTCTCGCTCGTTTATCACTATCTTTGTATATCATTATTTATCATTACGCAATGCTATACGATGCTCTTGCCGCTCATACAATAGGCAATCTGCCTTATACGCCCAACGCTCAACAGCGCGACTTGCTTTCTCTATTGGCGCGCTTTGTCCTCAATGGCAAGGATACCGACCTCTTCTTGCTCACCGGTTATGCCGGTACGGGCAAGACTTCGCTTGTGGGTGCTTTGGTCAAGACGCTCGATAGCCTGCATTTCAAAACTGTCCTTTTGGCGCACACCGGTCGTGCTGCCAAGGTTTTTGCTCGCTATGCCGCTCATCCGGCCTACACCATTCATCGCAAGATATATCGCCAACAACGTTTCTCGCCCGATATGCGTGGCTTTCTTGCCGGCAACAATACGCATCGCGACACTCTATTCATTGTCGATGAGGCTTCTATGATTGCCAATAATACTTCCGATACGGGTTTCTATGGCTCGGGCAATCTCCTCAACGACCTTATCGAATATGTCTATGCCGGCGACAACTGTCGCCTCTTGTTGTTGGGCGATACGGCTCAGCTACCTCCCGTTGGGCAGGCTTTCAGCCCGGCTCTCTCGCCACAATTTCTCAAGGCTATGGGCATGAATGTGATAGCTTTTGAGCTCAACCAAGTGGCGCGTCAAGACTCCGACAGCGGCATCCTTTTCAATGCTACTCGGTTGCGACACACCATGACTGCTTGCAACGACTCCATAATGCCCCCGCCTCAACTCCGCTTTGGCGACTTCCCCGATGTGGTAAACCTCAGTGGTGAGTATCTCATTGAAACTTTGTCCGACTCTTACGACTCGGTGGGGTTGGACGAAACAATCGTCATTACACGCTCCAACAAGCGTGCCGGGATATTCAATCAAGGTATTCGCAACCAGATTTTATATCGAGAGGAAGAACTTACTTCGGGCGATATGTTGCTCGTTGCCAAGAACAACTACTATTGGGGCAAGGAATATAAAGAAGTCGATTTCATTGCCAACGGCGACGTGGCACGTGTCGTGAGGGTGCGCAAGACCTACAATATGTATGGTTTCCGATTTGCCGATGTCCTGTTGCAATTTCCCGACCTTGAGGTGGAGCTCGAAGCTCGCATCCTTCTCGATACCCTATCGAGTGATGCCCCTGCGCTCTCTCCTCAACAAAACGAGCAGCTATACACGGCCATCCTGCAAGACTATGCCCATATAACCAATCAGCGCGAGCGCATGCAGCGCCTCAAAGCCGACCCTTGGTTCAATGCCCTACAAGTCAAGTATGCCTATGGTGTCACTTGTCACAAGGCGCAGGGTGGACAATGGCGACATGCCTATATCGACATGGGCTATATCGACCATACGGCTCTCTCGCTCGACTTCTATCGTTGGCTCTATACCGCCATTACTCGTGCTACCGAGCGGGTCTATTTTATCAATCTCACCGAGCCTTTTATAGACAATTATCAAGCCAACGATTGATTTTTGCGCCTTATCTGCCGGCTCATTGCCGTTATCAAAACGCCTCTCCCATATTGAACACAACGGCAAATGCGTCACGACCAAATCCAAAGTCCAAACGCAGATTTACATTGTGCTTCAACTCAAAGCGCAAGCCGGCTCCGAAGTTTATCATCATATTGTCCCACGACAACTCTTTGAATGACGAGAATACTCCGCCATAGCCCACCCATGCCACAGCACCTATTCGCTTGTAAACATTCTGGCGCAATTCTATCTGGGCATTGAGTTGGTTGTTGTCGATATATCGTCCGGCATAGTAACCTCGCATGCGCGAGCCTCCCTCGCCGAGCTCGGCTCGTAGCGGCCAAGGTGTGTCTTCGCCTGTGTACATGCCATACAAATCCATGGCCAACACACCGCCTTTCCACAAGGGCTGAAAATAGTCTATCGTTACCGTTGTCTTGAATACATCCTTACTTGCCGTTCCCAGAAACTTTGGATATATCAACTCTTGCAGCGAGATATACAAGCCTCGCTTGGGGTTGGGGATAAAGTCGCGTGTGTCATACACTATCGATGCGCCCACGCCGGTCAGCCAATATGAGGTTGCCTGACCCTCCAAGTACGACTCGTTCTCTATCTTCGACAAGAAACTGTAGCCCATATTTATCGAGGGGCCTATGTGCAGATTGTCTGTCAGGTTATATACATAATCGGCCTCTATGCTGAACTTGCGGCGATTATACATGCTCTTCTCATTCACGCGACAGGCTTCGTAGGAGATACCCCAAAAGTCCAACGGCTTGTTATAAAACTGTGCATAATAATGCAACCGCGACTTGCGATTGAAATGGTTATTTCCACCAATGCTTATTTTATACTCGCCTTTGAGCGTGACATTGGCAAAAAACTGCAAGTCCGACGGCTGTATGATACTATCCGTGCGGTCTATGCGGTACAACGCTGTTACTACACCGCCTATTCCCACACTCGCCTCTTGCGAGTAGAACGGAAATACCACAAACGACAAGTCTATCGGCTTCTCGTGTGTCTTGTCCTTGTTTCCTTTAAAAAGCTGATTGAAAAACTTTTTGAAGATATTATCCTTTTTCACCGGTGCAACACTATCGGCCACTTGGGGGGCAACGACCGTTGTGTCGCCTATCGCTTCGGCGGGTTGCACAGTTGCTGTTATTTCTTCTTCGGGTAGTGTGGTGGTTACAACCTCTTGCGCATGGCAACATATTATGCTCATGGCAAGGAGTGCCATTATGGTACAAATTCGTTTACAAGCCATCTCTTTTTTCTTTTTGTTATAACGCTCTTTTCTATTAGGTACGACTTTTGATGTTCTATTGTGGTGGTTATAACAAATTTCTTTATGCAAAGTTAGTATTTATATTCAATTCTATATCCTTTTTGCAAAAAAATAGTTCACCCTTGCTTCCCTCTTATCAATCTCCCAACTCCTAACTCCTAACTCCTATCTCCAATCTCCCAACTTTCCCATCTTTTCTCTTTCTATCGCAACACTCCTCTATCTCTCCATATTTACTTTGTTGCCGTAATTATTCTTATATACTATATTATGAATACTATTGATTTTAGTACTTTCAATCGCACAAAGCTCATGCCCGATGTGACGCTCGGCGATATAACTTCTCACAACGATGTGCTTCGTCGCAACTTATTGGTGCTCGACGAGGCGCGTATGGCGTGGGAGGCTATTGCCGATTTCAGGCGGCAACGCATTCGCAACCGCAATTATACCTTTGGCAAGCAGTGGTGCGACCCCATTACGCTCCCCGATGGCTCGGTCATGAGCGAGGAGCAATTCTTGAGAGAACAAGGTAAAGTGCCGCTCAAAAACAACATGATAAGGCAACTCACCAAGACGGTCCTTGGTCAATTTCGTGCCGCTCAAACCGAGCCTGTATGTATTGCCCGTGATAGAAGTGAACAATCTCTGGGTGAGGTGATGACTACTATCATGCAGTACGTCTATCAGCACAATCGCATCTATGAGCTCGATAGCCGCACCTTGGAGGAGTTCCTTATTTCGGGTACTTGTTTCCACAAAATAGGTTATGCCGCTCGACGGGGTAAGGCCGATGTCTGGATTGATGCTATCTCGCCTTCGCGCATTTTCTTTAACAACATGGAGGACTCTCGTCTGTGGGATTGTACTCTCATCGGCGAGCTCCACGACATGACTCTGGCCGATGTCATAGCTCGTTTTGCCAAGAACGATGAGAAAAAAGCACAACATATTGCCCGCATATATGGCAATGTTTCGGAGGAACACATTTATCACTCTTTCGATACGCTCTCTTCTCGGCCGTTCGATTCTATCGAATTTTTTATGCCGGCGGCTTCCGATCGTTGCCGGGTCATTGAGGTATGGAAATTGACAAGCATCGAGCGTTTGCGTTGTCACGATACGCTCTCCGGTGAGTTTTATAAGGTCGATACCGATATGCGCTCATTCATCGACAACGAAAACAAAAAGCGCATCGAACAGGCCGCTACTCAAGGTGTCGATAAAGAGCAGGTGCCTCTTATCGAAACCGAATGGTTTATCGACAACGTATGGTATTATCGTTTCTTCTCGCCTTTGGGCGATGTGCTCGACGAGGGCGAAACGCCTTATTGGCATGGTGAACATCCCTACGCTTTGCGCCTATATCCGCTTCTCGATGGCGAAATTCACTCTTTTGTCGAGGATGTTATCGACCAGCAACGTTACATCAATCGACTCATTACCATGATCGACTTTATCATGGGTAGCAGTGCAAAGGGTGTTTTGCTTTTTCCCGAAGACCAAATTCCCGATGGCATGACTATCGACGATATTGCTTCGGAATGGACGCGTTACAACGGGGTTATCCTTTTCCGCCCCAAGCCCGGTTGTCCCATGCCGCAACAAGTGGCTCTCAATGCTACCAACGTCGGGGCCTACGACTTGCTTTCTTTGCAAATGCGTCTGCTCGAAGATATTTCGGGTGTCCATGGCGCTATACAAGGCAAAAATGTTTCGGGTGGCACTCCTGCTTCGCTTTATGCTCAGCAAGTGCAGTTCTCGACAACCAATCTGCTCGATATTTTCGAGTCTTTCAAAACTTTCCGTGAGGAGCGCGATGTCAAAATCATGAAGACTATTCAGCAATTCTACTCCGATGAGCGATATGCGATCATTGCAGGTGTCGAGCAGCTCAATATCGAAAACTTATCGCCTCACATGGTCCGCAATGCCGAGTTTGACCTCGTTATTACCGAGTCTGCTGCTGCTCCGGCTTTCCGTCAGCAATCCAATGAGTTCTTGCTATCGCTCTTCCGTTCGGGGCACATTTCTCTCAATACCTTGCTGCAAACAGGGGCTTTCCCCTTTGCCGACAAACTTTTGCAATACATCGATATGGAGCAACAGCAACAGACCGAGCAAATGGCGGCTATCTTGAGCAATGCTATGCCACAACCTCCCAATGCCTCTGCTCCTCCTCCTACTGCTCCTCCCGATATGGAGGACCCCAATATACCCTCTTAATCTTTTCTCTTACTCTCCGTACCCTCTCCATTTCGGGGTGGGGTACGGCTTTTTTTTCTCATCTTCTCTTGGCTTCTCCTCTACCGCCCTACATATTCTATCTGCCCTATATGCTCGTTTCAAAAAAAAATTCCTACTTTTGCTCTCACAATACATCACTTTTTTGAAAAAGATTTTCCCATTATGAAACAACTTCTTATTGCTTTGGCTCTGCTATTTGCCTCTACAACTCATCTTATCGCTGCATCCAACGACTCTATTGCCTATCATCATCACGAGACCGATACGGCCGTAATCTCAAAAATCATCACTGCAACACGCAATGCGCAGCTCTCTTCTCCGGCTCAATCTTTAGCCTTTGTTGCATCGAAACTTGTCAATTCTCCTTATGTTGCTGCTACGCTCGAAGGTGATACCGAATTGTTGCGCATCAATATGTCGCAATTTGACTGCACTACATTGGTTGAGACGGCTATTGCGTTGGCACTCACTGCCAATGTCGATACGGCCTCTATCGACGACTTTGCCCATAATCTGCGCAATATACGCTATCGTGGCGGTGTTATAGATGGTTATGCGTCGCGATTGCACTATGTCAGTGATTGGATTGCCGACAATGCCTCGCGTGGCTATCTCACCGAGGTTACTTCGCAAATTCCTTGCGCCACTCGCAATGTCATTGATATCAATTATATCTCTTCTCACCGACGTAGCTATCCGGCTTTGCTCAACAACGATTCTCTTCTTGCTTCTATCAAGGAGGTTGAGAAGAAGTACATCAAATATCGCCACTATTATATCCCTTCTCACTTTTTGAATAGAGAAGATGTGTTAGGCAGCCTCCAAAATGGCGATATTATTCTCTTTACTTCTTCTTCTCGCGGGCTCGATGTAGCTCACATGGGCATTGTCGTTATCGATAGGGGGCGTGCTTGTCTTGTGCATGCCTCTTCAAAGGCTCGTGCCGTTATACTCGACCGCAAGCCTCTTTACAACTATTTGCAAGGCAACAATGCCATGACCGGTATCAGGGTTGTCCGCTTGTCACAATAATTCATGCCTGTTTACTGCCTCGCATTTACTCATAAAATCCTTTCTACCCATGTCTGCATCTCAACAATTCGCCTCGATACACCGCCGTCAAAGGCTCTTTTATCTCGAACATATTACTCGCGAGATTCCTTTTCGCCTCACTGCTTTAGACCGTCTGCGTGAGGGTATCGAAACCAACGAAAAGCCTCTTACCGATGCGCTCTTTGCCGACTTGGGTAAATCGCCTTGCGAGAGCTATGCTACCGAGATTGGTATTCTCCTCAACGAGATACGTTATGCGCAGAGCAATCTACAACGTTGGGCGGCCGACCGTTATGTCCATTCGCCCTTGGCTCTCTTTGGCTCGCATAGTCACATCCATTACGAGCCTCGCGGACTCGTGCTCATCATCGCTCCGTGGAACTATCCTCTCCAACTCGCTTTTGCTCCCCTCATCGGCGCTATTGCGGCAGGAAATTGTGCTGTTATCAAGCCTTCTTCATCGGCCCCTCACACGGCTGCGGTGATGAAAAAAATTATCGACGAATGTTTTGAAGATGAGTATATTGCTCTCGTTGAGCCGGGCGAGGATGTTTCCGAGCAACTTCTCCGGCTCCCTTGGGACTACATCTTCTATACCGGTGGCGAGAAACATGGTCGTTGCGTATTGCAAGCTGCGGCGCAATTCCTCACTCCTGTTACGCTCGAATTGGGCGGTAAAAGTCCCTGCATTGTCGATTGTGATGCCGACTTGAAGATGGCTGCCAAACGCATCATTTGGGGCAAGTTGCTCAACTGTGGGCAGACTTGTGTCGCCCCCGACTACCTCTTTGTGCATGTTCAGGTCAAGGACGAGCTCATTTGCCTCATGAAGGATGTTATCGTCGAGCAATACGGCTCCAATCCTTTGCTTTCGCCCGATTATCCTCGCATTGTCAATCTCCGTCACTTCGACCGCTTGGCCTCTTTGCTCTCTCATGGCACGCTCATTGTGGGTGGCGATACTTGTCGCGACCAACGATACATTGCGCCCACGCTCATCACCGATGTCCGTAGTGACTCTCCGTTGCTATCCGACGAAATTTTTGGCCCCATCTTGCCCATCATTCCCTTTGATGATATTGACGATTGTGTTGAGCATATCAACACGCATCCCACGCCGTTGGCGCTATACTACTTCACGACCGACAAGAAAAAGGCTCAATACATGCGCAATCACACCGAGGCGGGTGGCATGTGCATCAACGACACGATTGTTCATGTTGCCAATCACAACCTGCCATTTGGGGGTAAGGGTAGGAGTGGTATGGGACGCTATCATGGCCGTTATAGCTTTGAAACCTTCAGCCATGCCAAGTCTGTTGTCACTACTACCAATCGCTTCTTCCTCTCTGTCAAGTCGGCTCCCTACGGCGACAAACTCAAGTGGATTAAGAAAATTCTCAAATAGTGCTACTCAATACACATACCTCATCCAATCCTTGTTTGCTCATACAATAGCTTGGCGATTATTTTGTTTTTTCACACCTCTTTATTACCTTTGTTTTCCTAAATAATAAAGGAGTGCAAACCGATATTCTTCAACATCTCAATACAGCTCAGCGTGAGGCTGTTCTCTACACCCAAGGCCCGCAACTTGTCATTGCCGGTGCCGGTTCGGGTAAGACTCGCGTGCTCACAAACAAGATTGCGTACCTCCTATCTATCGGATATGAGCCTTGGCGCATTCTTGCTCTTACTTTTACCATCAAAGCTGCCAACGAGATGAAAGAGCGCATTGCTGCTCTCGTTGGTAAGGAGGTGGCTTCAAGGCTTTGGATGGGTACTTTCCACTCTATTTTCTCTCGCATCCTTCATGCCAATGCCGAGTATATTGGTTTTCGCAAGGATTTTACGATTTACGACACGGCCGACTCTCGTTCGCTCCTCAAGTCTATCATCAAGGAGATGCAACTCGACGACAAAATTTACAAGCCGGCTACCGTACAATCTATTATCTCCAATGCCAAAAATGCGCTCATAACGCCCGGTGCGTATGCCTCCAATAGCGAGCTGCGTGATATGGACAACAAGCAGAAGCGACCTATGTTGCACAATATTTATCGGGTATATTGGGAACGCTGTTTCCGTGCCGGAGCTATGGACTTCGACGACTTGTTGCTTTACACCAATATCCTTTTTCGCGACCACAACGAGGTGGCGCAAAAGTATTGCGACCTTTTCCAATATGTCTTGGTTGATGAGTATCAAGACACCAACTTCTCGCAACACCTCATCGTCAATCAACTTTGCAAGCAACACGGTCACCTTTGTGTCGTGGGCGACGATGCACAGAGTATTTACTCCTTCCGTGGTGCGCAGATTGGCAATATCCTCAATCTCAAAAATCAATACCCCAACTTGCGCATAGATAAGTTGGAGCAAAACTATCGTTCTACACAGAACATTGTCGATGCGGCCAATAGCCTCATCAGCAAGAATAAGGAGCAGATACACAAGCGTGTTTTCTCCGAGAAGGAGCGTGGCAATAAGTTGCAACTCATTTCTTCTTACTCCGATTTTGAGGAGGCTTATCTCGTCGCCAATCGCATACACGAGATGCACATGCTGTATGCTCACTCTTACAATCATTTTGCAATACTATACCGCACCAATGCGCAGTCGCGCCTTTTGGAAGAGGCGCTCCGCAAGCGCAATATGCCATATCGCATATATGGCGGCCTCTCTTTCTATCAGCGCAAGGAGATTAAGGATGCTGTTGCTTACTTCCGTCTTACTATCAATCCCAATGACGAGGAGGCTTTCAAGCGGGTTGTCAATTACCCCGCAAGAGGTATTGGCGATACTACTGTCGCCAAGGTGCTTCTTGCTGCCCAATCGCACAACGTCGGTGTCTGGAATGTTTTGGAGCAACCTCTTGAATACAATCTGTCGGTCAATGCCGGTACAAGGGCCAAGCTATCGGCTTTTGTCGAGCTTATCGACTCTTTCAGGCAACTTGCGCTATCACTCCCATTGGCCGACTTGGTTGAGCAAATCCTTCGCCGTTCGGGCATGATTGCCGAAATTTACTCTTCCGATACTCCCGAGAATATCAGCCGTCAGGAAAATATTCAGGAGTTGCTGAACGGTGTGGTGCAGTTCTACTCTTCTCGGGTCGAGGAGGGTAGCGATGCTCTCTTTCTGGCCGATTTCCTTTCCGAGGTTTCTCTCATTACCGACCAAGATAAGGGCGATGAGAACGAGAATGACAAGATTACGCTCATGACTATTCACTCGGCCAAAGGTCTTGAATTTCGCAATGTCATTATCACGGGTTTGGAGGAGGAACTTTTCCCGTCGCCTATGTCGCTCGACAATCCTATGAGCATCGAGGAGGAAAGACGGCTCTTGTACGTCGCTATTACTCGTGCCCAAGAAAACTGTCTGCTCACTTATGCTCACACCCGCTTCCGCAACGGTAAGACCAACTCTTCGGCACCCAGCCGTTTTGTCAAGGATCTCGACGAGCGTTTTGTGACAATGCCTGCCAATTTAGCTCAACCGCAACAACAGGCTCCCTCTTTCAAGTCCGATTGGGGTAGGGGATATACCTCGCCTCATCGCAATTTCGATGCTCCCCGTCGCTCTTTCTCGGCTTCGGAGAAACCCTCTTTCTCTGCCCCCGAAAGGCCCTCTTCTCTCAAGCCTATTGCCGGCTCGCGACGCATCGTTACCGACAATGCTCAACCCTCCGATATGCGCAGCAGTGTCACCTCTTCTGCCGGTACTCTCCAACCTTCCATGCGCATCAGGCACGACCGTTTTGGTATGGGTACCATCATCTCTATCGAGGGCGTTGGCGATAATTGTAAGATTTGTGTCGATTTCGACAACGTGGGTCGCAAACAATTACTACTCAAATTTGCCAAGTTTACTATTGTATAATCCTTTTACTATCTGATATATATGTCTAAATTACCATCTCCTTGCTATCTCCTCGACGAGAATCTTTTGCGTCGCAATCTTCAACTCATCAAGTCGGTCAAAGAACGTGCCGGCGTTGATATTATTCTTGCTTTCAAGGCTTTTGCTCTATGGGAGGCTTTCCCCATTGTGCGTGAGTATATCCCCACTTCTACTGCAAGCTCTATTCACGAGGCTCGTCTGGCTTACGAGGAGTTGGGCTGCTTGGCTCACACCTATTCTCCGGCCTATACCGACGATACTTTCGACGATATTTTACGTTACAGCAGTCACATCACATTCAACTCTCTGTCGCAATACAACCGTTTTTACAATCGTGTTGCTGCATATAACCGCCATATCTCTTGTGGACTGCGCATCAATCCCGAGTTCTCGGATGTCGAGACCGACCTTTACAATCCTTGTGCTCCCGGCTCTCGTTTGGGGGTTGTTGTCGAGCAACTGCCGGCTACTCTGCCCGAGGGTATCGAGGGATTGCATTTCCACACTCTCTGTGAGTCTTCTTCTTACGATCTCGAACGCACTTTGGCTGTCGTTGAGCAACGCTTTGCTCCTTGGCTCTCGCAAGTCAAGTGGCTCAATATGGGTGGAGGCCATCTCATGACTCGCAAAGGTTATGATGTCGAACACCTCGTCGCTCTGCTTTCCGATTTTCGTGCTCGTCATCCTCACTTGCACATTATCATGGAGCCGGGTAGTGCTTTTGCTTGGCAAACAGGTACCCTCGAAACTACCATTGTCGATATTGTAGAAAATCATGGTATCAAAACGGCTATCCTCGATGCTTCCTTTGCCTGTCACATGCCCGACTGTCTTGAAATGCCTTACAAACCTGCCATCAGGGGGGCCAAAGAGCCCGGACAAGCTCCTTATACCTACCGCATGGGTGGCAACTCTTGCCTCAGTGGCGACTTTGTGGGCGATTGGGCTTTTGACAAGCCTCTGGCTGTCGGCGACCGCATCACCTTTGAGGATATGATACACTACACCATTGTCAAGACTACTATGTTCAACGGTGTCCCTCATCCTGCCATTGCCATCGCCAAGGCCGACGGAACTATCTCTATCTGTAAGCAGTTTACTTACGACGATTATCGCAACCGTATGGGTTGAAACTCCTCCTTTCTCTTCTCAAGCGACATCTTGCTGTGCTTCTTTATAGTTGCCTGCCGGGTGTCGCTTTGTCGTTTTTTTTTTACCTATCGTTTGGCACTTTAAACTTTCATCTGCTATATGCAAAAATAACACAACTCTTGTTCCTTTTTTTTAAAAAAATATCTATACATTTGCATAAATATATTGTATATTATACACACTCCTCTATTAATAAATAAGTAAACATTAATATAATTGCAAATGAAAAAAATCAACCTCTTCTTTTGTGTTGTAATTGCCACGTTATGCAACGTGTCGCAACTCCATGCACAAAAGTATCTCAACAATCCATTGCCCGAAGCGTGGACAACCGATACATTGATTTCCTCTGTATCGCCTGCCGACGACGCTTGGTGGCAATCTTTTGGCGATTCTTGCCTCACAAATCTCATCAACCAAGCGGTTGATAATAACTACGATTTGTTGGCTGCCGCCAAACGTGTGCAAGTTGCCAAGTCTATGTACAATAGTGCTTTGGCAGGTTATTCTCCCGTTATTGGACTCAATGCCGATTGGGTCAATAATCAGTCAAGCGGAAACCTATCGACGGCTTCTGTCGAGCCCAATCTTTCGAGATACTTGCAAGCCGATATTTCGGTTAGCTGGGAAATTGACCTCTTTGGCAAAATATATTTCCGTGCCAAAGAGAGCAAGGAGCAATATAATGCTTCAAAGGAGGAGTACAATGCTGCCATGATTTCGCTCTGTGCCCAGTTGGCTTCGCATTACATCTATTTGCGCACCTATCAAGCGCAAAAGTTGGTTGCCGAGAACAACATCCTTTCTCAAATGGCAATTCTCAACATTACCGAAACTCGTTTCAAGACAGGTTTGGCATCGGCTCTCGATGTTGCGCAAGCCAAGACGGTGTACCTCAATACTCGTGCTTCTATCCCGCAAATAGATGCCGCTATCGATCAACAAATCAACGCCATTGCCGTGTTGCTGGGCAAGTATCCCAATGAGATTTATAACCAACTCATACACCCTGCCGGCAATATCGACTTCCTTCAGATTGTCAATACCGGTATCCCTTACGACCTCTTGCGTCGTCGCCCCGATATTCGTCAAGCCGAGTATAACATCGCTGCCGAAGCTGCCGCTGTGGGTGTTGCCGTTACCGACTTCCTTCCCTCTATATCGCTCAATGGTAGTGTAGGATATGCCTCGCACGACCCTGCCAAGTTCTTCGACAACGCAAGTCTTGCCTTCAACATTACTCCTTCTTTCCGTTGGACTATCTTCAATGGTACCGAGCGCATTCAGGCGCACAATGCCGCCAAGGCTCAGATGCAAATCGCTGTCGATAATTACAACAGCACTGTTTTGTTGGCTGTTCAAGAGGTTGAGTCGGCTATGTCGGCTTACAAAAACGCTGTCAAACAACTTGTATTCTTGAAGGAATTGGTGCATCAAGGTCAGATTACACTCGACCTCTCTATCGACCTTTATAAAAACGGTCTTGCCGATTTCCAAACCGTTCTCGACGCGCAACGTCAAGCGCTTTCTTATCAAAATACGCTCGAAGATACTCGTGGCTCTTCGGCGCAAGCATTAGTCAATCTTTACCAAGCACTTGGCGGTGGTTGGGCTCATTTCAATCAACAATAATCTCATAAAATATATACATCATGAACATTCGTATTCTTCCCTCTCTATTGCTCGCAACTATATTATTGACAGGTTGCAACAACAATGAGAATAATAATGTAGCTCCTGCGGCTCCCGCTTTTTCTGTCGAAACTGCTATTCAAGAGGCTGTCACTCTATATGCTTCTTATCCCGGTTATCTCGAAGCCAAAGATATGGTCGATCTCGTTGCCCGCGTATCCGGCTTCCAAGTCGCTTCCAATTACACTGCCGGACAACCCGTGACAAAAGGCGATACGCTCTTTATTATAGAGCCTACTCAATATGAGGATGCTGTTGCGCAAGCCGAGGCCAATCTTGCTACTTCTAAGGCCGAGCTTTACTATGCCGAGAACAACTACAACCGCATGAAAGACGTGGCCAACACCAACGCTATCAGTGAGATTGATTTCATCAAGGCCGAGGCTTCGTTCTACAAAGCTCAAGCCGCTGTTATGAATGCCGAGGCTGCACTCAAATCGGCTCGCACGCAACTCAGCTATTGCTACATCACAGCTCCTTTCTCGGGTCGCCCCAACTCTTCGACTTATGGCAATGGCGACTATGTCAATGCTTCTTCTTACATGGCAACAATCTATCAAGATAATCAGCTCTTTGCTTACTTCAGCATCGACGATGCCCAATATATGAAGCTCGTTCAAAACCTCAAAAACAGCAAAACTTCTCTCGCTAACGATGCTGTCAAGCTCTCTTTTGCCGAGGAGTTGCCTCACGAATATACCGGTCGCATCGACTATATTGCTCCCAATATCGACCTCTCTACCGGTACGCTCAAGATAAGACTCGTTGTCAATAACCCCCACAACGAGCTCAAGCACGGTATGTACACTACCGTACACATGCCATACACTCGCAGTGAGGAGGTTGTTATGGTGCGCGATGCATCTATCGGTACCGACCAAGTGGGCAAGTATCTCTATGTCGTTAATGACTCCAACTATGTCGAGATGCGTCACGTCGAGATTGGCGAACTTTATAACGACTCTTTGCGCATCATCGACAGTGGTATTGCTGCCGGCGAAAAATACGTTTCTCTCGCTTTGCAAAAAGTGCATGAAGGCATGAAAATCAACCCCGTCGAGTGATTTATATAATTATATCTTATAACAAATAGTGATTGCTTATGTTATCCAAGTTTTTTATTAAACACCCAATATTCGCTACCGTATTGGCTTTGGTAATGGTGTTGGCCGGTGGTATCACGCTCTTTACATTACCTATTGCTCAGTACCCCGACATTACTCCTCCTACTGTACAGGTTACTGCCATTTATCCCGGTGCCGATGCCGAGACGATTGCCGAAACCGTGGGTGTGCCCATCGAACAACAAGTCAATGGTGTCGATGGTATGATTTATATGAGCTCTGTTTCTTCTTCTACCGGTCAATATACACTCACTGTTACTTTTGAGGTGGGTACCGATATTGATATGGCTACCGTTTTGGTGCAAAATCGTGTCAGTACCGCTCAAAACTCGCTACCGCAATCTGTTATTGAGCAAGGTGTGACTACCAAGAAGCAATCTACAAGCATTGTTATGTTTGTGGCGCTCAAGTCCGATGAGGAAATTTACGATGGATTGTATCTTTCCAACTATGCCAAACTCAAAATTACCGACGAGCTTTCGCGTCTGCCCGGTGTGGGTAGCGTGTCGGTTTTTGGTGCCGACGATTATAGTATGCGCGTTTGGCTTAAGCCCGATATTATGCGCATGCGTGGTATTACTGCCGCCGAGGTGTACAATGCCATCTCTTCTCAAAATATTGTCGCTCCTGCCGGTAGTGTGGGACAACAACCCGTTGCCAACCCCGAGGCTTTCCAATTTACACTCAAAACCGAGGGTATGATGACCGATGTTTCGCAATTTAGCGACATTATCATTCGTTCGGATGGTAAGGGCGGTTATTTGCGATTGCGCGATGTTGCTACTATCGAGCTTGGTAGCTCGGCCTACAACACCAACTCCAAGCTCAATGGCATGGAAACTGCGGCTATTGCTGTCTATCAGTTGCCCGGCTCCAATGCGCTTGATGTGGCCGGTGGTGTGCGTGCCAAGATGGACGAGTTGCAACAATACTTCCCGCAAGGTGTCACCTATGATGTCGTGCTCGATACTACCGAGTTCGTGACGGCTTCTATCGAAGAGGTGCTCATCACCTTTGTCGAAACAACACTCATCGTTATGCTCGTTATTCTGCTCTTCTTGCAGAACTTCCGTGCCGTTATTATCCCTTCTCTCACTATCCCTGTTTCGCTCATCGCTACCTTTGCTGTCATGCAGCTTTTGGGATTTTCTATCAACACGCTCACTCTCTTTGGCTTGGTATTGGCTATTGCTATTGTGGTCGATGATGCCATTGTGGTGGTTGAGAATGCGACGCGTCTGCTCGATACGGGGCAGTACACGCGGCAAGAGGCTGTTATCAAGGCTATGGATGAGATTACAGGCCCGGTTATCGGTGTGGTTTTGGTATTGCTTTCGGTATTTATACCCACTGCCTTCATCGGCGGTATTACCGGTGTGCTTTACAAACAATTTGCTTTGACTATCGCCGTTGCTACCATCTTCTCGGGTCTTAACTCTCTTACGCTCACTCCTGCACTTTGTGCCTTGTTCCTCCAGCCTACTCGCGAAACAAAATTTGTCGTTTATCGTTGGTTCAACAAGGGTTTTGATGTCACCTTGGCGGGTTATGTCAATATCATCACTGCGATGATTAAGAAGCCTGCTGCTGCCATGATTGTTTTCTTGGTGTTGTCGTTGGGTGCTTTCTATGGTTTTATGAAATGGCCTTCTTCTTTCATTCCGGCCGAGGACTTGGGTTATGTTATTGCCTCTGTGCAGCTCCCCAATGCCTCTTCTCTCGACCGCACCAATCAGGTTTCTGAGGAGCTTCAAAAAACTATTTCGCAATATCCCGAGGTAGAGAATGTTCTCGTTATCAACGGCTTCTCTTCTCTGTTTGGCTCGCAATCATCCAACTTGGCTACATTCTTCATTATCCTCAAGCATTGGCACGAGCGTCCCGGCGAGGAGCACAGTTCCGATGCTGTTGTTGCTCGCATCAATCGCGATGCTGCTGCTATCGAAGAGGCTGTCATTTTTGCTGTCAATCCTCCCACTATCCAAGGTCTGGGTAATACCGGTGGTTTGGAGTGGCAACTCGAAGACATCAACAACCAAGGTGTCTTGGCTATCGAGCAGGCTTTGAGAACGTTGAAGGCTGCTACTGCCGATTATCCCGCTTTGGGCTCTATTACTTCTTTCTTTGAGGGTGCTACTCCTCAATATTTTGTAGAGTTCGACCGCAGTCGCATCGAACTCATGGGCCTCAATATCAAAGATGTTTTCCAAGCGCTATCTTTCCAAATGGGTGCAAGCTATGTCAATGACTTTATCGACTTTGGCCGCGTTTATCAGGTCAAGATAAGTGCCGACGCTGCCGCCCGTGCCAATATCGACGATGTCTTGAAACTCAGTGTCAAGAATGACAAAGGTCAAATGGTGCCTTTCGCTTCATTTACCAACATCAAGTCGGTAATGGGTCAAAACATGGTGAGCCGCTTCAATATGTACCCCTCGGCTTCTGTTACCTCGCTGCCGGCCCAAGGTGCAAGCTCGGCTCAAGGTATCGCACAAACCGAGCAGTTAGTCAAGGAGCAATTAGGCGATAACTTTGCTATCAGTTGGACCGGTACAGCTCAACAAGAAAAAGAGTCGGGCTCTTCGGTTACTATCATCTTTGCACTTGCTATCGTGTTGGTTATCTTTGTGTTGGCTGCTCAATACGAGAGCTGGACCGACCCCGTTGCCGTTATCCTCTCTATGCCCACTGCCATATTGGGTACTGTGCTCGGTTGTTGGATTATGGGCGAGTCGGTGAGCATCTATACCCAGATTGGTGTCATCCTCCTCATTGCGCTTTCGGCCAAGAATGCTATTCTCATTGTCGAGTTTGCTCGCGACTATCGCCTCAAAGATGGTATGCCCATCAAGCAAGCTGCCATTGAGGCCGGTCGCCTACGTTTGCGTCCCATCCTCATGACTTCGTTTGCTTTCATTATTGGTGTGTTACCTCTATTGTTTGCTTCGGGTGCCGGTGCTGCAAGCCGCATCTCTTTGGGTGCTGCTGTGGTGTTTGGTATGCTTGTCAATACTCTTTTGGGTACTATGTTTGTTCCCAACTTCTGGGTGATTATGCAATCTTTCCAAGAGAAATACCTCAAGGGCATTTTCTCCGACAGCAAGAAAAAAGAACACAACGACAACAAGTGAGAGTAATCTCTCTCACTCTGTTTAGGTAATCTATATCGCGAGGCTGTGTCAAATGAAATTTTTGGCGCAGCCTCTTTTACATGCTTTACATAAGCCCTCTTCTTTAATTATCATCCCTGTTTTTCTTCTCTCATTTCAACTTGCTATTTATAATAAATATTATTAAATTTGCGACACTTGTATATGGGTATAATTGTTAAGCCTCTATATTGAGCTGCAACAATATCTCTTGGATATATGCCTTGGTGTTGAGAGTGGGCAATAGCAATTATATACTTACACAATGGATTGTTCTTTCTTCATTTATAGAATTGAATTTCAGTTATGAACTCAAATAACCACGTTGTAATAATGGCCGGCGGTATAGGTAGTCGCTTTTGGCCTATGAGTACTCCCCAATGCCCCAAACAATTTATTGATGTGATGGGCTGTGGACAGTCGCTCATTCAGCTCACCGTCGCTCGTTTCAAGGGTATATGCACTCCCGACCATGTTTGGGTCGTTACTTCCGAGCAATATCTCTCTATCGTTCGTGAGCAACTACCCGATGTGCCTGCCGACAATATCTTGGCAGAGCCTTGTCGTCGCAATACGGCTCCTTGTATTGCCTATGTCGCTTGGAAAATCAAGCAACGCTATCCCCATGCCAATATCGTTGTTACTCCCAGCGATGCTTTGGTGCTCGATACTGTCGAGTTTCAACGTGTTATTACTCAATCGCTCAACTTTACAGCTCAGGGCAATGCCATTGTTACCATTGGTATCAAACCCTCACGACCCGAAACAGGCTATGGATATATCGCGGCCGGCTCTCTTGTAGAGAATAGCGAAATTTGCAAGGTGGAGCAGTTCAAGGAGAAGCCCAATCTGGAGGTGGCCAAGTCATACCTTGCCGCAGGTAATTATCTGTGGAATGCCGGTATTTTCGTATGGAATGTCAATACCATTATCGACTCTATTACCGCCTACCAACCCGACCTTGCTGCTATCTTCAATCGCATTGTTCCCTCGCTATACACTTCTGCCGAGCAAGAGTCTATCGCTGAGCTTTTCCCCACATGCCCCAATATCTCCATCGACTATGCTGTCATGGAAAAATCGCCCAATATTTATGTTCATCCTGCCGACTTTGGCTGGAGCGACCTCGGTACTTGGGGTTCGCTACACACACATATCGAGCATGATGCCAATGGAAATGCAACGGTGGGCAATGTAACGCTATTCGATAGCACTCATTGTATTGTGCACGCTCCGCAAAATCGTCGTGTCGTTGTGCAAGGCCTTGACGGATATATCGTTGCCGAGAAAGACAATACATTGCTTATATGTAAGCTCGACCAAGAGCAACGCATCAAAGATTTCTCGGCCGAATAATCATTTAGATAATAAAATAAAAACAGATATAATGAAAAAAGCTCTTATTACCGGTATCACCGGTCAAGACGGCTCTTTCTTGGCAGAGTTTCTTCTCGAAAAAGGTTATGAAGTTCATGGCCTCTTGCGCCGTAGTTCTTCTTTCAATACAGGTCGCATCGAGCATCTTTACTTGGATGAGTGGGTGCGCGATATGAAGAATAGACCCCTTCTCAATCTGCATTATGCCGATATGACCGACTCTTCGTCACTCATTCGCATCATACAGATGGTTCAGCCCGACGAAATTTACAACCTTGCCGCTCAAAGTCATGTCAAAGTGAGCTTTGATGTGCCGGAATATACTGCCGAGGTCGATGCCGTGGGTACATTGCGCTTGTTGGAAGCTGTGCGCATATTGGGTCTTGAAAGAAAATGCCGCATCTATCAAGCATCTACAAGTGAGCTTTTTGGTAAAGTGCAAGAGGTGCCCCAAAAGGAAACAACGCCTTTCTATCCTCGCTCTCCTTATGGTGTTGCCAAGCAATACGGTTTCTGGATTACCAAAAACTACCGCGAAGCCTACAATATGTTTGCCGTCAATGGTATTCTATTCAATCACGAGAGCGAGCGTCGTGGCGAGAACTTCGTTACCCGCAAAATAACATTGTCAGTCGCCCGCATTGCTCATGGCGTGCAAGACAAGCTATACCTTGGCAATCTCAATGCCCTGCGCGATTGGGGTTATGCCCGCGACTATGTCGAGTGTATGTGGCTCATGTTGCAACATGACACTCCCGAGGACTTTGTCATTGCCACCGGCGAGTACCATTCGGTACGCGAGTTTTGTACCATTGCTTTCCAAGAAGCCGGCATAGAGTTGCGCTGGGAAGGTGAGGGGGTAGATGAAAAAGGTATCGACATTGCCACAGGTCGTGTGTTGGTTGAGGTTGATCCCCGATTTTTCCGCCCAACCGAGGTCGAACAGCTCCTTGGCGACCCCACCAAAGCTCGACAATTACTTGGATGGAATCCTTGCAAAACTCCATTTGCCGAGTTGGTGCGCATCATGGTCAAGAGCGATATGGAATATATTAAAAATCAGCATGCACAATAACCGCAACGATGGATAAAAATGCCAAAATTTACGTCGCCGGTCATCGTGGCCTTGTTGGCTCGGCCATCTGGAACAACCTTCTTGCCAAGGGTTATACCAATCTTGTAGGTCGTACCCATGCCCAACTCGACTTGCTCGATGCTGTGGCTGTGCGCCAATTCTTCGATAGCGAACAACCCGAATATGTCGTCTTGGCGGCTGCTCACGTGGGCGGTATTATGGCCAATAATACCTATCGTGCCGATTTTATCTACGAAAACCTCCAAATTCAACAAAACGTCATAGGCGAAAGTTTCAGACATGGTGTCAAGAAGCTATTGTTCTTGGGTAGTACCTGCATTTACCCTCGTGAGGCTCCACAACCCATGTCCGAGGATACTTTATTGACTTCGCCCCTCGAATATACCAACGAGCCCTATGCCATTGCCAAAATTGCGGGCTTGAAGTTGTGCGAGAGCTTCAACATTCAATATGGCACCAACTATATTGCCGTGATGCCCACCAACCTCTATGGCCCGCGTGACAATTTTCACCTCGAAAACAGTCATGTGCTGCCTGCCATGATACGCAAAATTCATCTTGGCAAGCAACTTTACGACAATAATTGGCAAGCTGTTCGCAACGACCTCAACCTTCGGCCTGTCGAGGGCTGTGACGGCTCGGCTTCGCAAGAGGATATTGTGCGTGTATTGGCCAAGTATGGCATCACCAACGAGGCGGTTACGCTATGGGGTACAGGCACTCCTGTGCGCGAATTTTTATGGAGTGAGGAGATGGCCGATGCCTCGGTTTTTGTCTTGGAGAATATAGATTTTAAAGATACTTTTGCCCCCGATGCTACTCAAATTCGCAACTGTCACATCAATATCGGTACAGGTAAGGAGATTTCTATTCGCGATGTTGCTCATCTTATTGTCGAGGCTATTGGCTACAAGGGAAATCTCTGTTTTGATGCTTCCAAGCCCGATGGCACGATGCGTAAGCTCACCGATGTGTCTAAATTGCATCGTCTGGGATGGCATCACAAGATAGAGATTGACGAGGGTGTCAAGCGCCTCTATGAGTGGTATCTTTTGGGCGAAAAATAGATTTTTGCTATACGCTTTTCCACACCGCAATATACGCACTGTTATTCTTTCTCGATTATAAAATATGTGTAAGCACATTATCCGACTCATCCGACCCGAGCAATGGAGCAAAAACCTATTCGTTTTTCTCCCGCTCTTCTTTGCTCAAAGTATCGATGATATGCAACGCCTGTGGGCTTGTATCATTACATTCTTTGCCATGTCGTTGGCGAGCAGTTCTATATATGTGCTCAATGATATGTGTGATGTCGAGTATGACCGCAATCACCCCGACAAGTGTCGTCGCCCCATTGCTTGCGGTGCTGTTTCTTTGTCGTTGGCCAAGGTTATTTATGCCTTATTGTTGCTCTCATCCTTTGCCGTTGTGGCGGTTTTATTGCCTCGTACTCACATTTTCATCCTTCTGGCATTCTATCTCATACTCAATCATGCCTATTCGTTGTGGCTCAAGCATGTTGCCATTATAGATGTTATGATTGTTGCCTTTGGATTTGTGTTGCGCATTGTTGCGGGGGCGTTTGCCGCCGATGTTGTGCCTTCGCAATGGATTATCATCATGACATTTTTATTGGCTCTCTTCTTGGTCTTGGCCAAGCGTCGTGATGATGTGCTCAAGTATGAGCGCACGCAAGAGATGGCTCGTCGCAATATTGCTGCCTACAATCGTACATTTCTCGACCACACCATTACACTCGTGGCTGCCATAACATTGGTGAGCTATATCATGTACACGGTCGATGACGAGATTGTTGCCCGCTTTGATTGCTCTTATATCTATACTACTGCTTTCTTTGTATTGGCTGGTATATTGCGTTATCTGCAAATCACTTTTGTAGAGGAGAAAAGTTGGAGCCCTACCAAAGCTATTATACATGACCGTTTCTTGCAACTCTCTGTCATCGGATGGTTGTTATTGTTTGCCTTTATAATATATGGATAAACCTGTTGTTGCTCTTTTTGATTTTGATGGTACGCTCACACGGCGCGATACCCTGCCGCTCTTCATTCGTCATGCTACGGGGTTGAGTGGCTTGTTGCTTGCCATGCTTTCTACCTTGCCGGCAATGATTGTATTGGCTTGTTCGGGGTGGAAATCGGTGTGGGGCATAGATGCCGGTACTACCAAGGAGCGACTCTTGAGGCGTAGTTTTCAGTGGCAATCGGTCAGTCACATGGCGCGCATTGCTCGTTCTTTTGTTCCTTGCATCGATGCTGTCTTAGCTCCCGAAGTTGTAGAGCGTATGCGCCATCATCAACAACAAGGGCACATTGTAGCTATCGTATCGGCGAGCATTGATGTGTGGGTCGAGGCGTGGGCCGATGCTCATCAGGTGCAACATGTTATTGCTACTCGTCTGGCTGTTGAGCATTGTCTTTACACCGGCAAGTTTGAGGGTCTTAATTGCAATGGCACGGAGAAGGTCAATCGCATTGCCCAACTATTTCCTCGTGAAGATTATCATCTTGTGGCCTATGGCAATAGTTCGGGCGACTATCCCATGTTTCAATATGCCCATGAAGCCTATCTGTGTGGCGACGGAACAATAAAGCCTTACAAATAACTTGCAAGGCTTTGATATAAGGCTTCGATATATAAATCTTTGTTCTATAAGTCTTTGTTATAACTATTACTCTACTCTTGCACTCTCTTTCTTAAACCGGCGTTTGAGCATTATGTCGGTTATCTTGGTATCTTCATAGAGTGTATTCAAATCGACATACCCTTCGATGCCCTCAACAATGCCTCGGTTGCTATACTGCCATATAGTGCATTGACGCTTGTCTTCAAGCGACGGAGTGAGCTTGAACTTGTATGCTCCATAGCGTGCTATCCATAGGATGTGGTTGTCGAATGAGCGTTGCAACAGATAATTGTAAAAACGCTGGTGGGTATATATGATGGGCAATGTGCCCCATTGGGCCAACACCATCGACGAGAACTTGTCCAAGCTGTCGCATATCTGTTTGCTGGGTTTGCGACCTTTCTCTTCTATATCTATGACAGGGATGAGGTCTTGGGTCGAGAGATCGACACTGCTCATAAAATTGTTGTATTGCGTTGCCACCGGCACGTTGGGATGGAAGTAGTGGTAACTGCCCACGGCTATACCGGCCCGACGAGCTTGTGCGGTATTGTGGTGGTATAGGCTATCCTTGTGTGACGAGCCTTCGGTTGCTTTGATATAGACAAACTTGATGTTGGTTTCATTGGCAACCTTTTCCCAATCGATACTGCCTTGATAGTGCGACACATCAATACCTTGCTTGTCCCAATCTCCACAGGCTCCCACATCGTCGGGTTGTTGCTCTATGATTGTGAGTGTCGCAATGGTGGCAAACAATATGACCGCAATAACAATCATTGTTTGCACAATAGGGTGTATGCGATGATGCTTTGTTCCTTGCTTCATGCTGTTGTTGTATAGGGGCGGGTGGGTGTTACTTTTCTATCTCTATTTTTCTTGTGTCGTCTTCTGCAACGCTTATGCGCACAGTTACGGTATCTTCGGGTAGTAGCTCGGCTATATTCTCCGGCCATTCTATAAAGCACAGATGGCCGCTGTCAAAGTAGTCTTGACAACCCATATCGAGGGCTTCGACAATCTTATTAATGCGATAGCAGTCGAAGTGATAGATGGTGTTGCCATCTCCGGCAAGGTACTCATTGACGATGGCAAAGGTGGGACTGTTGATAACATCGGTTACGCCCAATTCTTCGCATACGGCTTTGATAAAAGTTGTCTTTCCGGCTCCCATATTGCCATAGAATGCAAAGATGGTGTCGTTGCCTATGTGGTTTATAAATGTGCGTGCCGCTTCGTTTATATGGTCAAGGCTTTGTATATCTATTTCTATCATAGTTCTCTTATTTGGCGGTGAGTGTAACAATGGGAACCATCATCTCTTCGAGCGATATGCCTCCATGTTGGAACGTGTCTTTGTAATAACTTACATAGTAGTTGTAGTTGTTGGGGTAGGCAAAGAAGTCGCGGTTGGTTGCAAATATGTATGTCGAGCTGATATTGGGGGCGGGCAGGCCGTAGAGCTTCGGATTTTTTATCTCAAATACTTGCTTGGTGTTGTAGCTCAATGATTTACCAACCTTGTAGCGTAGATTGGTATTGGTATTCTTGTCGCCTATAACCTTGATGGGAGTATCGACATGCACGGTGCCATGGTCGGTGGTGAGTATGATTTTGTAGCCACTCTCGGCAATGCGTTTGAAGAGGTCTATAGCCGATGAGTGCTTAAACCACGACTCGGTGAGTGAGCGGTAAGCGGCCTCGCTCGATGCCAATTCGCGCATCATCTTCGATTCGGTGCGGGCGTGCGACAGCATGTCGATAAAGTTGAGTACGCACACGTTGAGGGGCTTATCGGTAAAACGCGAGAAATTTTGCAACAGTTTCTCGCCGTAGGCATTCTCATTGATTTTGTTGTAGGTAAACTCGTAGTTCTTACGGAAACGGTTTAATTGTGTCTGTATGAGAGGAGCCTCATTGAGGTTTTTACCCTCTTCTTCATCCTCATCGACCCACAACTCCGGGAACATCTCGGCTATCTTGTTGGGCATGAGTCCCGAGAAGATGGCATTGCGGGCATATTGTGTGGCAGTGGGTAGAATACTGCAATACAACTCTTCCTCGGCAGTGAAGTAGTCGCTGATGAGTGGTTGTATGATGCGCCATTGGTCAAGACGGAAGTTGTCGATGAGTATAAAGAATAGTTTCTCGCCATTGTCGAGCATGGGGAATACCTTCTTTTTAAACAACTCATGGCTCATCATGGGGTGGTTGTCGGTGGTAATCCAGCGCTCGTAGTTTTTCTTGACAAACTTGGCAAAGGCGGCATTCGCCTCAACCTTCTGCATGCGCAGCAGGTCGTCCATGTTGGTTGTTTGTGCGTGAGAGAGTTGCAAATCCCAATATATCAACTTGCGATATACTTCGCTCCACTCCTCCCATGAGTCGGAGTTGTTTATGAGCCCGCCGATGCGGTTAAACTCTTGTTGGTAGTTGCTGGTAGTTTCGCCCGAAATAATCTCACGACTATGAAGATTTTTCTTGACCGATAGGAATATCTGATTGGGATTTACAGGCTTGATGAGGTAGTCGGCAATCTTGTTACCAATGGCTTGGTTCATGATATTCTCCTCCTCGCTCTTGGTTATCATCACAACAGGTATCTGGGGATGACGTTCTTTGATGCGACTCAATGTTTCCAATCCGCTCAATCCGGGCATATTCTCATCGAGTATTATGAGGTCATAATTCTCTTTCTCGCACATATCGAGGGCATCTATACCATTGGTAACGGTAGTCACCTCGTATCCCTTTGTGTTAAGAAAAAGTATGTGGGGCTTGAGCAAGTCTATCTCATCATCGGCCCATAGTATCATCGGTTGCTTCATCGTTGTAGGGGGTGTAGAAATTATTAAAAAACTCAAAGTACTCTTCCAGCGTGTGTCCTTGCAACAGCAAGTTGTAGTTGGCTGTACTTATCATCACGGGTCGCACACTCTCGGGCAGTTCGAGGCTGCTCTCATTGCTCAACACCGAGCGGTAGTGTACAACTTCTTCAAAGGTGTTGAAGCCTTTGACTAATAGTATCGATAGTTCATCAAATGTAACAATTTCGAGGTCAAAATCTTTCACAAGGAAGTGCGAAAAGTTCATGCGTGCCACCTCGTACAACAACAAGTTGGCCGAAATCTCTCGGTTGTTAAAGGCATATAGGAAGTAGTGCTCGCTCAACGGCTCGTATGTAAAGGTGGCTGTACTATCGGCTACGGCATCTTCGCCGCCCAATCGTGTTTCCCATAGCATACCGCGTGTGTTGCCACTGCTATTTACTGTGCGTCCTTGTGTAATGCCTTTGAGTATATTGCCGGCATATTCGCTCACATCCGATTGAGGATATTTGCTCACCAGCTCTTGCACAATCTCTTTGAACTTATCGAAGTCTTTATCTCCTATGTATGCCATGGCATCGAGGAACATAAACTTGTGCATAATGTCGGATAGGGGATATTCTCCCTTGACAAGTGCAACATTATTGTGTACGGTGACGTTGTCGTTGTCGAGGTATGCGGCATAGGTGCGTTGGTAGATAGAGTCTTGCATAGCACCCTCTGTGCGACGTTTTTCCAAATATTGGGGGTCGCTCAACGCGATGCCATACTCGCTATCGCGGAACAGCGTGAGTATCTTGTTGCGGTATATCTCGGCTTGTTGCGGCTCGTTGTTGCGCATGTGCATGAGGTAGCGGTTGTAGTAGGTGTCGAGGCGATATTGGTGCTCGGGAAATCTCTGCTCCAACTCATCAAACGTTGCCGATGCCGCCTGATAGTCTTCCAAGTCGTTTTTGAGAATTATACCCATGTTGTACAAGCCCTCGATGATAATCTCGTTGGAGGAGGCTATCTCTTCGGGTGTAAGGGGTATCTGCTTGAGGTAGTACTCTATCTTGTGGGGGTCGTCGGCATTGGCCAGCGCCACGCTATCGACCGGTGTGTCATTCTCGCTCTCGTCGGCTTCTTCGGCGAGTTCGCTATTGCTATCAATAGTGCTATTGCCAAAGTCGCTTGTTGAGAAGCCCGACTTGTTGCGTCGTCGCCAATCGTCTTCAAGTTTGCGTGAGCCCCATTTCTTCTGGAATTCCGACTTACCGGCATTGATGAGTTGTTGGTTGTAGAAATACCACGAGCCGTCGCCGTTCATCATATTGGCGGTAGGTTGGTTGGCCGCACCTTGCATGTTGTCGGCACCGAGTCCTTCGTTTTTCGACAAGTACTCTTCGCGGGCAAGTTTTTCGGCCTCTTCTTTCTCTTGTTTGATGAGGTCGTCTATGATTTTTTGTATCACGGCATTGCGCTCCTCCTCGTCCATGGCGGCGAGGGTTTGCAAGCTGTCTTGCAACTCTACATTCTGTGCATATACTACCAGCTTATCGAGCACTGCCGAGCGACGTGTGAGCAACTTGTAGTTGGGGTAGTCCTCTTTGAGAAGAGGCAGAGCCTCGGAATAGCAAGGTTGCGCATCGACATATTCACGACGGCCAAAGTGAAGTTCGCCCAAAGTTATTTGGCACACTGCTTTCTCGATGCCGTTGCGTGTGCTTTTCTCGACAGCCTTTTTGTAGTTGTTCATGGCGTTGGTCGTGTCGTTATGAGCCATGTATAGGTTGCCAATGGCATAGTATATCTGGTCATGAAAGTCTTTGTTTACGCTCTTTTGAGTCATGCGTTCAAGCGACTTTACCTCTTTCTTGATATCATTGCCCGAATACACTTCGCTCATCTTGATGCGGGCATTGAATTGAGTGCGATAGGCGGGGTTCATGTTTACAACCTTGTTGAAGGCCTCGTATGCCATAGTAGGTTGGTTGTCGATGGCATATAATTGACCCAACAAGAAAGTAAGACGAGATTTCTGTGCCTTATTGTGTTCGTCTTTGATAGCCCTTTCGAGGAAGGGGATAGCCTTTGTGTAGTTGTTGGTTTTTACAAGGTAGTCGGTGTTTACCAAGGCAAATGTACCGTTTAACTTGGGAGGCAGACTGTCGTTGTTTGCCTTGTAGAGCACGTCCTCGGCCTCATATATCCAATCGAGAGCGATATAGCTGCGAGCTTGCCACAAACGAGCTTCGGCCACCGTCTCGGGCAGCCAAGAGTAGTGTTGTGCTATGTACATGAAGGTAGATGCGGCAGCCAAGAAATCACCCTTGTTATATTGAGCCTTACCCATGAGCATCCAAGCGTTGTGAATGAAAGGGTTGTATTCCTCGCGTTGCATAAACTCCTTGTACTTGGGGTCGTTGCGTTTGCCCTGTTGGCGTTTGGGCTTGCTTTTGATACTATGCTTTTGTATGGCACTTTGGCACTTTTCGATGGTGCGGTCAAAGGAGCCTTGCGGTTGCGGGTCCTTGGGGTTGTTGTATGCTTGAGCCGGTGCGGTATATACGAGGTCGGTATAGTTGTCTTCGTATTGGTCTTGTTGCAACTTGAGTTGCTCGATATAGTTTTGTTCGGCGTTGAAATAGACATTGTATCGGGTGGACATCGATTGGAAAAAACGAGTCCAAGCGGTGTTTTTGGTAGTGCTGCACGACGATACCGACAACACGATTGCAAGCAGTGCTGTCAGGGTGTATATGTGGGTGATAATTCTTGTTTTCTTCATCTTTACATATAACGTTTAACGTCGTTGTTTATTGTCTTGTTTGGGAGGCTTTGTAGTGCAACAATCGCAGTTGTATGGTGCGTATAGCCTTTGTGACGGTATATAGCAAGACGAGTACGACGACAATGCACGCACCCGATGGTACAGCCATGAAAGACGATATGAAAAGCCCCGTTATGCTACCTATGAGGCAAATAATGCCCGATAGTATCATCATGTGTTTGTATTGCGAGGTGAAAAATTCGGCAATGATTTGGGGCAAAGTGAGCACCGAAAGGAGCAACATGATGCCGATGAGTCGGATGGATAGTACCACACCGATGGCAATGAAGAGCATCATCAATCGATTGATGCGACGAGCATTGATGCCTATAATCTGCGCAAAGTCGCTGTCGAAGGCAGTGTATAGTATGGGGCGATATTGCAGGCAGGTAAAAGCCACGAGCAACAAGGTGTATATGGCAAACAGAACAATATCGGTGGTAGTGATAGAGAGAATATTGCCAAAAAGAAACTCGGTGAGTCCCGGAGTATAGCCGGGTGTGAGAAAAACAAAGATGATGCCGATAGCCATTCCCACAGCCCAGAACAGAGCAATAGCCGAGTCTTCGCGAATGTGCTTGTTGTGCGAGAGCAGGTCGATACCCATAGCTGCTGTAATGGCAAAAACGAGAGCCGACAAAGTGGGCGATATGCCGGTATAGTATCCTATACCCAATCCGCCGAATGAGGCATGGGTGAGGCCACCGGCAATAAATAGCATACGTCGTATAACGATGTATGTGCCAATGATAGCCGCTACAACCGAGATGAGCAGCGTGCCAATAAGAGCATTTTGAAAGAATGTATATTGCAGTATCTCCATTGTCGTTCTATGCTTGCGTGCGTCTTTCTCCTACTATGAGCAGTACTTCATCTTTCACCTCGTCGGGCAGTTCTATGCCTCGCAGTTGCAGGCTACGCACCCATCCTGCAACCTCGTGGCTCTGCATGGTGTATAATACATCGCGGAATTGCGAGCATTGCTCTTCGTTGTATTGACAAGAGGGCGTGCCTCTATATCTGTCCAACTCCTCATCATCGTAATACTCTATACCTTGACTCACTGCAGCCAAGAGGCTCTCTTTTTCGCACACTTGGTGTTGTCCGCAACATTCGTCGGGAATTTCGGGAGCTTCCTCTTCAATGGTAAGTCCCATCTTCTCGGCGCGTAATTGCTTGTGCCGTTTGGCCATGTAGAGTATGATGCCTGTAATAGCGAGTGTGGCAATGAAAGAAATGAGAATTATAATCATGAGTTGCGTTCTTATGAAGTGTGAGGAGTTATGGTAAAGCCGGCTTTTTCCAAGTCGCTCCAATATGAGGGATATGACTTTGTGACAACATCGGGGTTGTCAATCCATATTTCATTGAAGCATAGAGCCGCCGGAGCAAAAGCCATCGCTATGCGGTGGTCGTTGTGGGTGTCGATAATGATAGGCTGTGTTATCTCGCAACGCTCACCCTGCCAAGCAATGGCGTCGGGGTGCGGTTGAGTAAATCGGTATCCCAACTTGGCCGCTTCGCCAATGAGCGTGTCGATGCGGTTGCTCTCTTTGATGCGCAGGTTGCCTATGCCTTCGATGCAGAAGTGCTGTCCTCTCAATGCGCAAGTCATGATGATAGTTTGAGCCAAGTCGGGCTCGTTCATGAGGTTGAGTCGCAAGGGTTGTGCGGGGAGGGAACTTCCTGTCGGTGAGATAGTGACACCTTGTAAATCAAAAGCCGACTTGATGCCCCACATGGTGGCATATTGGGTTATCATGGCATCGCCTTGCAAGCTGTGCATAGATAGCCGGGGTAGCCGATAGCTGTTGCGAGCGATAGCGGCAATCTCATACCAATAGGAGGCCGCCGAGAAGTCGGGCTCGATGGTGTAGGGCATAGGCTTGTAGCACGAAGGTAGCACCTCTATCTCACACTTGTTGCGTGATACATGCGCACCAAACTGCTGCATCATGGCTATGGTCATGTCGATGTAGGGAAGCGAGAGGATGTCGCCTTGCAAGGATATGTGCAACCCATGTTGCATATAGGGTGCTATGAGAAGCATAGCCGATATGAATTGCGAACTGACGTTGCCCGGCATCGTCACCTTGCCACCGTGCAGTGTGCGACCTTGAATGTATAGCGGAGGGAAGCCCTCGTTGGCGAGGTATGTAATCTCGGCACCCATTTGTCGCAGGGCATCGACGAGAGGCGCAATGGGCCGTTGTTGCATACGCTGCGAGCCTGTGAGGGTAACGTTGCGCCCCTCGCACATAGCCATGTAGGCCGTGAGAAAGCGCATGGCAGTGCCGGCAGCACCAATGTCGATGGTGTCGTTGAGAGAGGATAGAGCCTTGATGAGAGTAGTTGTGTCATCGCATTGGGCAATATTGTCGATAGGCTGTGACGAGCCCGCCAGCGCACCTATGATGAGTGCCCGGTTGCTGATGCTCTTGGATGCCGGTAGCAGGATGTCGCAAGAGCGGGTGTGATGTGCGGTAATGCGATATTTCAAAGCACTATAAAGATAGCTTATAGGTAAGGGGGTATAGACCTAAGCGTTGGAGTCGCGACGAGTGCCGAGCAACTCCATCGAGTCGGCCACAATTTCGGTGCGTTGGTGAGTTGCGCCCGACTGGTCGTTCCATTGGCTTGTACGCAACTTGCCTTCGATATATAATTGAGTACCTTTGCGCACGTATTTCTCGGCAATTTCGGCCAATCCTCGCCAAAGAACGATGTTGTGCCACTCTGTACGATCGGGTACTTCGGTACCATTGGCGGCAGTATATCCGCGCTCGGTGGTAGCCATGCGAATGCGAGCAACGCACACGCCTTTTTCCAAATATCTTACTTCGGGGTCAGCTCCAACGTGACCTACCAATATTACTTTATTTACCGACATAATATGCAAATAAGGAGGTTAATAATAAGGGTAACAAAGGTAGTAATAAAGCGTCGAAAACACAACGTCTATAAGCCTCTTTTTTGCATGAGAGGGTGCGTAGTATTGGTAGGTGCGGGAGCGTCGTATAGGGTGTGTCGTTTACTCGTACATGCAAGTCTCGTTATAGAGCATACGCACGTCGTCGATAAAGTCTTGCAACTCTTGTTCGTGATCCTCCTCCTCGGCGAGTATTTTCTTTGCCAAGTCGCAGGTAGTGAAGTCTTTGCCATCGGTCATCTGGGCAATCTCTTTGTATCGCCTGATGGCGCAACGCTCCGAAGCTACATTTTGAACGAGCAATCGTGTCACCTCAAAGTCCTTGTCCGGCTCGACATAGGGGCAAGATGCGTGTTCAAACCACTGTTGCGGGTTGAGGATGGGAGTACCTTCGAGTTGTATGATGCGTTGCACCAGCAACTTGGCGTGGGCAAATTCTTCGAGGGCATGTTGCTCAAATTCGCGTTGAATATCGCCTCTCATGGCCCCTTTGATGACGGCGGCGCCAATCCAATATTGGTAGAAAGCCAACCACTCCTCGGCCAATGCCTTATTGAGCAACTCGATTATACGATTAACGTTGATTTTTTCTTTGATGATAGCTACACTTTCTTTTGCCATAACAATATGAATTTAAAGGGTTGTATTGTAACAACGATGTGTATCGATAATTGTTCAATGCTTGTCAGAAAGAAGCCTCGTTGATAGGCGTGGCGCGGAGGTTGCGGTTGTACTGAACGATGTGCAACGGCTCGTGTTGAGCGATATAGTATCCAATGCAACGAGTGATGAGAATATCGTCATGCTCTCCGTCTTGAGCCCCGTAACTGCCGTTGGTCTTGCGCTCAAATACATCAAACTCGTGACAAGCCATCTCGTCGTGCTCGATGTAGAAGTTGTTGCGCAAGGCATTTATCATCGTATTGACAAGAGCCGACTTGGTGCTGCGATTCATGTGAAAACCCCACCGCGAAGGGGCACTCTCGCTTATCTCGTCGCCAATGGCTTGTCGGGCATAGAGGTTGCGATAGTGCGAAGCAATGGTATCGAGGATGTAGTTGGAGCGAGTGTCGTCGCATGATGTTTCGAGCGTATTGCTCTCGACAACCAGCAGCGCCTTGTTGTAGAAAGTGGCAATTTGCGCCGCCTTCCAAGCCAGCAAGTCGTGGTCGATGTGACCTCTCCATTGAGCTACCAATTCGACGGTTTCGGCGTGAAGCATCCCCATACGGTCAAAGACGGCAATCACCGAATAGTCGGCCTTGTGCGAGCGACCGCCCACATCGACAGCAACGATATAACGGTTGCGGATATTCTTGTCGATAACAGGCATGTGCCATATCTTCATCAATCCGTGTTGTTCTTCAACAAAGCGGATGTCGTTGAGCGACTCACGGCCGGTAGATTGCTTGCCGGCAATGTCGCCAACAGCCATGGGAGCGCAACAGTTATGGCGCAAGCGTTGTATGGCAACGGGGTCGAATACATGTTCGCCGGAGTGCGTAAAAGCCTCGTTCTCGTCCGATGGATATTCGGCCATCATGTCGGCGTGTTGTGCATATTCGCGTCGTTTGGCTCGATACCAAGCGATAGCCTCAAGGGTAGCACCTTTCTCCCACAACCATCTTTCGTAATTGTCGAGCGAAGCGGCAAACTCCTCGATGTTGTCGATGTCGATACTGTACATTTCAATCTCGTACCAAGGTACAAATATGTGCTCCTTGTCGCTCTCGCCACGTCGTGAACGCGTGTATTCCCGGTGAAAGTATCCACCCGTGCCGTTGGCGGTACTTTCGATAACGACGATAGAGTAGGGCAATAGAGCGATACTGCCATATATAGAGCGAATGAGGCTCTCGGGGGTATGAGCCGGCGTATCGCTCCAGAAGGCCGCCTCGCTGAGGTGAGCCATGGCGGCATCGTTGCCCCGCACAGCCTCGGGTGACTCGGAAGAGCAGATGGTAACTTTGCAACCACGTTGAGCGATGAGCGAAGTGTTGTTGCTTCGTTCAAAGGGTTGAAAGTGAGGTTTCTCGCAACTGCCCAACAACCAAGCCGGGTAGTTGTCGAGCAGCTTGGTGTACATACCACGAATGTTGGCGGCGGCATCTTTGAGGTGGGCACAGATGATGCTGTTCCAATTACGTTGGTGAACAAGTTGTATCCAAGCCATATATACTTGAGTAATGGTAGAGCCACCCCATTGACGAGCTTTGAGCATGATGATACGAATGGGCTTGTTGGCCAACCGTTGCGACTCAAGCATGGCGATGTATCGTCGTTGCGGACTATTGAGGATGAAGGGAATATCTTCTTGTCCCTGCTTGTCTTTAATCTTGACAAACATGGCCGCCCAGAACTCAAAGTCGTAACGAATGCGCTCCTTGATCCAGAGCATCCAGATGTCGTTGCGCAAGCGTTGCGACGGCCGTTTGTGCAGACGATGAGAAATAAACTTGTCGATACTGCCCTCCTGAGCCAGCAGAGCCGTCCAATGGCAATGTTGCAACATACTCTGAGGAGTGTATTGCAACGGTATGGGAGCATCGGAGAGATGCACGGGAGTGCGATTGCCGTAACAACCCTCGCCGGTAGCGGGGTTGTAGGCCGCCTTCATCAAGTGATGCCGGCGCGTGTTCTCGGCAATCATGTCATGTATGTCTATTTTATAGTTACTCATCATATCAGAGTTTTTTGAGCTGTTTCTCAATCTCGTTTACACGGTCGAGAGTTTCGTTAATAGCACTTTGTTTGCTACCCGCCGGAGCGATGATGGCCAACATGTCTTTGCGTATGGTTTCGATACACTTCATGATTGTAGTCTCGTTGGTAGTTTCGCGCAAAACTTCGAGCAGGCGGTCGTAACAAATATTTATCACTTCGTTTTGTTTGGCTATGATAGCCTCTTGGTTTATGTTGTTGTTGAGTTCCATAAAAGTAATTTAAGTAGTTGAAAATATGCATTATCCTTTTATCGCATCGTGAGGCAAAATTAAGATGTGATATTTGCAGAGCGATGTTATAAAAAGAAAAAATGAATAAAAATTATGATTGAAGCATTAGAGAAACTCTACGAATTTGGCTCGTCGTTACTATCCATCGATCGTCAGCAAAAATTTCTTGACAAGCGCAAGCAATATACCCAAGACTACTATAACAGGGAGATGGATAATGCCACCAACTTATTCAATAGACAATATTATGGAAGCTATCTCGACACGCCATCGGCACAAAAAATGTTGAAGCAGGTGCGAGAAAATCTCGGCGAGCAGGCACGCACGATGCGTAACACCGCCTCGGTGATGGGCTTGACAGGAGAATCGTATGCCGCTATGCAGAAGAATAACAATAAAGTGTTGGATAGTATGGTGGGAACACTTGCCGCACAAGACACGCAACGCAAAGATAGAGCCTTGCAAGGTTATGAAAATGTGCGCAGTCGAATGGAAAACCTCATGTATAACACCAATGTGGATGACTCGGCCAAACGCTTGATGTTGGAGGAACAAAGGAGTCAAACACTCCACAACTTCATGTTGCCGATGTTCCCAAAATTGGCATCAATATTATCCGAGTTGAATGATAACCACAATTACCCAATGCCCATAAAACGACTATAATGAAGAACGATAGTAATAATATACATGACGAAAAGCAAGATGAGAGCATGCATGATATAGGCACAATACCCGAGGTGGAAGCTACACTGAAAGAAATGTGTCGTTGTATGCGCCCGCAAAAGAAATACAAGTCCAAGTCGAGGATGGTAGCGATGATAGGATCGTGGTATATGCCTCGCAACGAGGCCGATGCAATGTGCTATATGAAACGCTATGCCGTATGGTGCAAATTGCCCGATATGATAGATAAACGACTCAATAGAAAGGAGGAAACCGATGCAAAAAGAAGAGGATAATATAAAAATAAGCGATAGTGAAGGCAATGTTGGCGAAGCAACAGCCGCACAATCGGTGTCGGGATTGATAGCAAAATTGGCATCCCAACAGATGAGTGCAGGAGAGCAAGGAGATACAGAACAGCGCATGACCGAGAGTCCGCTCTATGCCCAAGAAGAGAATGGCCGAAGTGTAGAGAGTATCATGGCAGGAGTGAGAAGCGGAGAAGAGTATCTTATGCCAACATCGTTGTATAATGATGTGATAAATAGTAGTGAGAGTGCAAGTGAGAGGATGATAGATTGGAAGAATCCTCCCAACTGGCCTTCACTATCGAAGTATGAAAGTGAGATAGTGAAGCCCAATTTGACCGACAATGTCGAAACCCCTGTTGCGCCACAACATAGTAAAGAGCCGGAGCCACAGTCGCAACAAATGTTGCCAAAGCAAAAAGATAAGGTGACAAGACTTGACGAAGGAATAGCAACAGCCATCAATCAAGTAGGATTGTCGTGGAAATACTTGCTGAAGAATGTCGAGTTGAATTTT
Organism: Barnesiella sp.; assembly: GCA_045645425.1. Classification (GTDB taxonomy): domain Bacteria; phylum Bacteroidota; class Bacteroidia; order Bacteroidales; family Barnesiellaceae_A; genus Barnesiella_A. Next base: position 76,761 of record JAZRIS010000010.1, read on the forward strand.
ACGCAAGACGAGGAAAGACAAGAAGAGTTGCGCCAAGATATCAATCGCATCAGTGAAGAGTATGCCTCGCTGCCCGAGGTGAGCGGAATGGCGCAAGTGGGGTCGGTGGGTATGAATGTTGTGGGAGTAGCACTGCCAACGATAATGTCGGGCTTGTTTATGTCGCCCGTAGGTGCCGCTGCCGTGGGTGGAACGTTGGCCGGCATAGATATGGCCGGAACAGCAGCACAAGCCAATATGGAAATGGATGCGTATGAAAAGAGTGAGGGCGTAAAGGTGTCGGATGCCGATAGAGCCGCCTATACCACAGCAAGCGTTGCCACCGATCTTGTTATGAATGTCTTGTTGGGGTCGAGTGTCATCGATGGAGCATCGAGAGTCGTGCGCAAGGGAATATCGCAAGAGTTGAAAAAATCTATTATGAAAAATCCTGTGGCGCAGCAAGAGTTCAACACCATGACACAACAGGTGCTAAAAAATGAACGCAAAGCGTGGCAAAACGGAGCCAAAGAGGTTATAAAGAGAAGCGCTATCCAATCGGGCGTAGAGGGAGCCGCCACATCGGGAGCCTTGGAGGCCGAAAAAAGTATTTATACCCATGATGCACCCGAATTGGGTCGTGTGGTTAATTCGGTATTGACAGGCTTTGCAACAGGTATGGCACAAGGAGCCGTTGCGGGATATTCTACACCGCAACTCACGCATCAACGCCGCATGGCAGAGGATGATATTTATTATGTGAGCAATATGCGCAATCGTCCCGAAGGAGGCTTGCCTATCAGCGAGATAGATATTAGCGGACAAAAGGATATAAAAGGCAAATCGTATGTCGAAGGAGAGGTGTCTAACTCGGTGAGTGGCAAAACAGAGGAAGGCCTCTATAAGGCAGACAATGTGGCGGTAGGTTCCTATCGCGAGGCGCACAAAGCCGGCGCAACCCATGACAACACAGACAAGTGGAATATTACGCCCGAAAAAGTGGCCGAATATGAAAAAGAGTGGTCGGACTCGCTCTTTGCACCCACCGAAGAAGAGTACTATAACCAGCGCAATGAGATAGTGCAAAAGATGGCGGCCGACATGGGTGTGCCTGTAACGGTGTATGCCAAGTATAGAGATTTGCCCCATTCGTTGCGACATAATGCAACGGTGCATGAGTCATCGGGAATAACCTTGGAGAATGATAAGATCGTGGTAGTATTGGAGGCATTGGGCGAATTGGATGCCGATGAACTTGTAAAAACGATGTATCACGAGGGTGTAGGACACTTTGGTATGCCCAAGTTGTATCGCAATAGGCAGGAATTTAACAAGGAAATGGAAAGGATAGGCCCACCATTATATCCCAAGAAAAACAAAAACGGAGAGCCACAAACTCGTGAGCAAGAGAAGATCACTTACGAGGAGTACATGGCGATGGATGCCGAGAACCGCGATGAGTATCAAAATGGCGACCCTAACAGTAAATATGCCGAGGTGTACGATATATTGCGACGCAGCGAAGCAAACTTGCGCAATAGTACCATCAATGAGTTGCGTCACTCCAACCTTATCGATGAAATAGATAGAGAACTCAAAGGCGGCAAGCCCATGCCGTCGCTATATGAGCTGGAGCAACGCAGGGCACGTCAGTAGGCAATATAGATAAGATAGATACCGTCGGCCGTGATTATACAACGGTCGGCGGTAGCTTCGTTGAGAGTACCCTGCCACCAATTATCGAAAGGGCGTATGGGATATTGCAAGCCTTGAGCCGAAAGTTGTGAGCAACCGAAGTTGAAGATTGAAATCTGTTGTCCGGGCTGTGTAAGTATGGCTGTGTTGCCTTGTGTGGGGATGAAGATGCCGTGATCGGTGTATATGCGGGCGTTGATGCCTTGTTTGAAGTATTCGATGAGCAGACTTATGTTGCCCAAAGAGTGGTCGTCGCGCTTGCCCGTTGCGCCAACAATAGCCAAGTCGTTGTGTCCGTGTTGCGCCAGATACTTGACAGCCTTGGTCTGGTCGTTGGTTTCTTGGCAATCGGATATGACAATGCGCGAGGCATATTGTGTGCGGATGCTATCGTCGATAGAGTCGCCATCGCCAATGATAATGTCGAAGGGGCGACCTGTGGGAACATAATTGTTGGCAGCCCCATCGCAAATGACAATGGTGCGAGCCTCGTCGAGAACCTTGGTGGGGAGTTGTGCCTGAGGGTATTCTCCGTTGCCAAGAATGACGGTGGAAGGATATTTATAGGGGTCTATTGTGTGCATTTTTCATCATTTTATGCCAATTAATATAGCCGAATACCGCCACGACGATGTAGAGCAAGTATAGACCGGCATAGAAATATATACCTTTGTATATATAGAGAGCGACAGAAATAACATCTACAATAATCCACACCATCCATTGCTCGATATACTTGCGGGCAAGCATCCACAAAGCCGTGACACTGAGTGCGGTAGTGATAGCATCCCAGATGGGCACATCGCTGTCGGTGTGGTACTGAAGTACATAATATAGAATGGCGCAAAGGCATATAGAAATAGCCGTAGAGTAGATATAGGTGCGTCGAGGCGCATGGGTAATGGGTAGCTCGGAGGTGCGTCGTTGAGAGTTCTTGTAAGTCCAAGCTATGTAGCCATATACGCCGGCAATGATGTAGTAGATGTTGAATACCATGTATGCGTATAATCCGGTATTGTAATATACTATCAACGAAATAGCCGGCATGATGATGCTCATAATCCACAACAGGCGGTGAGCCTTGTACTCGTAGTAGAGGTAAAGCAACCCGGTGATTGTGCCCAATATTTCAAATGCCAAGTTCCAATCCATAGCTTTATATATTGAATAGTGAACGCGTGTTGTGGGTAGTAATACAATCGACTTGCTCGGTAGTCATGCCCAATATTTGAGCAATGCGGGCAGCCATGAGAGGGATGTAGGCCGGCTCGTTGCGCTTGCCTCGATGAGGGGTGGGAGCCAAGTAGGGAGCATCGGTTTCGAGCAGGATGCGGTCGATGCCGATAGCCGTGATGAGCTCGTCGAGATGTGCATTCTTGAACGTGACGATACCGTTGATGCCAAAGTAGAAGTCGCCCACCTCTTGTCGTATGGCAGCTACTTGTTGCGGAGTGCCTGTAAAACTATGAAATACACCACGAATGGAGTTGTAGGGAAATTGTTTGAGTACCTCGATGGTGGTGTCGAGAGCCTCGCGGCAATGTATAATGATGGGGAGGTTGAGCTCTTGCGCCCAGCCTATCTGTTGGGCAAAAGCGATGCATTGCTCCTTGCGGTAGGTCTTGTCCCAATAGAGGTCGATGCCAATCTCGCCCACGGCACAATAAGAGTGAGAGTCGAACAGCGGGCGAATAGAGGCGAGGTCTTGGGCATATTGAGCAGTGACCGATGTGGGATGCAGTCCCATAGCCGCATGGCATTGAGCGGGAAATTGGGCGATGGTGTTGTGTAGCGGCTCGATAGAGTCAATATCGACATTGGGCAATATCATGTGGCAAACACCATTGCTCACAGCCCGGCGAATGACATCGTTGCGGTCGGTGTCAAACTCGGTCATGTATATATGTGTGTGGCTATCAATCATAGCTCGGGTTTCTCGTTTTTGCGGTAGTAGTATATGACACCATATTGGCGACACTTGTCGAGTCGTTGTTCCAAGGGAAGGTCGCTGTAAAACGCCTCTACTTGGTTCCAAATGTCGAGAATGATGTTGTCAATTTCGCAACGCAACTCATTGAGTTTTTCGAGCGAGCGTTGCATCTGTTTCTTATATCGTTCGCGCGAGTAACGCGCCTCGGTAAAGATGTCGTAGTGTACCTTGACCTTGGCGATGGTGGGGTTGTATATGGGTGTTCCACCACGTCTTGCCAGACGCTCGTTTTCACCGTAGATGATTTTTTCGCCCCACTCGATGAGGGCTTGCTCGGTAGCAAGGTCGGGGAGGGTGAAGTCGTCGGGTTGTAGGTTGTAGAGCGACTTGTACTCGGCCTTGATTTCGTTGCGTTGAACAGTCATGTTGAGCACTTGTATAAAGTGCGAGATGTATAGCCGAGCCATCTTGCCAAGCGGTTGAAATTGCTTGTTGCACTTGGCCAATTCGTCATAATGGAAGCGAAATTGCTTGACCATTGCGACAAATCGCGGCAATACGACCTTGGCTTGATTGAGCGTCTTGAAAGTGGCCGGTTGCCTGTCGGGAGTTTGTTGTATCTCCATCCCGACGGCTTTTTCGAGCGCAGCTATTCGAGCGGTGTCGGTTTTGGGTAATCGGCGGTATGGCATAATCAATGATCTCTGTTCATCAGTGACTTGGCAAGAGCGAGGAGCGGAAGTTTGCGGTCTTCGGGTACAAGAATTTCGTCCATGCAGGCGAGGGCGGCGTTGTAGTACTCTTCGGCCTTTTGTTTGCACAGGTTGTCGATACCGAGTGAGTTGTAAATCTCGGTAACGGCAGCGATTTTTTCTCTGGGCTCGACATCATTGTTGCCGATGTATTTTTTGAGCGCATCGATGTTGTTTTCCTCGGCGAGTCGCATAGCCTCGATGAGCATGAATGTTTTTTTCTCATTGACAATATCGCCACCGATATTTTTGCCAAAAATAATGGGGTCGCCATAGACGTCGAGATAGTCGTCTTGCAGCTGGAATGCAAGACCCAAGTTCTCGCCAAAATGGTAAAGTGAGTTGGCCTGAGCGGCAGGAGCACCGGCAATGATGGCACCAATCTTGAGAGCGCAACCGAGCAGAACGGCAGTTTTGAGGCGTATCATATTGATGTACTCGTCGGTAGTGACATCCTTGCGATTTTCAAATTCCATATCAAATTGTTGTCCCTCGCATATTTCGAGAGCCGTTTTGAGGAATGTATCCATGACGGCAGGCATAAATCGGGGGGTAACTTGCGCCATGTGTTGTGTGGCAATGATTTGCATAGCATCGCCCGATAGAATGGCGTGGTTTTCGTCCCACATCTTGTGTACGGTGGGTTGTCCGCGACGCAGGTCGGACTTGTCCATCACGTCGTCGTGAAGGAGCGTGAAGTTGTGAAAAATTTCAAGACCGATGGCGGGATTTACGACTTGGTTTATATCGCCACCAAAAAGTTCGCAAGCCATGAGCATGAGAACAGGGCGTATGCGCTTGCCACCGAGCGACAGCTCGTAACGAATGGGAGCGTAAAGCGAGTCGGGGTTTTGGGGATATTGGATGTTGTCGAGTGCATTGTTGATAATATCAACGTATTCTGAAATTTGAGAATTCATAATATATAGTGTATATAATAATATCTATAAGTGAAACATAGAGAAAAGAGTTGTTACCAAAGGCTCATTTGCGAAGAGTTGTCGCGAGCGGCTTGACGCTCTTTTTCGGCCTGACGTTCCCGCTCTTCTTCTTCGCGGCGCAAGGCCTCTTCCTCTTCACGACGTCGAGCCTCCTCTTCGAGCGTATCGGGAACGACCGGCATCATCCAGTTGAGGGCATCGTCGAGGTCGGTGGCACCTTCGTAGTTGGAGTTGTCGTCGTTGTTGAGTTTGCTCTCCAAGATGGCAATCTGGTTTTCGTAGGCGCGATTTTGAGAGCGCAGTGTTGCAGTTTGCGATACGAGGTCCTGACGTTGTTTCTTGAGTGCGGCAATCATGTTGTTGGCTCGCTCCAACTCGTTGGCATCGACAGTGTTGGAATGAGCTTGAGCGGAGGCGTTGTGAGCTTGCTCATGGGCTTTGTCGAGTTGCTTGTGTGCTTCATTGAGTTGCTTGTTGGCCTCATCGAGCTGTTTGTTGGCCTCGTCGAGTTGTTGTTGAGCCTCTTGAAGTTGTTCTTGGGTTTTATTGAACGACTCTTGAGTGGCGAGGAGCTCATCTTGTGTCTTTTGTTGGCGATTATTGGCCTCTTGCGCCTCGGCCATGAGGGAGGCAGTTTGACTTTTCAGCGTCGAGATTTGTTCGAGTTGAACATTCAGTTGCTCTTCTTGTGAGCTTATTTGAGTATCTTTAGAGGCAATCTGACGTTGTAATTCCGATGCTTCGTCGCGCAGGGTCGATAGCTCAGATGCTATATTCAGTTGAGCTTGAGCGGCCTCGTCGAGCTGTTTGATGTGTTGTTGCAGTTGCTCGTTCTCCTTGCGAAGAGCGGTATGGTTGTTCTCCATCGAGGCGGTAGAAGCGAGTGTTGCTTCTAATTGCTCGGCGGCGTTGATATAGTTGTTGTTGGCGACGCTGAGTTGCAGGGTGAGCTCCTCAATCTTGGCATTGAGGGCATCGTTGCTTTGTTGAGCTTGTTGCTCGCTGTTGTTGAGTTGCTCGGAGGCCGAGGCAAGCTGTGCCGAAGTGTTGTCGAGCGCCGATTGCAGCGAGGCAACTTGCTCTTGCAGAAGAGCAATGCTTTGCTCTTTATCGGCGGTAACGGCATCTATCTGTTCTTGAAGGGTAGTGCATTGTTTGCGACTCTCTTCGAGAGAGTGTTGCAACATGGCGGTAGCCTCTTTCTCGGAAGTGAGGTCGGCAATTTGTTGCGAAGAGCTGTTTTGTTGGGCAATGAGAGAGGCAATCTCGTCGGTGAGTTGTGCGATGAGGCCTTCTTTCTCGGTGATAGTGTTATGTAGCTCGTCTTGCTTGTTTTTCAAGTCGTAGATAGTCGCAGCCGACTCTTCTTTCACCTCGGAGAGATATTTGATGCGTTCTTGCAGGGCGTCGATAGCGGCATTCTTGTCGTCAAGTTCTTGTTGCTTATTGTCCAGCTCTTGTTGTTTGTTGTCCAATTCTTGTTGCGTTTCGGCAGGGACGGCAGCATTTTTCTTGAGGTCTTGAATGACACCGAGAAGGCGGTTTATCTCCTCTTGTGCATCGTCAAGTTCTTGTTGCTTCACGCCCGAAACTTTGAGCTTGTTGATAAGGCTCTTGTTTTCGAGGTCATATTGCTCCTTCTCGGCTTCAAGCGAAGCGATACGGTTGTCCATTTCGTGCACCTTCTCGCTGAGTGCTCTTTTTTGTCTTTCGGCACTGAGTTGAGCGTTTTTAATTTCCACCTTTTGCTCCTCCAGCTCAGAGGTTTTGCGACGGAGGTTGGCCATCTCGGTTTCGAGTTCTTTGCGTGCATTGGCAACCGAAGCCTGAGATTGAGCGAGGGCATTTTGTTGCAAGGCGTCGATGTATTCCTTGAACGAATCGCCAAGTTGCTCATAGATATATTTTTTCTCGCTATCAATGTCGATGCAGTTGCGAACAAAGTCGGGTAGCGAGGCATTGACCAGCAGGACTATTTTGTCGAGGAGGGGATGAGGTAGTTGTGCCACCTCGTTGTCGGCCGTATTGTCAGCGACGGCAATGGCTTTAGCATCGTCGGCAGAGGGGTTGGGGTTGTTGCCGGTGGTATTGACAATATCCTTGGCCGTGAACGTGCGCTCGTCGTTATCTTCGTCTTTGCCAAATCCGAGAGCTCGGAGAGAATTTTTGAAAAATGACATAAGTATATAATGTATATTAAATTCAACAATAAAAATCGCCGACAGATAGTTGTAGGGCATTGTAGGGATGTAAATAATCCACCGGTGCTATACAAAGTATCGTCATCGGAGTGTGTGATGTTAAAAATTGTGTGTAAAGTTACAACTTATTTTTGCTATTTGGGGATAAAAATGAATAATATTTGAAGAGAAGGAGTAAAAAGTTGGTCGAAAAGGAGGTGGATGCTTGCGAGATGACAAACAAGCAAGAGAAGAAGAGCGGCTGTAATGTGCGATAGAAGAGCGAAAAAGGAGGGAAAAAAAAGAGGGGTATGGAGAGGGATGAGGGAGATAAAAAAGAGGGATAAATAAATAATAAACAAATTTAGTAAAAAAATTTGCTTTTTCGATAATGTTGCCGTACTTTTGTACGAAGATTACTTATAGTAAAAATCCAAGAGTAAACTTAAGTACCAATCTTATAAAACTAATACGATGGATATTAAAAAAATTCTTGCCAATCTTGAGGCAAAACATCCTGGTGAAAACGAGTACATCCAGGCAGTAACAGAAGTTCTTCACTCAATCGAAGAAGTTTACAATCAACATCCCGAATTCGAGAAAGCCCGTATCATCGAGCGTATGGTAGAGCCCGATCGTATTTTCACATTCCGTGTAACATGGGTTGATGATAATGGTGAAGTACAAACTAACCTCGGTTATCGCGTACAATTCAACGGTGCCATTGGTCCGTACAAAGGCGGTCTTCGTTTCCACAAAGCCGTTAATCCTTCAATGTTGAAGTTCCTCGGCTTCGAGCAAACATTCAAAAACGCTCTTACTACACTTCCTATGGGTGGTGGTAAAGGTGGTTCGGACTTCGATCCCGTTGGCAAATCAGATGCTGAGATCATGCGTTTCTGCCAAGCCTTCATGCTTGAGTTGTGGAACAACATCGGTCCTGATACAGACGTACCCGCCGGTGACGTAGGTGTAGGTGGTCGTGAAATTGGTTACCTCTTTGGTATGTACACCAAGCTTGCTCGTGAGTACAACGTAGGTGTATTGACAGGTAAGGGCGCAACATGGGGTGGTTCTATCCTCCGTCCCGAGGCAACAGGTTTCGGTGCTCTCTACTTCACAGAACACGTTCTTAAGACAGCAGGTAAAGATATTAAGGGTTGCACAGTAGCTCTCTCTGGTTTCGGTAACGTAGCTTGGGGTGCTGCCTTGAAAGCTACCGAGCTCGGTGCTAAGGTAGTAGCAATCTCAGGTCCCGACGGTGTATGCGAAATTCCCGCCGGTATCACTCCCGAAATGATTGACTATATGCTCGAAATGCGTGCATCAAACCGCAACAAAGTAGAGGATATGGCTACAAAATATCCCGAAGCTGCTAAGTTTACTGCCGGTAAGAAAGCTTGGAGCGTGAAGTGCGACATCGCTCTTCCTTGTGCATTCCAAAACGAGCTTAACGAGGCCGATGCTAACGAGCTTATCGCCAACGGAACATGGTGCTGCTGCGAGGTATCTAACATGGGATGTACTCCCGAAGCTATCGCTGCATTCCAAAACGCCGGTATCCTCTTCGCTCCCGGTAAGGCAGTGAACGCAGGTGGTGTATCAGTATCGGGTCTTGAGATGACTCAAAACGCTATGCACATCAGCTGGTCGGGTGCTGAGGTAGATGAGAAACTCCACTACATCATGGAGAGCATCCACTCACAATGTGTTAAATACGGTAAGAAAGCCGATGGCACAATCGACTATGTTAAGGGTGCAAACATTGCCGGCTTCATGAAGGTAGCTCAAGCAATGTTGGAGCAAGGTATTGTATAATATAACCTATCCCCACAAACAGACATATCGGGACTTCGTGTCCCGGTATGTCTGCTACTTATAAATACACATTAATAATATTGTATTGACAAATTATCAATCATCCATAAAAAATTCGATTATGAAAAAGCACAATTTTAACGCCGGACCTTGCGTATTGCCCAGACAAGCTGTTGAGTCGGCAATCGAGGCAATCCGTGACTTTGACGGAACAGGTATCGGTCTTTTGGAAATCTCACACCGTACACCCGGATGGGAGCGTATCATGGCCGAGACTGAGCAACTATGGCGCGAATTGTTGAACATCCCCGAAGAGTATGCCGTATTCTTTGTAGGTGGTGGTGCTTCAACTCAATTCTTCCAAGTTCCTGCCAACTTGTTGAAAAACAAAGCTGCTTACTTGCAAACAGGTGTTTGGGCAAAGAAAGCTGCTAAAGAGGCTAAATTCTATGGTGAAGTAGAGGTAGTTGCTTCTTCGGAGGACAAAAACTACACATACATTCCCAAAGATTATACTATCCCCGCTGATGCCGATTACTTCCACATCACAACCAACAACACTATCTATGGTACAGAGATACATGAAGACATCGATTGCCCCATCACATTGGTAGCCGATATGTCATCAGATATCATGTCACGTCCTGTAGATGTGAAGAAATATGGTATGATTTATGGTGGTGCTCAAAAGAACGTAGGTCCTGCCGGTGTTACTTTCGTAATTATCCGCAAAGACCTCCTCGGTAGCTCGGAGCGCAAATTGCAAACAATGGTTGATTATGCTACTCACTATCCCGAGGAAGCTCGCAACCGCTCAATGTTCAATACACCTCCCGTACTCCCCATCTTCGTTATGCACGAAACATTGAAGTGGGTGAAAGAGCTTGGTGGTCTTGAAGTAATGTACAAGATGAACAAAGAGAAAGCCGAGTTGCTCTACAACGAAATCGATCGCAACTCTATGTTTGTTGGTACTGCTGTTAAGGAAGACCGTTCGTTGATGAACGTATGCTTCGTAATGGCTCCCGGCAAAGAGGCTTTGCAAGATGAGTTCTTCGCATTTGCCAAAGAGCGCGGTATGGTAGGTATCAAGGGTCACCGCTCGGTAGGTGGTTTCCGTGCTTCACTCTACAACGCATGTCCCAAAGAGTCGGTAGAGGCTTTGGTAGCTTGCATGCAAGAGTTTGAGAACCTCCACAAATAATATAACTGTATAGTACAGTAAAGAAAAGAATTTTTTGCGTCGCCATGCGGGCCACTGCGTGGTGGCGCATTTAACCAAATAATAAAACGCAATTAAAAGTAATGAAAATTCTTGTTGCAACCGAAAAACCCTTTGCAGCAGTAGCTGTAAACGGTATTCGTGAAGTGATAGAGGCTGCCGGTGCAGAACTCGTATTGCTCGAAAAATATACAGAGAAAGCACAACTTCTTGCTGCTGTAGCCGATGTAGATGGTATCATCATCCGTAGTGATAAAGTAGATGCCGAGGTGTTGGATGCTGCCAAGAACTTGAAGATTGTTGTTCGTGCCGGTGCCGGTTATGACAACGTAGATCTTGAGGCTGCTACTGCACACAATGTATGTGTAATGAATACTCCCGGCCAAAACTCAAACGCTGTTGCCGAGCTTGCTCTTGGTATGATGGTGATGATGGCTCGTAACCAATACGACGGTACATCAGGTACAGAGTTGAAAGGCAAAACTTTGGGTATCCACGCTTTTGGTCAAGTAGGCCGTAATGTAGCTCGTATAGCTCAAGGTTTCGGTATGGATGTATATGCATTTGACCCCTTCTGCCCCGCAGAGGCTATCGCTGCTGCCGGTGTTAAGCCCGTAGAGAGCGTAGAGGAGCTGTATCGCAACTGTCAATACGTTTCGTTGCACATTCCCGCAACTGCCGAGACTAAAAACTCTATCAACTACTCACTCACTTCTATCATGCCCAAGGGTGCTATGCTCGTGAACACAGCTCGTAAAGAGGTTGTATGCGAGGCCGACCTTGTACGCATCATGGAAGAGCGTGCCGACTTCCGTTATACATCGGATATCGCTCCCGCCAACCTCGATGAGTTGAAAGAGAAATTTGGCAACCGCGTGTTTGCTACTCCCAAGAAAATGGGTGCTCAAACAGCCGAGGCTAACATCAACGCCGGTATTGCTGCCGCTCACCAAACTATCGGTTTCTTGCGCGACGGTATTGATAAATTCCGCGTAAACAAATAATTGAGGCTATAAGCCACAATGAAAAACAATCGCACTGCCCGTATGGGTGGTGCGATTGCTTTTTGTGGGGGTAGAGGTGAGGTTATTGTTTGAGGAGCACCTCTTGAATGATTTTGTCAAAGTCCTCGGCCGGATAGGCACCGGTAGTGCCACGCGGCTCGCCATCGGTGGGGCAGAAGAGGAATGCCGGTATAGATGAAATGCCAAAGAGAGCCGCCAATTCTTGCTCTTTATCGACATCTACTTTGTATATAACAATCTGACCTTCGTATTTCTTTGCCAACTCTTTGAGTATAGGTTCCATTTTGCGGCAGGGGCCACACCACTTGGCGTTGAAGTCGATAACACAAGGCAGTGAGCCGTTGTATTTCCATTGCTCGGTATCTACTTCATAGTTCCATACCTTTTCGAGGAATTGTTGTTTGTTGAGTTCTATGACTTTCTGCGCTTGAACAGAAGAGGCAAACAGAGTTGCCAAAATAGCTGTAAGGATTATTACTGATTTTTTCATGACATTGTAAATTAGATGTTTGTTACAAAGTTATTGGATGATAGTCGATATTGCAACATAAAAGCCATAAAAAATGTATAAAAGTAAGAGGCGGCATCGCACAAAGATGCCGCCTCTTGAATAAAAACGAATGTGAGATTATATAATGCCCAATCCTTTGACAAATATGTATAGGATGATGATGGGGGCTATATAACGTACAAGGATGAAGAGGATGGGGAGTATCTTGATGGGTAGCTTGCCATAGTTGTTGATTTCGTTCTTGAAGAAGTCGGGTTTCATAAACCAACCGACAAAGATGCAAGTGAAGAAACCACCGAGGGGCAAAAGGATATTGGCCGAGCCAAAGTCGTAAATGTCGAAAGTAGAGGTGAATGTGCGACCAAACATTTCGATATTGAAGCCAACGAGCAGTGTTACCAAGCTGAGCACGATGGTAATGCCGGTGGTGATGTAGGTAGCAACCTTGCGTGAGAGCTTGTGCTCTTCGCTGAGGTAGGCAGTGAGCACCTCATGGAAAGAAATAGTAGAGGTAAGCGCCGCCAGCGCAATGAGGACAAAGAAAATAGCCGACCATACGGGAGCCAAGGGCATGCCTTTGAAAATCTCGGGCAGGGTAATGAAGATGAGGCTGGGACCTTCGGTAGGTTGCAGTCCGGCACTGAAAACAGCGGGGAAGATAACCAATCCGGCCAAGGTAGCCACGAAGAGGGTGAGAAGAGAAACACTCAACGAAGTGCCAATAAGATTGGTTTTCTCGTTGAAATAAGAGGCGTAAGTAATCATACAACCCATACCCACCGAGAGAGAGAAGAATGCTTGTCCGGCAGCTTGGAAGAGTGTTTCGGACGAGAAAGCAGCCTTGAAGTCGGGTGTGAGGAAGAAGCGATAACCCTCGGCCGCTCCGGGCATGAAAGCCACGCGAATGGCCATGAAGATGAGGATGATGAAGAGGATAGGCATCATAATGTTAGATGCTTTTTCGATACCTTTCTCTACACCCCGAGCGATGATAAAGTGAGTGAGTAGGATGAAAATGATGGTGTAAACAATGGGCCAATGCGAGGCTTGGAACGTGGCGTATTGCTCGGCAAAGGGGATGCCGCTGTTGTATAGCGAGCCATTGATAGAGTTTACAAGATAATCGAGCGACCAACCGGCAATGACATAGTAGTATCCCGAAATGAAGAGGGCGCAAAGAATACCGTTGAAGCCGAGAATTTGCCAAGGTTTGGATAGCTCACGAAAGCCACCGACAGCATTTTTGTGTGTTTTGCGACCGATAGCAAACTCGCACAGCATCACCGGAATGGCGATGATGAGCACGCAAAGGAGATAAACAAGAAGAAATGCCGCGCCACCGTTTTCGCCGGCGAGGTAGGGGAAGCGCCATATACTGCCCAAGCCGATAGCACTACCGGCGGCGACAAGAATGGCACTGATTTTGCCTCCAAAGGAGGCTCGTTGTTGGTTGCTCATAGTAGATATAAGATTGTGTTGAGTGTTTTATCTATATATACAAATCTAAAGAGGCTGAGCCAAAATTTACATTTTGAC
>JAZRIS010000011.1:0-51592 GCA_045645425.1 Barnesiella sp.
CTGTGCCAAAATTTTCATTTTGACACAGCCTCGTGTATATTGTATGTTTGGTTTTATGCTTTGCCGTGTACGATGTTTTCTTGTGCTTCGGCGGCGTATGAGTCTTGGTCTTCAAAGTCGGTGTATCCTTTTTCGATGAGGAGGTTGTACCAACTGATGAGTTTTTTGATGTCGGTGATATATACGCGGTCGCGGTCGAAGTTGGGGAGTACTTTGCCGAGGTATTCTCGCAGTGTGTTTTCGTCGTCTTTCACTGTTACCGATGCTTGTGCTCCGTTTTCGAGTTTTTGCATGCTCATGAATACTTCGTTCAAGGGTACTTCATCGCTGTCGGTAAACATGGCTATATCGCCCAATGAGATGATTTTCTCGTGTGAGTAGGCGGGTGTGCGTTTGCCGTTGATGAGCGATTCTACGACAAGCATGCTTTTGCCTTGTGATACGAGTTTGTATAGTCCGGGTTTGCCTGAAATGGCGAGAATTGTCTTAAGCATATTTTATTGTTTTTTGTGGTTTGTATAGTTGTTGCAAAGATAGTATTAGGTTGCCAATTTGCCAACGTTGTGCTGTAAAATTACGTTAAGATGTTGTTGAGGAGTTTCATTATTTGTGGCAGTATGGCGTCGTTGTTGTTGTTTGTGATGATGTGTGTGCGATGGTCTATGGGAGGGTCGCATTGTGTTGCTATGCGGGCTTCTACGTCTTGTCGGGTGGTGTTGTTGCGTTGTATGACGCGTTGTATGCGTGTTTCGTCATCGGCTTTGACGAGCCATATCTGCTCAAGTGTGTTGTCCATGTGTGCTTGGTGCAGGATGGCGCTTTCGACAAATACGATGGGCGATTGCTGTTGTTGCACCCATTGTGCGTAGTGGTTGCGTACGGCGGGGTGTACTATATTGTTGAGGATGGTGAGTTGTTGTGGGTTGTTGAATACTATTTGTGCGAGGTGTGCACGGTTTATTTGTCCATTGGGTTGTATTATTTCTTTTCCCCATTGAGCCATGAGTGCTTGTCGCAGGGTAGGGGTGTCCATGAGGGTTTTGGCTTGTGCGTCGGTGTCATATACGGGATATTGCATGATGCGCAGTATCTTTGATATGATGCTTTTGCCGCTGCCTATACCGCCTGTTATGCCTATTTGTATGGGGTTGCTCATGGTTGTTGGGTTGTTGTGTCGGATTGTTGTATTGTGTGGGTTATGCTTTCGCTTATGATATATTCGATGCTGTCGGTCGATAGTGTTATGTTGAGTGCATAATCGGGTGCGTTGGCTACTTCTATTGCGCCGTATGCTCCGGGTGTTTGTTGTATGTTGTCAAATGTATTGCCTACGAGAAAGTCATCGCTCACGATTGTGGCGTATTTGCTCTTGGGTACGAGGCATGTGAGTGTGATATGTGAGGGGAATGTCATGACGGAGTAATGTGCGGGTATGCCACCGATAGATATGGGTACAGAGAGTGTCTTGGTGGTGTATTCTTCGGCCGGTATGACGATGGTGATGCTGTCGGGTATGATGCGTGTGCCTTCGATGGGTTGTAGGCGGGCGCGTATGTATGTTGTGTCTATGATGTTGTGTGCTACGATTTCTTCGGTAAGGAGGCTTTGCAAGCGGCTTATTTGCGATGCTTTGCCATATATGGTTACGGTGTCGGGTATGGTGTATATGCTGTCGCTCAATGTGCTGTATAGCGATGTGGCGATGTCGGCATTGATGGCGACGGGGAGTCGTTTGCCTTGTTCGTTGGTGTAGGCTATGCGTATGGAGTCGGGGGTAAAGTCGTTGATGATGGTTGTGGGACGCAATTCTCGGCGGGCGTATTCTATGAGTGTGCTGTTGCTGATGGTGAGTAGGTCGCGCTGGTTGTTATGACGATTGAAGTCTATCTTGATGGGTGCAAGCCCGTTGATGTTGTAGCTGAGCAAGGCGGCTCCTTTGTCGCGAATGCGGGCTTGGACATAGGGAGGCATGTCTTGCAATAGAACGGTTTCTTCAGGGACATTGGTGAGCTCGATGGGTATCTGTATGATATTCTCGCGGTTGTCATTGATGGCGAGTATAAACCATATTCCTGTTGCCAACACGACAAAGGCCAAGAATGTGAGTATCTCTTTGCCTTGCTGTGTATGGGTTATTTGCTTGATGTTGTCAAACTTTTGCCCTATTCTATTGAAGATGTTTTGCATGCTCATGGGTGTCGGTTTTATGGCAAGAGGCTGTGTCAAAAGTTACTTTTGGCGCAGCCTCTTGGGTTTGTTGTTTTTTTGTGTCACATCATTGCGATGTGTGCAGTCCCTTGTTTGTTATGCTTGAGGAGTTTGGTCGGCAGCAGGGTAAACCGAGTCTTTGGCTACACGGATACGAGTATTCTCGGCAATTTCGATGATGAAATATTTGTCGCCTACCTCTTTTACTTTGCCATAGATACCACCGGCTGTCATTACTTTGTCGCCATTGGTGAGGGCTTCGCGTGCCTTTTGTATCTCTTTTTGACGTTTTTGTTGAGGGCGTATCATGAAGAAATAGAAGATAGCAATGAGGGCTACCATCATAATGATATTTACCCAACCCGAATTTTGTGCTTGTGCTTGTAGTAAAATTGTTGCAAGTGTCATAATCTATATTTTTTTATGTTATTGACCGTAGATGTTATCCTTACGGCCTTCAAATATATAACAATTATTTCAATTTTTGGTTATTATACCTTCTTTTTTAAGCTCCTTAACGATTGCATCGAGTACGCCGTTGATAAATATGCTGCTTTGCTCGGTGCTGAATGTTTTGGCCAATTCGATATACTCGTTGAGAGTTACCACAGTGGGTATTGAGGGCATGCGTACAAGTTCGCTTATGGCTACCATCATGATTACCACGTCCATAAATGCAATGCGCTCTATTTCCCAATTCTTAGTGAAGCGGTCGATGTAGCTGCGGTATAGTTTCTCTTGCGATAGCGTGTTGTGCAACAGTTCAAGGGCATATTTGCGGTCGTCTTCGTCCTTGAACATGGGCAACATTTTTACATCGTTGCTCTCGTTCTTGAATTGTTTGATGGTCTTGAGTACGAATGTTGCCTCGACGTTGAGTTCTTCGTTCCAATATAGAGATAGGTTTTCAACGGCTTCGGTAAGTTCGTCTGATGGAGCTATAACGTTTTTGAAGATAGTGCGCCACAACTCCAAGTCTTGTTCGTCATCATTGAAAGAGGCCGACATGTAATTGTTATACTCCTCACTTTCGAGTATAGTATCGAGCATTTGGTTGAGGAAGTTCTCGGCCGAGATAGCCCAAGAGAAAGGCTTGTCGGAGTAGTGCTCTACATAATCTTTGTTGTATCGCAAAGATTTGATAAATCGGTTATTGACAAAGCGCATGTTGGGGTTGCGCTCTTCCTCTGTGGGGAGGTATTTGTTACGGGCACTCTCCAATCGTTGTGCTTGCAGGTCGGTGAGGTCTATCATCAGTTGGAGTAGGGCATAGTACAACTCATGACCTTTGGCGAGGCTGTGTAGCAACTCGTTTTCGGCTTCGGCAATGCTCTTGTTTTCGGTAATGAAGTATGAGTAGGCTACTTGCACTACCTTTGAGCGAATGATTACACGATTTATCATAATATGAATGAACTGTTTTTGCGTTTTTTCTTTAATTTTTCTTGCGATTGCAAAGTTACCACAAAAAGACGGGATAACGATACCTTTACACTTATTTTTTCGCAAATAAAAATTCTTGATGTATCTTTGTTGCATGAAACTACCTGTTGTCACATCCTATATTCATTCACTCATTGCACAAGGAGAGCATGTTGAGCAAGATTTTAAGTATGAGATTTCGGATGCTCGTAAGATAGCCCGCACGCTGTCGGCATTTGCCAATACGCAAGGAGGTCGCTTACTTATAGGGGTGAAAGATAATGGCCGTATAGCCGGTGTGCGTAGTGAAGAAGAGATGTATATGATAGAGGCTGCCGCACAGCTCTATTGTACACCTCGGGTAGATGTGGTTATGACTACTCATCGCGTAGAAGGGCATACGGTGCTTGTGGTAGAAGTGCCACAGGCGCAACACAAGCCTGTGATGGCGCTTGACGAAAATAACCGTCCTTGGGCATATGTGCGTGTGGCCGATGAGAATATATTGGCCTCTCCAACACATCTGCAACTGTGGCAACTCGATGACGATGCAGTGCCCGATATTCTCTCGTTTACCGATAGAGAGAGCTGCATACTCGACCTTCTTGCGCAAGAAGAGGAGTGTAGCTTATCGCGCATTTGTCGCATTACACATGTGTCGCGATACGATGTGCAACGACTTATGGCACAATTTGTGCATTGGGGTATAGTAGCCATGCGTTACGATGGTCACCACTTCGTGTTTCGCAATATCGAGGAGTAACAATTCCTTTGCTTTATATCAAAAAACCATATTAATTTCTATATATCGGGGCTGATTTATTTGCTATTGTAAAACGGTTGCCCTATCTTTGTTTATATAACCTTATAAAAAATATGCATATGATGAAAAATTACTTTTTAATGGCCGCAAGTGTATTGACAATCTTTTCGGCATCGGCCGCATGGGATGGAACTTCACAAGAATGGACCAATGGAAATGGAACACAAGAAGCTCCCTATCTGATAGAAACCGAGCAACACTTGGCTTATTTTCAAGAGCAAGTAACCAATGGCCGTACCTTTGCGGGCGAGTATATACGCTTGCAAAACGACCTCGATATGAGTGCCGATGCCGGTATGAAAATTCTCCCCATCGGATTTTTTGATGAGTATGTCAATGCCGAAGACCCTCAAGGCGCTCTCATCGACAACTCAAAATATTTCTTGGGTACATTTGATGGCAATTATAAGACAATAGACAATATTCACATCGAGTATATCGCCACCGATTTTGAGGCAGTGGGCGGTACCGGACTTTTTGCCTGTCTTGACGATGGTGCTCTTGTCAAGAATGTGATATTGGGCGCTCGCTCGATAGTGACCGGTGGAGAATTGACGGCCGGTCTTGTAGGCCAGATGAATGGCGGAACATTGCAATGCAGTGCAAGCATGGCTACTATCGATAGCGAATCTTCATTTGGCTCGGGTGGTGTTGTAGCCGTAGCTTCGGGTGGTAAAATAGACCGTTGCTACTTTGCCGGCACACTCAATGCCAACAGCGATGTGGGTGGTATTGTAGGAACAGCCATGTATGGTGTTGAGATATTGAATTGTTACAATAGCGGACTTGTCAATGCTCCCTATGGTATGTTTGTAGGCGGTATTGTTGGCTCGGCCTATGACACAGGTACTCGCATCGTTAATTGCTATAATGTGGGTGAAGTAATCGCTGCCGAAACATTTATTTCGGCTCCCAGCCCTATTGTAGGCGATGCCGAGTATAAAGTTGTGGTGCAAAATTGCTATTTCCTCGACAATGGATCCTTTGCCGAGAGTTCGGGCGTTGTCAAGAAGAGCGAAGCCGATATGAAATCGGAAGCCATGGTGACAATGCTCAACGCCGGTGATGCAACCACTCCTTGGCAAGCCGATACCCATTCACTCAATAATGGCTATCCCGTATTGACATGGCAAAATGATGCCCAATCGGCTGTGCCTATGTTGCAAAAGACACCTTTGAAAGTGGGCGTGTCAGGTGGTACATTATATATATATGGTGTAGAAGCCACACAACAAGTGCGCATCTACAATATTTTGGGTCGCCTTGTATATGAAGGAAATTCATCTGCAATCAACATTGCGCAATCGGGTGTTTATATTGTAGAGGTAGCTGGCAACTTGACCAAAGTGCGCATTTGATTTTATTCGCATAGTATATAGTAGAGGCTGTGTCAAGAAAAATTGGCACAGCCTCTTGTTTTATATGCCGTATTACATCCAACATTGCACAGTGCAATCGTCTATCGCATAGCGGTGTAGAGCAATAAAAAACATCGGTGTCAAGGTCTTTTCGACCGACACCGATGTCGTGTATAGGTAAGGTAAATTGTCTATTATGCAATGACCATTTCGTGCATCTTGTCAAGCGCATCTTGGAGTTTAGAGGCATCTTTACCACCGGCTTGTGCAAAGTAGGGTTGTCCGCCACCACCGCCTTGAATGAGTCGTGCCGATTCGCGTACGATTTGTGCGGCATTCTTGCCTGCGGCAACGAGGTCGTCGCTGAGCATCACGGTGAGCAAAGGCTTGTTCTCGCCCTCTTTGTATGTTGCGGCAATAAATGCCATGCTTTCTGTAATTTCGCCACGCAACATGAAGGCAATATCCTTGGCTACCTCAGGAAGCATGGGACCGATGTAAGGAATAACCTTGATGCCGTTTTCGACAGTGCTGCTCTTTATCAATCCCTCCTTGACAGTGAGGGTGCGTTCCTTGGTGAAAATATCAACCTGTTGGCGCAACTCGTTGTTCTCGTTGAGCGATTTTTCGATGGTTTGTATGATGTTGGCGGCATTGTTAAAGAGCGATTTGATATGTTTCATGGCGCTCTCAATGTCGTTCATCATCTCTTCAACCTTGCTGCCTGTAATAGCCTCTATACGACGAATACCGGCGGCAATAGAACTCTCGCTGATGATGCGTATCATACCAATGTTACCGGTGTTGGCAACGTGGGTACCACCGCACAACTCAACCGATGAGCCAAATTTTACAACACGCACTTCGTCGCCATACTTCTCACCAAAGAGAGCCATAGCACCCATGGCGCGAGCCTCGGCAATGGGCATGTTGCGGTGTTCGTCGAGAGGCATAGCCATGCGTACCTTGGCGTTGGCTATGCGTTCTACTTGACGCAACTCCTCGTCGGTAACCTTTTGGAAGTGAGAGAAGTCAAAACGCAAAGAGTCGGGCGATACATACGAGCCTTTTTGCTCGACGTGCGAGCCCAAAACCTCACGCAACGCCTCGTGCAACAAGTGAGTAGCCGAGTGGTTGCAAGACGTAGCCATGCGAGCTTCTTTGTTGATAGATGCTCGGAATGTAGCGGTAACATCTTGAGGCAACTTTTTGCTGATGTGAATAGCCAAGTTGTTCTCACGCTTGGTGTTCTCTATGGCTATAATCTCCTCGCCATTGGCAAGAGTACCGCAGTCGCCCACTTGTCCACCCATTTCGGCGTAGAAAGGTGTGCGGTCAAGTACTATTTGATAGAACTCCTGATTTTTTTGTTTTACCTTGCGGTAACGCAATATCTCGGCATCACATTCGGTAAAGTCATAACCAACAAACTCGGGTTCGCCTTCACGCAATGTTACCCAGTCGCCGGCTTCTATGGCGGCAGCATTACGGGCACGCTCTTTTTGTTGTTGCATCTCGGCATCAAACTCCTCGATATTGACATTCATATCATGCTCTTTGAGTATCAACTCGGTGAGGTCGAGAGGAAATCCGTAAGTGTCGTATAGCGTAAAGGCATCTTTGCCATTGATTGTATTCTTACCTGCGGCGCGGGTATCGGCCATCACCTTGTCGAGTAGGCGAATACCTGTTTCGAGTGTGCGCAAGAATGCGTCTTCTTCCTCTTTGATAACCTTGGCAACAAGGTCGCGTTGTGCGGCCAATTCGGGGTAGGCGTCGCCCATAGTATCTATGAGTACGTCGATAAGGCGGTACATAAATGCTTGACGTTGTCCCAAGAAAGTGTAGCCATATCGTACGGCACGACGGAGGATGCGACGGATTACATATCCGGCCTTGGCATTTGAGGGCAGTTGGCCGTCGGTAATAGAGAAGGCAATGGTGCGTATGTGGTCGGCAATGACACGCATGGCCACATCGTCTTGCGCATTGTCGCCATAACGTTTGCCACACATCTCTCCGATAACACGAATGATGGGTTGGAACACATCGGTGTCGTAATTTGATGTCTTGCCTTGAAGAGCCATACACAAGCGCTCAAATCCCATACCGGTATCAATAACCTTGGCAGGAAGACCCTCTAATGAGCCATCGGCTTTGCGGTTGTATTGCATAAACACGAGGTTCCATATCTCTATTACTTGCGGGTTGCTTTGGTTTACCAATTCGCGACCATCAACAGCGGCACGTTCTTCGTCGCTACGCAAGTCTATGTGTATCTCCGAGCAAGGGCCGCAAGGACCTGTATCGCCCATTTCCCAGAAGTTGTCTTTGCGGTTGCCATTGATAATGTGGCTGGCAGGAAGGTGTTTTTCCCAATAGCCGGCTGCTTCATTATCGCGCTCAAGACCTTCGGGCTCGTATCCTTCAAATACGGTGGCATATATGCGGTTGGGGTCGAGTTTCAATACATCGATGAGGTATTCCCACGCCCAGTCGATAGCCTCTTTCTTGAAATAATCGCCAAAAGACCAGTTGCCCAACATCTCGAACATGGTGTGGTGATAGGTGTCATGACCTACTTCCTCCAAGTCATTGTGCTTGCCACTCACGCGCAGACACTTTTGAGAGTCGGCCACGCGAGGATACTTGATGGGTACATTACCCAAGATAATATCTTTAAATTGGTTCATACCGGCATTGGTAAACATCAGTGTTGGGTCGTCCTTGATTACCATGGGAGCCGAAGGAACTATTTGGTGCTCTTTTGAGCGGAAAAACTCCTTGAAGGAGTCTCTGATTTCTTTGGCTGTAAGCATATTTTTGTTCAATTTATTGTTTAATTATCCGTTTTTTTACCCTATCGCAACAGCTAAATATCGTGCGATACAATTAATAATACTGAAAACAGTTTGCAAAAATAACCCAAAATATTAATTTTGCACCTATATACCGATAAAAAAGTATATGCGATGTGGCTAATTTTTTATTTTTTATATGTGCACATCGCTAATATCAAGTGACAACCAATGAGCAAGAAACAGTATTATATATTTAATTCTCAAACCAATACGTATGAGCCTGTAAAGGACACTCGTCGTAATTGGCCTTTTGTTATATGGGTACTGTTTGCCAGCTCTATTATGGGTGCTGTTCTCATATCGGTTGTCTATTTCTTCTTTGGCTCGCCGCATGACGAGTATCTCAAGATGGAAAACGAGCAGTTGCAAGCCAAGTACAATATTTTGTCGCGTAGGGTAGATGATGCAATGGTTGTACTCGAAGATATAGAACAGCGCGATGATAACCTATATCGTGTGGTGATGCAGGCCGACCCTATCGGTCGCAAGGTGCGCGATGCCGGTGTCGATAATGCCGCACGCTACGCCGAGTTGATGAATATGTCAAACGGCCGTTTGGTAGCCACGGTGACACGTCAGATAGACAAGCTCTCGCGTAACCTCTATGTTCAAGACCACTCGTTCAACGAGTTGGTCGATTTGGCTCATCAGCAAGAAGATCGCCTCAAGCATATTCCCGCCATACAGCCTGTTAGAGATAAGGATGTGAAACGCATTGCCTCTACCTTTGGATGGCGTATAGACCCTGTCAGTGGCCGTCGCACTTTTCATGATGGTATAGACTTGAGTGCCAATAAGGGAGCGCCGGTCTATGCCTCCGGTAATGCCGAGGTGCGCTTTGTGGGCTGGAAGCAAGGGTATGGACGTGTTATAGACCTTGATCACGGATATGGATATGTCACTCGATATGCTCATTTGAACAAGATTGACGTGAAAAAAGGGCAAAAGGTGCAACGCGGACAACAAATAGGCCAAGTGGGTAACTCCGGTAAAAGTACAGGTGCTCACTTGCATTATGAGATAATATACCGAGGACAGAATATAGATCCTATCAACTATTTCTTCTTTGACCTTACTCCCGAGGAGTACGATCGCATGATACAAGAGGTTGATAACCAATAATCCTTTGAGAACTATGAGCCACAATGATATACCGCACAAGAAATTGTACTACTCGATAAGTGAAGTAGCGAGTATGTTGGACATAGCGCCATCGACTCTGCGTTATTGGGAGAAGGAGTTGCCTACCATTTGCCCCCGAAAAAGTCAGGGAGGTACTCGCAAATACTCACATGCCGACATCGAGGAGTTGCGATTGGTGCATCGTTTGGTCAAGGATGAGGGTCATACAATAGATGGAGCCAAACGATTGTTGCGCAGTCGTCGCAACAGTAATTCCGGCAAACAAGAAGCTATACAACGTCTTGCAACCATCCGCCAAGAGTTGTTGGGAATGATTGATGAGCTGGAGCGTGTTACTGCTGTTAAGTAATACTATTCAATCTATTGGTTGAGCATCCGGATGAGGTCGGCTACGACAAATGTACTTCCTCCTACAAATATCATATCGTCATCATCTGCCTCATTGCGTGCGACTTGGTAGGCTGTGGCAACGCTGTCGTAGCATGTGCCTTGCAGACCATATTGGGCAGCGATGCGGGCAACTTCTTGTGCCGGCAGAGCTCGCTCGACCGATGCTTGCGTAAAGTAGTAGGTTGCTTTGCGAGGCAACAGTGATACTACCCCCGATATATCTTTGTCATTGACCATGCCCAGCACTATGTGCAGATGCTTGCAAGGAGTGCTATCTAATTGTTGTGCAATGTATTGCATGCCACCTATATTGTGCCCTGTATCGCATATGGTGAGAGGAGTATCCGATATTTTCTGCCAGCGACCTTGCAGGCCGGTGAGTGTAGTGACATGGGCAAAACCCTCGCAAACTGCCTCGTCGGGTATGTGGTAGCCTATCTCTCGCAGTTGTGCTACTGCCGTGAGTATGGTAGCGGCATTTTTTTCTTGACAAAGACCGCCCAATTCACCCCAAATATCACCGGCAATAGTGTTGCTATATTGCCAACCTCCTCGCATAGGTGTAGCCTCGGACATGTTGTCAATATCTTGTGCAAAGAGGATGGGCGCCTGCACCTCGTCGGCTCGTTGTTGAAATACATTGCGCACCTCTCCCTCGGCCTCGCCTATGATAGCCGGTATATTGTGTTTTATAATGCCGGCCTTCTCGCGTGCTATGCTCGCATGGCTGTTACCCAGTAGAGCTACATGATCGAGGCTGATGTTGGTAATGATACTCATATCGGGTGTGATGACATTGGTAGTGTCCAATCGGCCTCCAAGACCCACCTCGATGATGGCAACATCTACTTGTTGCGATTCAAAGTAATTGAATGCCATGAATGTAGTGAGCTCAAAAAATGAGGGGCGGAATGTAAATGCCTCATCGCTGTGTTGGCGTAAGAATTTTTCGACCTCTTCTTGTGGTATCATCTCGCCATTGATGCGTATGCGCTCGCGAAAATCGGCCAAGTGTGGCGATGTGTATAATCCCACCCGATAATTGCTCTTCTGCAGTATGGCCGCCAGCGTATGTGAGGTTGAGCCTTTGCCGTTGGTGCCTCCCACATGTATGGTGCGAAATGAGCGATGAGGATGACCAAAGTGTGCATCTAATACCTCGGCATTCTCCAGCCCCGGTTTGTATGCTCCCGAACCTACATGTTGAAAGGCCGGAAAACGATTGTATAACTCCTCGATAAGTGCGCTGTAACTACTCATAATCAGTATATTATGTAACCTGCCAATCCTGCAAGAAGAATGACAAATATAGGGTGTAACTTGATGTAATATGTGAGAATAAATGCGATGATTGCAATGACAATACTTATGCTGTTATCCGTAAAATTTTCTTTGTTCATCAATAGCAATGCGGCCGAGGCTATCAATCCTACCGCCACAGGGCGCAATCCTTTGAAAATGCTCTTTATGATAGGATTTTCTTTGTTTTTCAGTATCAGGCGACTCACCATCAATACCAATAAGAACGAGGGCAAACACACGGCAAAAGTAGCCACGATAGAGCCCCACACGCTACCTGTAACGCTATATCCTATGTAGGTGGCACTATTGATGCCGATGGGGCCGGGTGTCATTTGTGATATGGCAACAATGTCGGTAAATTGGGTGTGTGTGAGCCAAGGTGCATCGCACCCCCAATGTGTCACCTCTACGGTTTCGTGTTGTATGAGTGAGAGCATGGCATAACCACCGCCAAAGCCAAATAATCCGATTTTGAGGTAGGTGAGAAAGAGTGACAAATATACAATCATTCTTCACCTCCTTTCTTGTGTGTTGCACTGCGTGTTATTGCATAGTAGATATAGCCGCCAAGTGCGCCCAATAGGATGCAGAGTATGGGCGATACTCCTATCCATCTTATGGCTATCGCTACGACAATGGGTATTATGATTGTTTGGCGATTGATGCGGGCACTCTTGGCTGTGGTGAGTACCGGAACAACAATCAGTGCGACAACTGCGGGGCGGATGCCTTTGAATATGCTCACTACTGCGGGATTGTTGTATAGTCCTGTAAAGAACATGGCAATGAGCAATATCATTACAAATGAGGGCAAGATAGTACCCAATGCGGCTATAAGACTCCCTTTGATGCCTCGCATCTTATTGCCCACAAGTACTGCCACATTGACGGCCAGAATACCCGGCAACGATTGTGTTATGGCGAGTTGGTCGAGAAAATCTTCTCGGCTTATCCATCGGTGGCGATCGACAACTTCACGCTCTATGATGGGTATCATGGCCCATCCTCCACCAAAGGTGAAGGCTCCAATCTTCATAAATGTGGTAAAAAGTTGTAGATATAAGTTTTTCATTGTTGCATATCTCGCATAGTGTGCGCAAAGGTAAGAAAATTTATATTACCTTTGCATCCAAATTTTTCGACTATATAGTTTTATGTTTACTGCAAGTGCCAAGAAAAAAGAGAATATTGCCGAGTATCTGCTATACATGTGGCAGATTGAGGATATTATACGAGCCTATAAACTCGACCTCGAACGCATCAGCACCGAAATTGTAAATGCCTATACAGGACTGACAGACGAGCAACGTACCATGCTCTATGAGTGGTATGAGAGCCTTATAGATATGATGCGTAGCGAAGGTGTTGCCGAACATGGTCACCTGCAACTCAACAAAAACGTTATCATAGACCTTACCGATTTGCACTTACGATTGCTCAAGTCGCCCCGTGAGCCTTTCTATACAGCGGCTTTTTACAAGGCACTGCCTTATATCATAGAGTTGCGAGCCAAGTCGCAAGGTGCGCAAGCCGGTGAGATAGAAACCTGTTTCAATGCCCTTTATGGCATACTCATGTTGCGATTGCAGCATAAAGAGGTGAGCGCCGACACTTCCAAGGCCATCAAAGACATTACTGCTTTCATTACCCTGTTGGCCGAGAAGTACCGCCTCGATAAAGCCGGAGAATTAGAATTGTAATTACACATATACATATATTTCCACACATACAATTATGAGTACACTTACCGACGAAATTGCCAAACGACGTACATTTGCCATCATCAGTCACCCTGATGCCGGTAAAACAACCCTCACCGAGAAGCTGTTGCTCTTTGGTGGTGCTATACACATTGCCGGTGCCGTGAAGTCAAATAAGATAAAGAAAACAGCCACAAGTGACTGGATGGAGATAGAAAAGCAACGTGGTATATCGGTTGCCACATCGGTTATGGGCTTTAATTATGGCGATTATAAAATCAACATCCTCGATACTCCCGGTCACCAAGACTTTGCCGAAGATACATATCGCACGCTCACAGCGGTAGATAGTGTAATTATCGTTGTCGATGTGGCAAAGGGTGTTGAGCAACAGACTCGCAAGCTCATGGAAGTGTGCCGTATGCGCAATACTCCGGTTATCGTATTTGTCAATAAGCTCGACCGCGAGGGTCGCGATGCCTTTGATATCCTTGACGAACTCGAAAGCGAGCTCAAAATTTCGGTACGTCCCTTGTCATGGCCCATTGGTATAGGTGCTACCTTCAAGGGCGTATATAATATGTATGAACAAAATCTCAACCTCTTTACCCCCAATAAGCAAGTTGTAACAGAGCGTATAGAGTTGAGCGATGTCAATAGCAGCGAGTTGGATGGATATATAGGAGCACAAGAGGCCGATAAGTTGCGCACCGATCTTGAGTTGCTCGATGGCGTATATCCAGAGTTTGAGGTCGAAGATTATCTCTCCGGCCGGTTGGCTCCTGTATTCTTTGGCTCGGCACTCAATATGTTTGGTGTCAAGGAGTTGCTCGATTGTTTTGTCAAGATAGCACCTTCTCCCAAGTCTATTCAAGCCTTGGAGCGTGAGGTAAAGCCTGCCGAAGAAAAATTTACAGGTTTTGTATTCAAGATACACGCCAATATGGACCCCAACCACCGCAGTTGTATAGCCTTTGTCAAGATATGCTCAGGAAAATTTGAGCGTAACGCCAACTACAAGCATGTGCGCAGTGGAAAGATGATGCGATTTAGCAGTCCTACCGCATTCATGGCACAAAAGAAATCGGTAGTCGATGATGCCTTCCCCGGTGATATTATAGGTCTTCCCGATACAGGAAGTTTCAAAATCGGCGATACACTCACCGAGGGCGAAGAGTTGCACTTCAAGGGATTGCCCTCATTCTCTCCCGAGATGTTTAAGTATATCGAGAACAACGACCCGATGAAAGCCAAGCAGTTGCAAAAAGGTATTGACCAACTCATGGACGAGGGCGTGGCACAGTTGTTTACCAACCAATTCAATGGTCGCAAGATTATAGGTACTGTGGGACAACTGCAATTTGAGGTTATAGAGTATCGCCTCTTGCATGAGTATGGAGCGCAATGCCGCTGGGAGCCATTGAGCATGTATAAAGCATGTTGGATAGAGAGCGATGATGCCGATGCACTCGACAACTTCAAGCGCCGCAAAGCACAATACATGTGTGTCGATAAAGAAGGCCGCGATGTCTTTATGGCCGATAGCGGCTATGTGCTACAAATGGCACAAACCGACTTCCCCAAGATACGCTTCCACTTTACAAGCGAGTTTTAAGGGTAGTACATAGATATAAACAATGAGAGCCAAAGACTGCAAAAGGACTTGGCTCTCATTGTTTTGTGTAGTAAAGGGGGGTTACTTCATAAACACAAAATATACAGCGCCTATCAGGCACAAAAATGCGGCGATGTGGTTCCATTGTAAAGTTTCGCCTTTGAAGAGTAGGGTAGAGAAGATTGTAAATACTACCAATGTGATGACCTCTTGAATGATTTTGAGTTGCATCAGTGAGAAAGGCCCTCCGTTTTCGCGAAAGCCTATGCGATTGGCAGGTACTTGAAAACAATATTCAAACAAAGCAATACCCCACGACAAGAGGATGACGCCATAGAGGGGCCAATTACTTGTGATGCGGGCATCTTGCAACTTGAGATGTCCATACCAAGCAAATGTCATGAAGATATTGGATACAATGAGAAGTACGATTGTAATTATTGCGCGCATGATACTATGTATTATTGTTGTGAGTGATACTAATGTTGAGTGCGCAAAATTACAAATAAAATACCAGCTTATCCTATCTTATGCCGAAAAAATAACACCGACCGATACTCTCGTACCAGTCGGCAGAACATATAACAAGTATGATGAAAAGGTTCTTCTGACTGCAAATATAATACAATTTGCATGAAAAGCAAATTATTTATGTAATTTTTTTACTTATAAATATAATTATGTATAAATAAATGTATAAATATGCAACAAATATACACCCAAATAGTGCAAATAAAGCATTGTAGGATGTGAAATTTATTGTATCTTCGCATTATGTATTCAAAAGATGAAGTAAAAGAACTGAAGAAAAGATTTTGGGATGGGTTGAGTGCCTATGCCGAGCAACATGTAGAGTTGAGTCATCGTCGCCATAAGTTTATGTTGCACAACACTCGCATGAAGGGAGTGACGATGAAGTTTGATGCCACTCGCGATGGCGCATATGTTATATTGGAGATAGATCATCGCAGTGAGGAGCAACAAGCCAAGTTGTATAACCATTTTCTTGAAAACAGAGAGTTGCTTGAGTCGGCTTTTGATGAGCCTCTTATATGGGATACCCGTTATGAGAAGGAGTGTGGCAAACGTGTCGTATGTATCTATTGCATGCAACAAGGATTGGACATTCATCGTCAAGAGCAATGGAACGACTTCTATGCCTTTATGGTAGATAATATGGTGCGACTCGAAAAGGGATTTGTACAAGTAAAAGCTATATGGGATATGTGGGAGGGGGCGTAACCTCTGTGTGATACATGTTGTGTGTATGGTGTAAATAGCATATTCTCTATCGTAAATATTACGCTTGAACAAATGGCCTAATAATTTGCATAGGTCAAAAATAAAGTGTAATTTTGCACCGCTCAACGAGCAACGGGGCGTAGCGCAGTCCGGTAGCGCACCTGGTTTGGGACCAGGGGGTCGCAGGTTCGAATCCTGTCACCCCGACTATTAAGACCGATAACTTTCTTGTAAGGTTGTCGGTCTTATTCTATTTTAAGAAAAATCATCTTGTATGTAATGCAAATTAATTGTACCTTCGCATATCAATGTAATAGATAATAAGTAAAACAATTATGAGAAAACTTGTATATCTGATAGCTGTTATGGTTGCAATGGTGGGCTGTAATGGCAATAAAGCAACAAATAGTGATAATGCAACGACCGATAGCCTTGTTGCCGATACGATAGTGCCCGACGAGCGCGGATATATTGTTAAAGTGGGCGATATGGCTCCCGATTTTACTGCAACCATTGCCGGTACAGGTGAGCAAGTGTCGCTTGCCGACTATCGTGGTAAGCGAGTTGTAATGTTGCAATTTACGGCTTCGTGGTGTGGTGTTTGTCGCAAGGAAATGCCCGAAATAGAGCGTCAAATATGGCAACGCCACAAGGATAACGAGCATTTTGCTCTTATTGGTATAGATAGGGATGAGCCCGATAGCACGGTCATTGCTTTTGCTCAAAAGACAGGAGTAACTTATCCGTTGGTATTGGACCCTGCCGGTGAGATTTTCTGCCAATATGCACATCGATTGGCCGGTATTACCCGCAATGTGATTGTTGATACCGATGGTCGCATTGTAATGATGACTCGCCTGTATGATGAGGCCGAATTTGCCCGTATGACTCAAGTGATAGATAGCCTGTTGCTTGATGTTGCTACAAAGTAATATCACAAATACAACAAGAATATGTCGAAGGATTTGCTGGTAGAATATAAGAATGCCGAGGTATTGCGTGATGACCTGCCGGTGTTGAAGGAGGTCGATTTTCAACTCCATGCCGGAGAGTATGTATATCTGATAGGACGTGTTGGTAGTGGCAAGAGTAGTCTGCTCAAGACTATGTATGCCGACTTGCCTGTGTCGGCTCAATGTGCCGATGTGCTAGGATACGATATGACCTCTATCCGTGAGCGAGAGGTGCCTTATCTGCGCCGTAAATTGGGTATTGTGTTTCAAGATTTTCAGTTGCTTACCGATAGGTCGGTGCGCGAAAATTTAGACTTTGTCTTGCGTGCTACCGGCTGGAAAAACAGTGACGAGATGGATGCCCGTGTTGAGGTGGTTCTCAAGCAAGTGGGTATGCTCAACAAGGCCTATCGTATGCCTCATGAGCTGTCGGGTGGCGAACAGCAGCGTGTGGCTATTGCCCGTGCGTTGCTCAACAAGCCTCAAATTATTCTTGCCGATGAGCCTACCGGCAATCTCGACCCTCAAACCGGTCGTCTTATAGTCGATTTGCTATATCGCATATCTAAGGCGGGTACGGCTGTTATTATGTCCACGCACAACCTATCGTTTTGCGAAGACTATCCCGGACGTATATACCGTTGCGAAAATCATCGTTTAGAGGAGTTGTAACGATCTACTCCTCTTGACTATTCTTGTCAAAATGGTGGTAGATATACAACCTTTATACAATACTTTGCCATGAAATCCTATCCGATAGATAAGTTTGAGAGTATTGCGACACCGTTTTATTATTACGATATGTCGCTATTGAAACGTACCCTCGACACACTATGCCATGATGCTCCGCAAGGTAGTGTTGTACATTATGCACTCAAGGCCAATAGTAACAGCTATCTGTTGAAGTTTATAGCTGCTCGTGGGCTTGGTGCCGATTGTGTGAGTGGTGGTGAAATAGCTCTTGCCTTGTCTTGTGGATTTACTCCCGATAAAATTGTCTATTCGGGTGTGGGAAAGACCGATAAGGAGATACGATTGGCCCTCACCGAGGGTATAGCTTGCCTTCATGTGGAGTCGCTTGCCGAGTTGGAGGTGATAGATGAGCTTGCCGCCGAGTGTGGTGTTGTTGCGCCTGTTGCCATTCGTGTCAATCCGCACATAGATGCACATACCCATCAATATATCACGACAGGGTTGAGCGAAAATAAGTTTGGAGTAGATATATCGCAGTTATTTGATGTTTTGGGTAGAGTGGGCGAGTTGTCGCATGTTGCATTGAGAGGTTTACACTTTCACATAGGCTCGCAAATAGAATTATTGCAACCATTTGTGGAGTTGTGTGCAACTATAAATGACTTGCAGTATCGCCTCGATGAGCTTGGCATCAAGATAGATTATATAAATGTAGGAGGTGGACTTGGAGTAGATTATAAGCATCCCGATGTGCATCCCGTTCCCGACTTTGCTGCCTACTTCAATCTCTTCTCACAACATCTTCAGCTACGCCATGGGCAAACGCTTCACTTTGAGTTGGGGCGTTCAATAGTATGTCAATGCGGAACACTCATCACGCGTGTACTTTATGTCAAGAATGGTGTCAATAAGCAATTTGCCATTGTAGATGCCGGTATGACCGACTTGATGCGTCCGGCACTCTATCAGGCCACACACAAAATAGAAAATATCTCTTCCTCGGCACCTGTATCGACCTATGACGTAGTGGGCCCTATATGCGAAACTTCCGACTCTTTTGGGTCACAAGTTGCACTCAATATGGTGCATCGGGGCGATTTTCTTGCCATTCATTCGGCCGGTGCCTATGGGCAATCCATGGCGAGTACCTACAACTCGCGCGAACTTCCGCACGCTATATATAGTGAATAGACTATTCTACTTGCGATGATAAATCGCTGATAAACAGTTTGGTATTCTGTTTTGTTTGACATCAAGCGAAAATTTTATAGTTAAAATATGTAAAAATACTTGACACGAATAAAAAGCTGTTATATATTTGCATCGAAAACAAAGATAGAATAATTCTAAATATGGATGGAATAAAAAATATGGTTAAAGAGCGTCTGGCGTTGCATGGTATCAAACCCTCGTTGCAACGAATGGCAGTGATGGAGTACTTGATGACACATCGTACACATCCCACAGCCGATATGATTTTTACCGATCTTTATCCCGAGATACCCACTCTGTCCAAGGCCACTGTTTACAACACCCTCAATTTATTGGTAGAGCGTGGAGTTGTAAGGTTGATAACAATAGAGGAGAAAAATGCTCGTTTCGACGCATGTATGGAACCTCATATTCACTTCCGTTGCCGCGACTGTGGTGCAATTATTGATGTCGATGTTGAGGCTCATTGGATACCGACAATGCCCGATGGGGTAACTGTTGAGATGAGTGAAACTTACTGCATAGGCTCATGTGCCGAGTGTAATAAAAAGAACATAAATTAAATTTACAATAATACAATAACAATCATTAAAACCTAAGATTATGAAATTTATCTGTACTGTATGTGGTTATATTCACGAAGGTGATGCCGCTCCCGAAAGATGTCCCCAATGTAAAGTTCCCGCTTCGAAATTTGAAGTGCTCAATGAAGATGCAGCTCTCCAATTTGTTTCGGAGCATCATATAGGTGATGGAATAGTTGAAGATGAAGAGGTTATGGAAGGTCTTCGTGCCCACTTTATGGGTGAATGTACCGAAGTGGGTATGTACCTTGCAATGAGTCGTCAGGCCGACCGCGAGGGTTATCCTGAAATTGCCGAGGCTTACAAGCGTTTTGCTTGGGAAGAGGCTGAACATGCTGCAAAATTTGCCGAGTTGCTCGGTGAGGTTGTTTGGGATACCAAGAAAAACCTCGATGCTCGCATGAATGCCGAGTGTGGTGCATGTGCCGATAAGTTGCGCATTGCTACTCGTGCCAAACAGTTGGGTTACGATGCAATCCACGACACTGTACACGAAATGGCAAAAGACGAAGCCCGTCACGGCAAAGCTTTTGAAGGATTATACAATCGTTATTTCAAAAAGTAATAGTTAGTTGTTATACACATAGCATAGAATAGTTTTTTTCAAAGTTTCGCTTGGTGAGTCGTCTCAGGGATGAGATGACTCACATTCTTTATATACTCTCTCTATGCTTCTTGTTTAGCTCATGCACATTTTATAGCACTCCTTGACAGTAGGTCATTTCTTCAAGACTGCACCAACCTGCATCCTTGAGTTCACGCAAAAAGAGGCGCGCACACATCTCGGCATCGTTGCCTGCTCGGTGATGATTGTGACAGGGTATATCGAAGTTTCTACACAGAGCATCCAATTTGTTGCTCTCAAAGTCGTAGAGCTTTCGTGCCGCTCGCAGGCTGCAATAGTGTGTTATGGCCGGCTTTTCCATCTCATAAAGTTCCATGCAACTGCGTATGCAACTCATATCGAATGATGCATTGTGTGCTACCAATACAGGACTTTCGTCGAGAAAAGGGGTGATATTGTGCCATACGTCAGGAAAAGATGGCGCATTGATAGTATCACGGGGTGTGATGCCGTGTATCTGTGTGTTGTAGTAGTTGTACAAATTTGCCGGCGGTTGCACAAGCCACGATTGTGTTGTGACAATCTTTCCGTTGCGCACTACACATATACCCACCTCGCACACCGACGAGCGTTGGCCGGTTGCTGTTTCTACGTCTATGGCAACAAAGTCTATTCCTTGCATGTGTTGTGTGTGATATAAAAATAATTGTGTGTCAATAGAGCAAGATGACACACAATTATTTTTTAATGATATAGAAACGGGATATTGTTATTTGAGATTTTGCAATGATTGTATGGCGGCAGTGCGGTCTTGTGCGCTCACTACATAGTTGCCGGCAACAAGAGCATCGGCTCCTGCATCTACGAGCATACGGCCTGTGCGTTCATTGACTCCTCCGTCTATCTCTATGATTACGTTGTAACCTCCGTCGTCAATCATTTTCTTGAGCTTGCGTACTTTATCGACCGAAGTTTCTATAAATGCCTGACCTCCATATCCGGGGTTTACCGACATGATGAGCACCAAATCGACGTAAGGCAGTATTTCTTCCAATACACTCACGGGAACGTGAGGATTGATAGAAACACCGGCTTTCATTCCTGCGGCTTTGATAGCGGCAACAGTGCGATGCAAATGGCGACATGCCTCATAGTGTACGGTAACTATATCGGCACCAAATTCTTTGCAACGATCTATATAGCGGTCGGGATCGACTATCATGAGGTGCACATCAAGCACCTTGTCGGTATTGTCTTTTACCGCTTTGATAATGGGAAAACCGATTGAGATATTGGGGACAAAGACTCCGTCCATCACATCAATATGTATCCAATCACATGCCGACATTGATTGCAATTCGCCGGCCAAATGGCCAAAGTCGGCTGTAAGTATAGAGGGCGATACTATTACGCTCATAGTTTTGTGTTTTGGTTGGGTAGGTTAGATTTTATAGGGTTTATTATGCAGTACAAAATTAATCATAATAGTTGAGCAATCATATATAAAGAGTATAAAAATTGCGATGTGTCATCGTTTTAAATTTTTGACTTTTTATCTCTTTTTTTGATTATCTCTATAACCTCATTGAGTATTTCGCTCTGTATATGTCGGTTGATAGCCAAGTAGAAAATGATACATACAGTAACCTGTACGAAGAACAGTAAGTATATATTGCTGATAAATAATTGTACAGGATAGGCAAAGCATACCATGAGCAGTGCTGTTGCACACGATGGCATGATGTCCATAAGTTGTTGATGCCATGTGTAGCCTATGCGACGACCTATGGCAACTATGCTTACGAGATACACGATGGCTCGTGTGGCTACCATACCCCACAATAGCTGAATGATGGGCAGATGCCATGTAAAGGCGAGTACCGTGGCAAAAAGAGCAACCTTGAAAATCTCCAATCGCAGTGCCAAACCCGAGCTTCCCTCTATGCGTATAAAATTGCCGTTGAGCGTTGTAAAAACGGTGAAAATTCCGGCAATGAGCAATAGAGAGAACATGGGTATTGAGGCCTCCCACTTGTCGCCTAGCAGTATGAGAATAAATGGCCGTGCCGTGAGTGCCAATGCCAATAATGCCGGGAATGTAATGAATGCAGTGAGCTTCATTGACTTGCGATAGCTGCGCAAGAGCCTTTCCGGGTCGCTTTGTATGGCACTGAATAGGGTGTAGGTGCTATTCTGTATTATGCCATATAGGGTTGTTACTCCCATATCGCTCCACTTGTTGGCTTGGCTGTAGTAGCCAAGTTCTCGACTCGAATATAGGCGACCGATAATGGCCGAGTAGATATTGAGAAAGAGGACATTGAGAATGTTGGCAAGGAGTATGTTGGAACTGAATGCAAACATTTCTCGGAACGATTGCCATGAGAATATGGCTCGTGGTTTCCATCCACCCCATACCCATTGCATGAGCATCTTTATGAACGATTGTATGGTAATCTGCGCTACAAGTGCCCACACGCCATAGCCTTGTGTGGCCATGATGAGGGCTATAACACCCGATATGACTATTGCGCATACATTGATAGTGGCTACTTTACGGAAGTTGATTTCTTTCACCATCTTGGCATTCTGTATAAGACACAAGGAGTTGAATATGAATACCGTGAATAGTACTCGGGCAACGGGCGTGAGTATTGGCTCTCCAAAGAATTGGGCTATAGCAGGTGCAGCAAAGTATCCCGATATGTAGAGAACGACAGCTACAAAAAGGTTGTAGTAAAATACGGTGTTGTAGTCCTTCTCGGTTATTGTTTGTTTGCGTACAAGTGCGGCCGAAAAACCACTATCGGTGAGTGCTTGAGAAAGAGCTATAAAGATGGCCAATGCACCGGTGAGTCCATACTCGGCTGCACCCAACAGACGTGCAAGGGTGATGCCTATGATAGTGGACATAAGTTGCGAACCTATGCGATCTACCATATTCCACACAAATGCACTGCGTGTCTTTTTTCTAAACTCTTTCTCCTCCAACTTATTACTTTTGTCGTTGTTTCAAAAATTCTTGGTGCTCTTGTTGCAACTCGGCATGCAATTCTATTGAGCTCCAGCCTATATTGGTGGGCGTGAGGCCCGCTTTAAGGGGTATTGTGGCTATGCCTGCTTGGCGATACATGGCAAGAAAATCGCTCAACATCTCTTGTCCAAATCCTTTGAAAATTATCATTTCGTCGGTAAAAGGTGTTGCTGTTTGTGCTGTCTTGTCATTGTCGTTGTAACCCTCTATCCCGGCAATGTAACCAATATATTTGCCGTACTCATCGGCATTGACATGACGGCATGCTATATTGTTGGCAAGGCACAGCATTTCTATCTGTTGTCCTTTGTCGTTGCGCAGGTTGTATAGGTATAGTGTAGGTTGCATATGTTGTCGTTTCTATGATGTACGATGTACTTGTCTATGGCAATACATTTGTTACTACCCTTATATCTGCGCGTGCCGATACAGAGGTAAGTAACAAATGTATGCAGTGTTGTTTTATTATTTTACCTCCGAGCCGGGTTTTACTTCATCGGCAGGAGTAATTACTACCAATCGGCCATCGGCATCCTCGGCACTGAGTATCATACCTTCCGATTCGATGCCTCTCAATTTGCGAGGTGCAAGGTTGGCAATAAAACATACGTTCTTGCCCACCAACTCTTCGGGTGCATAGTGCTTGGCAATGCCCGACACAATGGTGCGACCACCCAAGCCATCGTCGATGCGGAATTGTAATAGTTTGTCGGCCTTGGGCACTTTGGTACATTCAAGAACTTTGCCCACTCTTATATCGAGCTTCATGAAATCATCAAACTCTATATTCTCACGGATGGGATTGGCCTTATGTTCGGCCATTTGATTGGCTTTCTTTGTATCCTCAAGTTTTTGTAGTTGGGCTTCAATAGTTGCATCTTCGATTTTCTCAAATAGCAACTCGGCAGTGGCAAGTTGAGTGCCTTCGGCAAGGAGGTCGCAACTTCCAAGCTGTTCCCAATTACATTCACCCATATTCAACATATTGCGTAACTTGGCAGCCGAGAATGGCAAGAAGGGCTCGAAAGCAATAGCCAAGTTGGCCGATATTTGCAAGGCAAGGTTGAGGATGGTGGCAACACGGTTCATGTCGGTCTTGGCAAGTTTCCAAGGCTCGGTGTCGGCAAGGTATTTGTTTCCTATGCGAGCAAGGTTCATTGCCTCTTTTTGTGCATCGCGGAAGCGGTAGTTGTCGAGAAGATTTTCTACTGTCGCTTTTACGTTGGCAAACTCGGCAAGTGTTTCACGGTCGTACTCGGTCAATTCGCCCTTGGCAGGAACTTTACCCTCAAAGTATTTGTTTGTCAATACGATAGAGCGATTGATAAAGTTGCCCAATATGGCTACCAATTCGTTGTTGTTGCGAGCTTGGAAATCGCGCCATGTAAAGTCGTTGTCTTTTGTTTCGGGTGCGTTGGCTGTGAGCACATAGCGCAATACGTCTTGTTTGCCGGGGAAGTCGCGCAAGTATTCGTGCAACCATACTGCCCAATTTCGTGAAGTCGAAATCTTATCACCTTCGAGGTTGAGGAACTCGTTGGCGGGTACATTTTCGGGAAGGTTGTAGCTACCTTCGGCCTTGAGCATGGCAGGGAATACGATACAGTGAAATACGATGTTGTCCTTGCCAATGAAGTGTATCATCTTTGTTTCGGGATCTTTCCACCATTTCTCCCACGAGTCGGGTAGCAACTCTTTGGTGTTAGAGATATAACCAATAGGAGCATCAAACCACACATACAACACCTTGCCGTCGGCTCCTTCGACAGGTACGGGCACGCCCCAATCGAGGTCGCGACTCACCGCACGGGGTTGCAATCCCATATCTATCCACGATTTGCATTGTCCATACACATTGGGTCGCCATTCTTTGTGACCTTCAAGTATCCATTGACGCAAGTAATCTTCCCATTTGTCAAGGGGCAAATACCAGTGTTTGGTGTCGCGCAAGACGGGTTGGCTGCCACTTATAGCCGATTTGGGGTTTATCAGGTCGGTAGCATTGAGTGATGTGCCACATGCCTCGCATTGGTCGCCATAAGCTCGTTCGTTATGGCAGTGGGGGCATGTACCGGTTATATAACGGTCGGCAAGGAATTGTTGAGCCTCTTCGTCATAGTATTGTTGCGATACTTTTTCGATAAACTCTCCTTTGTCGTATAGCTTGCGGAAGAAGTCCGATGCTGTTTCGTAGTGAATTTTGCTTGATGTGCGCGAGTAGATATCAAAAGAGATACCAAACTCTTCAAACGACTCTTTGATAATCTTGTGATAACGATCTACTATATCTTGAGGAGTTACACCCTCTTTACGAGCCTTGATAGTGATGGGTACACCGTGCTCGTCAGAGCCACCAATCATGATTACCTCTTCGCCTCTGAGTCGCAGATAGCGTGTGTATATATCGGCAGGTACATATACGCCGGCCAAGTGTCCGATATGTACGGGACCATTGGCATAGGGTAGTGCTGTGGTAACAAGTGTGCGTTTAAATTTCTTTTCCATAATCTTTATATCTTTTTTGTTATTTTTTTTCGGAGTTTATTTGGGTGCTGTACGATATAGTATCACAGCAATTATAGTGTACATGATGTTGGGTATCCACATGGCCACAAATGGCGATGTGGCTCCGGTAACGGCAAATGTCGATGTGAGGGTAGAGAAGAAAATATAGGTGAAACTAAGCACAAGACCTATTCCTATATTTACGCCCATACCGCCCTTGACTTTGCGCGACGATAGTGACATGCCTATGGCGGTGAGTATAAATGCCGCTCCTATCATGGCATAACGTTTGTGGTACTCAATCTCAAAACTCTTTATATTGCCCACGCCTCTCTCCCTTTGACGAGAGATATATTCTTTCAGTTGTGGCGATGTCAATGTTTCGCAATCGGTGGGTGAAATAAGGAAATCGGATGGCATGACGTTGATGGTCGTATCCAATCGGCCGCCTTTGGTAATGGTTTCTTTCATACCGTCGAGATTGCGTATTACATAATTATTGACATGCCATTGATAGGCCGAGTCGTATGTAATGGTTTGTGCCGTGAGTCGCGACTTGAGTGTCTTTCCCTCAAATTCTTCCAGCGAAAACCTATATCCCATCTTGTTGCTATTGTCATAGCGGGCAATGTAGGCTATCACGTTGGGCTCTACCTTAAATTGGATATTGCTGCCATAATCGACACGCTTGTTGCGCACATAGGTGTTGGCAAACTCGATACGCGTGATATTGGAGGGCGGGATGATATAACAACTGAGAACTATATTGAGTGAGGCAATCACCGCAGCCGAAAACATATATGGCAAGAACAATCTTTTGAAACTCATGCCACTCGATAGGATGGCTATAATCTCGCTGTTATCGGCCAACTTGGAGGTGAAAAATATCACTGCAATAAAGACAAACAACGGGCTGAAGAGATTGGCAAAGTAGGGGAGAAAGCTGGCAAAATAATCGAATATAATGGCACGCAACGGTGCTTTCATAAAAGCATCGAGCTTCTCGTTAGTATCAAATACTACCGTTATGGCCAATATGAGTATTATCGAGAAGAAGTATGAGCCAAGAAACTTCTTGATGATATACCAATCGATTATTTTAAATGGGCTTCTCAACTTCATCCTCTTACAAGCGAGTTGTTACACGTTCCATCATTTCGCGTTTCCATGTCGCAAAAGTGCCATCAATGATATGCTTGCGAGCCTCTTGCGACAACCATACATAGAAAGCAAGGTTGTGTATGGAGGCTATTTGCATTGCTAATATCTCATCGGCGATAAATAAGTGGCGTACATAGGCCTTTGAATATGCCATATCGACATACGATGTGCCTTCTTCGTCGAGAGGCGAGAAATCATCGGCCCACTTTTTGTTGCGCATGTTCATGATACCTCGTGAAGTGAATATCATACCATTGCGACCATTGCGTGTAGGCATTACGCAGTCAAACATATCGACACCTCGGTCTATACCTTCAAGAATGTTGGCAGGTGTGCCCACTCCCATCAGGTAGCGAGGCTTGTCCTTGGGGAGTATCTCATTGACTACCTCTATCATCTCATACATCTTCTCGGCAGGCTCGCCCACGGCAAGACCACCTATGGCATTGCCATCGGCACCCAAGTCGGCAACAAATTTGGCCGCTTCTCGGCGCAAGTCGGGATATACACAGCCTTGAACGATAGGGAAGTAGGCTTGTTTATAGCCATACAAACCCTCTGTTTCGTTATATCTTTTCCATCCGCGTGCAAGCCAACGTTGTGTCAGAGCCAGCGATTTCTTGGCATAGTTGTAGTCGGCATCTCCGGGTGTACACTCATCAAGTGCCATCATAATGTCCGAGCCGATGATGCGTTGTGTATCTACATTGTTTTCGGGAGTAAAAAGATGTTTTGAGCCATCGATGTGCGAACGGAATTGCACTCCCTCTTCTGTGAGCTTGCGTATATCCGACAAAGAGAATACTTGAAAACCTCCACTATCGGTGAGGATAGGACGCTCCCAGCCATTGAATTTGTGCAATCCTCCGGCTCGTTGCAATATTTCCAATCCGGGTCGTAGATACAAATGGTAGGTGTTGCCCAATATGATTTGGGCTTTGATGTCATCGCGCACCTCTCGCATGTGTACGGCTTTTACCGCTCCAAGAGTACCCACAGGCATGAATATGGGTGTCGTTATCTCGCCATGGTCGGTCTTGATGATACCTGCACGGGCATTCGTGCCTTCTGCTGTATATTGTAGTTTGAAATCCATCTTATTACCTATGATATTTAAACTACAAAGATACTATTTTTATGCGAATTATGATGCGATATACTATATTAATCTTTGTTTTATTCTCGATGCTTATCTCTCTATGGTGTATATGACACAAAGCCATCGTTTGTGCTGACGATGGCTTTGTTGCAGAGGTGTGCCTATATAATCTGTAAGTTGTTGAGGGTGAGTCTTTTTCTAACGAAATTCAAATCCTACGTTGATGCCAAAGTTGAGCGAAGGAAGTCCCCAATAGATTACTTCCAATTCGGGCTTGATTGTCATGGCATATTGTGGTGAAAAGCCCAATCGAAGGCCGAGATTGAGGTTGAGGTATAGTGGCCCTGCTCCTTCGCTGACGGTTTCGTGGGGTATGTTTTCCGGGTCTGTGCCGTAATGCTTGGAATATACCGATACGCCCAATCGACCTCCATAGGTAAATTGTGCCATTTTCTCTCCTACATTGCTTTGTATTGCAATATAGACGGGAACGTCAATTTTGTCGCTGTTGTAGTATGTTACAACACCGA
This sequence comes from Barnesiella sp., assembly GCA_045645425.1. Classification (GTDB taxonomy): domain Bacteria; phylum Bacteroidota; class Bacteroidia; order Bacteroidales; family Barnesiellaceae_A; genus Barnesiella_A. The sequence continues at coordinate 28,401 of JAZRIS010000011.1, forward strand.
GGCCTCCACCCAAGAACAGATTGTGATTGAATTGAAATCCGTGCGTGGTGTTGAATTTCATTGCCAAACCTTCGACAGATAGCGCAATGGGAGCTATCTCTACCGTGCCTCGGTAGCCTCGTGGAGCTATGTGTATGCTCGTGTTGGTGTCTGTGCGGCTTTCGTTTGCTTGTGCCAATGTAGGCGTTATGCTGCATGTCAATGCAAGTAACAGTGTGATAAGGTGCTTTTTCATGGACTCTATTTTAGGATGTTTTACATCATTGGCACAATATAATATATTATTTCAAAATGTAGATAAAAAGTTGTTGTTTATTACGGATTATTTGTTGTTATTTTGAAATTTTTTCAAAATCGCACTCTCGCGTCTATCCATATATTGCGAGGTGCATCCACAAAATAGAGAGGGGCGTTGCTTCCCATCATACCATTGGAATAGCTGCGCTCGTCAAAGATGTTGTTGAGGTGAATGCCTGCTGTTATATTGCGGTAGGTATAAGCAACCGAAAGATTGAAACGCAATGATTGTGGTATGCTGTAAAGATTGGTGAGGTCGAAATACATGGCACTGCGATAGCGCATCGTGACACCTATATCAAATCCGGCAATCTTATATCCTATTTCTTGATTGACAAGCCAAGTGGGGCTGAGAATATGTGTGAGTGTTTCTCCTTCGTGCTTTACTTGATTGATAGAGAAACTGCTGTTGTTGGCCAAACGAAGGTTTTCGATAGGGTAGTATTGTGCCGAGAGTTCTATACCGCTGCGGTAACTTTGAGCGGCATTGACATGTATGGGCTGTCCGTTTGTACCCATTGCACCGTTGAGTATAAGTTCGTTCTCAAAGTCCATGTAGTAGAGATTGAGGTTGCAAGTAAAATTGTGCAATGTGATGTTGTAGCCCAGCTCATAGTCTATCACACTTTCGGCCTGTGTCGTGTATAGGGTGGTGAAATTTTCTTCTCCGCCAAACATATCGCTGCGAGTAGGCTCTCGATGTGTTTGTGTGGCACTTGCATACAAGGCATGACGATTGTTAAATTGCCAACGCACATTGGCCGACCAATTAAGAAAATCCCAATTTATGCGTTCAAATGGCTTGTCGCCTTTGTAATCAAAGTCGGTGTGACGATACTGAACATTGGCGCCTAACGATAGTTGGCGGTAGGTGTATGTTCCTTTGACAAATGCGCTGATATCGTTTTTGTAGCCGACGTTGTCCCATAACAATTCTTCTTGCAGATTGTTGCTGCCTACATGTCGGCGATTGAATGTCGAGGCGTTTACGCCTGTCGTTAGTTCAAATGGGTTGAGGTAGAATTTAGCCGCTATATTGCCGCCGATGTAATGAAAACGTTGGTCATATCGGTCTATCTCTTCGGTTGTTTGCCAACCGGGGTCATATACCCTGCGCATGTAGTTATCGACATCAAATGTGTAGTAGCCATCGGCATAGTTGTAGTAGGCCGAGGCTGTCATTGTGATATTCTCGCTCAACATGCCTTGATATTGCAACTTGTTTATATTCTGTATATAATGGTCTATCTCGGCATTGCTGCATCCATTAATGGTGGGGTTTTGCTCTATTTCCTCGGCTGTTGCACCTATCCATGCCATGCCATTGCGTGATTGTCCCACGAAGCTCAATAACTCCAATTTGTGTTGAGGATGTATATACCAGCCCAACTTGACAAATATCGATTGTGCATTGTTGTATGCGTGTTCTCTGAAACCGTCGCTCTGTTGGTGTGTGGCCTTAAAGTGTCCGGCAAAATTGCCTTTGCGTCCGGTGTTATATTCGGCACCGGCTTTGAGTGTGTTGAAACTGCCATATCCCACATATGCACTCGATATGGTGTCTTGTTCGAGATTGATAGACTCAAAATTGACACTGCCGGCATATCCGGCTGCTCCATTGTTGGCTATGCTGGCTCCATTTTCTACCTTGATAGAGTGCATGCTTGAGAGCAAGTCGGGGAAGTTGGAGAAATATACTCCCATGTCTTCTCCGTCGTTGAGTGGCATGCCGTCGAGGGTAATGTTGATGCGTGTCTGATCCATACCTCGCATGCGGAAGTAGGAGTAGCCATACTCGTTGCCGGTATCGCTATATGCAAATATCGATGGCATACGAGCCAAGATGAACGAGGGCTCTTGTCCTTTGTTTTGTATGGTGATGTCGTTGCGCGACAGGGTAGTGCCTGTGCGAAGATTGACACGATAAAAACTTACTACCGATATTTCGTCGAGCGTGTGAGTCAATGTGTCGTTTGCCTCAACATAGTTGGCATACGACAGCAATGTGACGATAACAAAGATAAATGTGGAGAGCAGTCTTTTCATTTTTTTTATTATCAGTTTTCTGTTTCTTCGGGCATGTCGTCGGGTATGTATATATCTCCAAGCAGTGCGTTATGTTTTTCAATGAGCCCTGTGCAAGGCTCTATTGATGTGTTGGCGTTGTCCTCGGGCATGGGTATTATGCCTGTGGTATGTTGGGCTGTGTCGATGTGGAGGTTGTTGTGTCGTTTCTCGCCCATTTCCTCCATGAACTTGTCAAGGTCGTTTATAAGCATGGTACAAAGTGTTATTGTGTTTCTATTATAGTAGCGGGTTTTTCATATCATATATCTGTTGTGTAAGCCATGCCAACTCTTGTTCGCACTTGGGGCAGTTGCCTGTTGTGCATAAGGAGTGTGGGCATGCTGTGGGCTCGTATGCAATGTGGTTGGCATCGGCTATGATACTTCTTATTCTTTTGAGCACATTACAGGTGCTTTTGCCTCGCTTGCCGTTGCCGGCATGAGAGTGGTGGCGTGCGGGGTCGATATGGTAGGTAAAGGTATCGAAATGTTGCAATCCCATTGCTCGCAATTTTTCGACACTTTCGCTTACATCCTTCTCGGTGTTATATCCCGGAATGAGCGGTGTGCGTATGGTGATGTGCGCACTTTTGCCACAACTTATGAGGTAGTGCAGATTGTTCACGACAGCATCTGTTCCCTTGCCGGTATATAGTGTATATATTGTGCTGTTAAGCGATTTGATGTCTATGATATAGTCGTCGATAACATGCACAAGTCGTTCTATATGTCGGGTGGGTACGTTGAGCGATGTTTCTAATGTGATGTTCCACTTATTTTTGTTGAGTTGTGCAAATTGTTCGATGTATTGGCTGTGTAAAGCCGGCTCTCCTCCTCCAAACGTGATGCCTCCGCCTGTTGAGCGATAGTATATATCGTCTTTTGCTACTTCGTCATATAGCTCTTGTGGCGACATGTGCTTCCAAATGCCATCGGGTGTGTGGCATTTGTCGTTGAGGCAATAGCGACAATCGAGAGGGCATCCGTGCAGGCCTACAAGCGTAGTTATGCCACGGCCATCGGTCGATAAGCGGTGCCTACTTATACCCATGATCGGTGCTATTGAGTCTTTGTCTTGCATAGTCATTGGATGAGCCATCTTTTATTGACAAATGTACAATGCTATACATTTATATGCAAGTGCTTATGAAATTTTTTATACAATAAAAAACGGATACATTGGCTATGCCATGTATCCGTTGGTATAATAGTGATGTTTTTTATCAGGCAATCAAGAGCTTTTCTATTTCGTTCAAAGACTTTTGCAACTCTTTATCCACTTGCATTTGACCTTCTATGGTCTTGCATGCGTGCAGTACGGTAGCGTGGTCATATCGGCCCAAAAGCGAGCCTATACCGGCCAATGCCATAGATGTGTGCTTCTTGGTGAGGTACATGGCTACTTGTCGGGCAACAACAATCTCGCGTTTGCGTGAGCGGGTAACGAGCGTTTCGGGCTTCATGTTGTAGTATGTACATACAGCATTACGAACAGTGTCTATGGTTACTTGTTTCTTCACCATCTTCACACTGCGAGCTACCACTTGCTCGGCAAGGTCGAGGGTAACATCGTGGTTGAATGCCATGGCATGTGCCATGAGCGAAACGATAGTTCCTTCGAGGTCGCGCACGTTGTCGGTAACATTGCGTGCAATATAATCTACCACATCATCCGATATGACAAGACCGTCGCGCTCGATTTTGTTGTGAAGAATGTCGCGACGAAGAGAATAGTCGGGACGTTCTACCTCGGTTTGCAAACCCCATTTGAAGCGGGTGAGCAGACGGGGCACTATGCCTTCGAGCTCTACCGGTGGACGGTCGCAAGTGAGCACCAACTGCTTGCCGTTGAGGTGCAAGTGGTTGAATATATGGAAGAATGTGTTTTGTGTCTGTATCTTGCCGGCAAACTCCTGTATGTCGTCCATCAACAACACGTCTATGCTTTGATAGAAATTGATAAAATCATTTACTTGATTGTTGCGAACGGCTGTTGTGTATTGTTGTTGGAATAGGTTGGCCGATAGATATAGTACTCGCGAACGAGGATTTTGTTCCTTAATCTTGGCACCGATGGCTTGCACAAGGTGTGTTTTGCCCACACCCGATTCGCCATAGATAAACATGGGATTGAAGGGGTTGTTGCCGGGAGATGCTGCTACTGCCTCGCCGGTGATGCGTGCCACTTTGTTACTGTCGCTCGAATAATAGTTGTTGAAGGTGTAGTAGGGATTGAGTTGCGATGCGAGGTCGTCGTATTCTTGAGCTTGGAACGGATTGGTGGGTTCTACGGGGCGACCTTGGCGCATATTGCGTGCTACCTGAATAGATTTTTCAGGTGATGATACATCTACTGTTGCAGTAGGATTTTCTACAACTGTTACCTTATAATATAGTTTGATGTTTTGACCGTAGATGCGGGTAAGCACCGGACGGAGCAATTCCATATAATTTTCCTCGATGTGCTCTTGGAAAAAGTGTGAGGGGACTTGCAGCATCAATACATTATTATCAAATGAATGTGACTTGATAGGTACGAACCATTTTTCGTACGCTATTTCATCAACATTGTCTTTGATAATGTTGAGGCATTTGTCCCATAGTGCGACGTGTTCCAAACTCATTTCTCTTTTAGCAGCTATTTTGTTATTTTTTGTAAATGGGCTTACTTTTCAGCATACAAAATTCTAACTATTTTTTTTGAAAATCAAATGCCAAAAAATTTGCTTTTTTTCTTTTTGTTACAAGACGCTTAATGACAATCACTTACGAAATGACCTTTGTGCCCATCTTTATTTTCCCTGTGAAATTATTTAACACGTTGATATATCGAGGTTTGAGGGGTAAATGATTTGGGCAGTTTTTTGTGTAAACTGCCCAAAAGTTTCCCAAAAGTATTGTGAGAGTGCTCTCAAATGAGGTGCTAAAAACTTTTTGTTTCCCCTTTCTTATTTATACAGTTTCTAAATAAGTAGCAGGGGTGTCAAATTGTTAAAATACCTTTACGTTGATGTATTTTTTAGGATTTTGTTTGATGTCAATCAAGAGTGAGTCGAGGCTTGCAACTGTGTTGTTCAAGCGGTTGTATAGTTCTTTGTCGTTGAGCAACAATCCGGCAGTGTTGTCTGTCTGGTTGAGTTGTGCTGTCGCTTGTTCTACATTGTTCAATAGGGTGGTCACTTGTGCCAATGTGGCCTCTATGGGCAATGTGTTGAGTGTGTTGGTGAGCGTGTCAATGTTGTTGGTTATAGTAGTGACATTCTCTACGATTTTGGGTAATTCATTGTTCATGCTCTTCTCAAGGTCGTTGGTCATGCTGTGCAAGTTGGCGGTAATGCCATCGAGTCGTTGAATTGAGGCGAGTAGGGCAGGATCGTTTACAATGGTATTTACACCACTGAGCACGCTGTCTATTTTCATCACAATGCTGCTTATCTCGGGCATCATTGCGCCCAAGCTGGCCATCAAGTCGTTACCGGCCGAGCCTTCAATGACATCGCCCGACTCATAGTACTCGCTAACGTATGGATTGAGGTCGATAACTACACTTGCATTACCCATGATAGTCTTTGAGATAGATACTTTGCTATCGCGAGGTATGCGCAATTCTTTGTCAAGGTTTATCATTACCAATACCTGTTTGTTTGACTCATAGTCATACTGCATGTCGTGTACCACACCTACCTTGTAGCCATTGACTGTTACGGGTGACGATACCATTACATCGCTCACATTGTCAAATGCGATTGTGTAGTAATTGGCTGGCTTGGTAACGTCGATGCCTTTGAGGAATTGTATTACTATAAACATCAATACAAGGCATATAATCGCTGATATACCTATTTTTACCTCTTTTGTCCAAAACTTTCTCATATTCTATTCCCTTTGTTATTTTATAGCTATTTATTTAAAATAGTGTTTGGTTAATTTTTTTATCTCTTGTTTTTATATTACTCAACTCTTTTGCCGTCTTGCATGACAATAATAAAAGCATCTTTAAACAACTTGCGTGCTTTCTTGAAATCTTTTTCAATCCCTTCGCGTGTGCGTGATGCTCCGTAGGTATATTTGTAATAGCCTTTGTCGTAGTAAACTTCGACAGGCGACAGGCCTTTGTATTCTTTGCTCTTTGCTCCCAATTTCTTGGGTAGAGCCATAAATTGCACCTTATATATACGCTCGCCGGCTTGAATGGCCGATTGATTTTCCTCTGCCGGCTTCTCTTGCTTGGCTTCTGCCGTTGTGTTTTCTTCCGACTCCTCTTCTACATGTTCCTCTTCGTCATAGTCAGCGGCTTGGGCTTGTGCTTGTTGTATGGCGGCTATTGCGTCGCTCTTGCCGTCATAGCTGGCTTTGTATGTCGAGAATGCGTTGTATAGGGCTGCAGCCATTTCGTTCTGACCTTTTTCCGAGAGCATATATTTCTCTTGCGTGGGATTGCATATAAAGTCCAATTCTACAAGTACCGATGGCATACCGGTGTAGGCAAGTACATAAAATCCGTTTTGTCTTACTCCTCGGTCGCTTCTATTGGCTACCCCCACCAACTGATTTTGCACCAATGCGGCAAATGATATGCTTTGGTTGAGAAAAGCATTCTGCATGGTTTCAAATATTATATAGGATTCGGGCGATTTGGGGTCGAAACCTTCATATTTGCTTGAATAGTCATCTTCGAGCATGATTACCGAGTTCTCTCGTTGGGCAATCTCCAAGTTCTTGGCATTCTTTGATGTACCCAACACATAGGTCGATGCGCCTTGGATGGTTTTTCTATTCTTGTTTTTCTTCGATATCGAATTGGCATGTACCGATATAAAAAGGTCGCCTTTGTTTTTGTGGGCAAATTCGGTGCGTTCTTTCAATCCGATAAAGGTGTCGTTCTTGCGTGTATATTTTACTGTTACATCGGGCATGTTGCTCTCTATCAGTTTGCCCAATTTGAGTACAACGCCCAGATTGATATTTTTTTCTTTGCCTTTTACGCCTATGGCTCCTGCATCATTACCTCCGTGACCTGCATCAAGTATCACGACAAATTTGTCTTCACCCGACGTTTGTGCCATGGCCATTGGCGACAATATAAGTAATGCCATAAGCAACAATGTTGTGCCTATTCTTGTAGCTATATGCGATATTGTCTTGGTACTTGACATGGATGGCTTTTTGCAATGAAATAATTTGGCGCAAATTTACAAAAAAATGTTTACTTTATTTCTGTCTGATAAATTGAAATAGGCCGTAAGTACTAAAAAAATAAAAAATCCCTCTTCGTTATCCTCTATTGTGCTTGTGGGTAGTGTATGTGTGCGGGTTTTATTTATTTGCTTTCTTTGAGCCTCTTTGTTGCTTGCGCCAAAAAAAAGTATTATTTTTGTCACTATAAACACAATTTATAATATGATATGAAGGTGAGAAATATATTATTGCCCTTTGTGCTTCTTTTCATGATGGTATCATGCAATTTTTCGCACCCTTATTCGGTGCCGGTTGATGATGTTGAGCCTATCAAGGTGGCTCGATTTGACTCGCTCGTATATCAATATGTCAATGAGAGCGACTCTCTGCAACGAATGGCTCTCAAAGATAGTGCAGGAGCTTTCTGGGGTATATACAACTATCATTTGTTGCATCTGTCCGATTATCCCGATTTTTATGAGGGACTTACCTCTTTTATCAATGACACGTCGGTAGCAGGTATTTATGCCGATGCTTTGTCTTCTTATAGCGATATGAGTGTTATAGAGCAACAGTTGTCATTGATGTCGGCTCGTTACAAAGCACTATTCCCGCAGTGTCGCTCTTTTCTCTTTCAGAGCCATATATCTGCCTTGAGCATGCCTGTGGTTGTGATAGATTCGCTTATATCTATTTCTCTTGATTGTTATTTGGGAGCCGACTATGCTCCCTATCAACAACGCTATCACCGTTATGAGTTGCCGTTACATTCACCCGAGGCGCTATTGCCCGATGTCGGAGAGGTGATGTTGCGCAATACGGTACTCTCTCGCAAAGGTACGCTGCTCGATGCCATGATATATGAGGGTATGATTGCTTGTTTGCTATCGGGCCTTTTGAACGATGACTCGCCTGCATCGATATTGCGATATACGCCCGAACAAGAGGCTTGGTGTATAGAGAACGAGCAACGTATATGGAATACTATTGTGGAGCAGTGCCATCTGTTTACAACCGATAAGATGATTATCAATAAGTACATCCAGCCGGCGCCTTTCACTGTTACCCTCACGCAAGAGGCACCGGGTCGTGTGGGCAGATGGGTAGGATGGCGCATTGTTCAACAATATATCGAAAGCCAAGATATTACATTGATGGAGCTGGCTTCCGATAACAGACATAGTGTAGAGATATTGCGCCTCTCCAATTACAATCCACGTCAATAATCAGTGTCATGACTCGTAAGTTTGGCCTCATAGGTTTTCCGCTTCGGCATTCTTTTTCGCACATCTATCACAATGAGCGTTTTGCTCGATTGGGTATAGATGCCGTTTATAGCAATTATGAGTTGGAGGATATAGCCATGTTGCGCTCGCTTGTAGAGGGTGATGAATGCTTGGAAGGGCTCAATGTCACTATTCCCTACAAGCAAGCCGTTATACCTTTGCTTGATGCGCTTGATACTACGGCACAGGCTATTGGAGCTGTGAATGTTATAAAGATAATGCGTGATGAAAGCGGTTTGCGAATGGTGGGGTATAATAGTGACTATATAGGATTTCGCAATTCGATTGAGCCTCTTCTGCAATCTCATCACAAGCATGCCTTGGTGCTGGGTACGGGTGGTGCGGCCAAGGCGGTTACTGCGGCCTTGAAAGACTTGGGTTTGGAGGTTGCTATGGTTTCTCGTTCGCAACAAAACAATGCCATGAGCTATCAATCTTTATCGCCTCAAGTCATGGAGTTGTATAAGGTTGTTGTCAATGCAACGCCATTGGGTATGTCGCCACACACCGACACTTGTCCTCCCATACCCTATGCATTACTCACTCCGCAACATTTGTGCTATGATGTGGTATATAATCCCGAGCAAACGCTTTTTATGCAACGGGCGGCTCAATATGGCGCAGTGGTATGTAATGGCATGAATATGTTGTATGGACAGGCCGATGCGGCTTGTGAGATATGGAATATATAAATAGAGAACGGCGATGAATGACTTTCGTTTAAAGGTATTCTGCAGTGTGGCAAGCAATATGAGTTTTACCAAGGCTGCACGAGAGCTGGGAATTACGCAACCTGCTGTCAGCAAGCATATTCAAGAGTTGGAGCAGGAGTGTGGTGCGCTACTTCTCAATCGTCTTGGCAATGGTGTAGAATTGACCGATGCCGGTCGATTGCTCTTGCAACATGCCCTTGAAATTGTTGAAAGTTATCGTCGCTTGGAGTTTGACATGGATATACTCAATCGTCGCAATGCCGGCCTGTTGCGCATTGGTACATCTGCTACTATTGCTCGCTATATCCTGCCGGCGTGTTTAGCCTCTTTTTCTACTCATTTTCGTCACATCAATATCTCTTTGATAGAGGCCGACAGCGCCGAGATAGAACGTGCGGTATCGCAGGGCGACATAGACTTGGGGTTGGTAGAGTTTCCCTCGCATCATTCGTCATTGCGTTATACACCCTTTATGTATGACGAGTTGCTGTTGATAGCCTCGTCGCAAGCAAGTTGTATTGATAGAGATACGATTACCATAGACGAGTTGGCAAGTATGCCTTTGGTTGTGGGGTGTGAAAACTCCGATTATTTTCGATTGGTTGAGCAGCTTTTTGCAACGCATCATCTTCCCATTTCGGCGCTCAATGTGCTTGTGCGTATGAATGGCGACGATGCTGTCAAGGCGTTTGTCACGCATGCCGATTGTTGTGCTTTTGTTTCGCAACAAGCCATGGGTGTTGAATATAATCCGTCGCAATACCGTAAAATTGCCATCGAAGGCGTGAGAATGATGCGACAACTCTCATTTGTGCGCCAAGCCGGTGTGACTCAACCCATTGTCAAAGATTTTATAGATTATATGTGCGAGTGGTTGTTGCGTAGAGAATAATCTTCTATACCCACATAATGACGGCAAGACTCAATATTGCAATCACAGCCCATAGTATAATGCCTTGAATGAGGGGCTTGATGCCCACCGAGCGTAGTACGTTCAGTGACAATCCGCTACCGATGAGAAACAGTGTCATGCACAATCCTTTCTTGGCCAACCACACAATTTTTGATGTGATAGATTGAGGTATGTCGAGATAGGTATTCATCACCATTGCCAAGACAAAGAAGAGGATAAACCAAGGAATGGTTATCTTGCTTTTTTTCTCGCGAAAAATGAGTGTTGTGATAAGTGCCAATGGTATAATCCACAGGGCGCGAGTGCATTTGATAAGTGTTGCTATTTGCAAGGCAATTCCTTCGTTTTCGGGGAAATAGATGCTGTCGTATGCTTCTCCGGCTCCCACTACCGAGCTGGTGTCGTGAATGGCTATTGCTGCCCATTCGCCAAACTGCTCTTGTGTCATGCCCAACCAATGGCCTATGGGCGGAAAGATAAACAAAGCTATGGCATTGAGGATAAATACGGTGCCGAGCGCAACCGATATTTGGTTGTCATCGGCTTTCACAACGGGTGCCACTGCCGCAATGGCACTACCGCCACAAATGGCTGTTCCCGATGATATGAGGTATGAGGTTTTGCTATCTACTTTTATAAGTTTGCCTACAAAGAAGCCTACAACCATGACCGATAGTACCGAAATAATGGTAAATAACATGCCTTCTTGGCCCGATGCCAATGATTGGTGCAAATTCATTCCGAAACCCAAGAACACTACCGCTACTTGCAGTAGGTATTTAGAGGTCTTTTTGGCCATTTTGGGTATGGGATTTCCCAATAGTAAAGCGTATGCAAGTCCCATGAATAATGCTATTGCCGGTGTGATAAAGGGTAATAGTGTAAGGTGCATACACACCAAAAAGAATATCTTGTTATATGGCTCGATGGCTTTGCGAAACTTTTCCATTGCTTTGTTCTATTGGTAAAATATGTGAGATAGAAACTCTATTTTGTTAAAAAGCCTTCCAGCTCATTGCTGAAAGGCTTTTTGCGGTGCGTACGGGACTCGAACCCGTGACCCCATGCGTGACAGGCATGTATTCTAACCAACTGAACTAACGCACCAATTTTTTTATAAATGCACAGCTCTCTTGCTTTGCGAGTGCAAAGATAGTGCTTGTGGTCGAACTATGCAAATCTTTTCTCACTTTTTTGCAAAAAAATATTTTTAATTCTATCCTCGGCTCTCTTCTTTGCTCTTTACGATGGTCTATTTAACTTCCTCTATCGCAGTTTGGGCAACGATAAACAAGTGCGTGTGAGGTTATAAACTATATGTGCGTATTTTTTTGACTTTGCGTATAGGAATTTTATAGACTTATTATTAAATTTGTAACCTATTATGCCTGTAATGAAAAAAAGTGTATTGATATACCTATTGTTGATTGTAGCAACATTCTCCTATGCACAGCAAGCAACGCCTACTTTTGTTGCTCCGTTGGGTATCGACTTGTTGTTGAGTGCCAACTTTGGTGAGTTGCGTGCCAATCATTTTCATTCGGGTGTCGATTTTAAGACTCAAGGACGCACGGGATACAAAGTATATGCTGCCGATGAGGGCTATGTGTCGCGCATAGCGGTATCTCCTTGGGGATATGGCAAGGTATTGTACATAGATCATCCGTCGGGTTACACAACTGTTTATGCTCACCTTGATGATTTTGTAGGCGCTATTGCCGATACCATCCAACGCATGCAGTATGAGCGTGAAAGTTATGCCATTGATACGCTGTTGGCTCCCGGAATGTTGCCTGTTTCGCGTGGTATGTATATAGCCAAGAGCGGCAACAGTGGCTCTTCGGGTGGACCTCATCTGCACTTCGAGATACGACACACCGAGTCGGAGTCGCCCATCGACCCTTTACGTTTTTATAGCCATCTTATCAAAGATAATACGGCCCCGGAGCCACGTATGGTTGCGCTCTACAAGCACGATGCCGTTACCGAAGGACTGCCTCTACCCAAGCAAGTGGTTTATCCCGAGGCGGTTTCGGCCAACAATTATAACGTTGCTACCGATTTTGAGGCTTGGGGTAGGGTGTCGTTGGGTGTCAAAGCATACGACCGCATGAACGGCACTACCAATATCTATGGTGTGCGCAGAGTGGCTTGTTGGGTGGATGATGCTCTTCTATATGAGTCGGTTATAGATAGTATAACATTTGCCGAAACACGCTATATCAACTCGTTTATCGACTACAAGGAGTTCCGCACCAACAAAGGCTCTACCATCATGCGCACAGCCATAGCGCCGGGTAACAAGTTATCTACCATCTATGGCGATATGCCGGATGATGGAACATTTGTTATTGATGAGAAGCGTCTTTATCGTTGCCGTATGGAATTGACCGACTTCTATGGCAATAAATCGGTGGTGAAATTTATCATACAGGGTAGGCCGGCATCGCTTGTGCCGGTGCAAGGTACTCCCGATGGTGTCTTTTTTGACTATCGCCACGACAACGAGTATGCTACCGATGAAATGAATATACACATTCCTGTCGGTGCTTTATACGAGAACTTATATTTCGTGCATAGTAGTAAATCATCCGAAGCCAACTATTCATCGACTCATCAGGTACATAATGCAGGAGTGCCTCTACATAAGGGGTGCGAATTGGCGGTGAAAATTACTTGCGATACACTGCCCGATGAGAAATACTACTTGCAGTATAGGCACGGTGATAAGAAGTCGGAGGTAATAGGACGATACGAAGCCGGATGGTATGTTGCTCAAGTACGCAATTTGGGCACTTATACCGTAGTTGCCGACCTTACTGCTCCCGAAATTACAGCATTGACACCCGAAAAATGGTCAAGTAGCGGTGTTGTTGCCTTCAAGATAAGCGACAAGGGTAGTGGTGTTGCCACATACCGTGCCGAGGTCGATGGGGTGTTCTGCCTCTTTGAGTATGATGCCAAGCGCAACAGACTATCTTGTCGCATGGCCGATACTCCCTTTGCCAAAGGAGAGCATACCCTTGTACTTACTGTTACCGACTATTGTGGTAATGTGAAACAGACAGAGCATATAATTAAAATTTAATATAAAAACGGAAAAACACAGAAATGATTATGAAAAGATTTTCGTCGATGATTGCCGCTGCGCTCTTGGCGCCTATTGCGGCGATGGCTTGTACCGGACTTATTGCCGGTCGCAATGCTACTGTAGATGGTAGTGTTATGATTACCTATTCGGCCGACTCGCATGGCCTATACGGCTCGCTCACCTCTACTCCTGCTGCCGACTGGGCAGAGGGTGCAGTGCGTGAAATTATAGATTGGGACTCGGGTAAGCCTCTTGGCTCTATCCCTCAAATAGCTCACACTTATGCCGTAATAGGTAATATGAACGAGCATGCCTTGGCTATTACCGAATCGACATGGGGCGGACGTCCCGAGTTGGTCGATACAACAGGTATTATCGATTATGGTACACTCATTCAACTTGGTCTTGAACGTGCCCGCACTGCTCGTGAGGCAATAAAAGTGATGACCGACCTTGTTGCCGAGTATGGCTATTATAGCAGTGGTGAGTCTTTCTCTATTGCCGACAAGAATGAAGCATGGGTACTCGAACTCATAGGTAAGGGTGTAGGCCGCAAAGGTGCTGTATGGGTAGCTATCCGTATTCCCGATGATTGTATCTCTGGTCATGCCAACCAAGCTCGCATACACAAGTTCCCCCTCAACGACAAAGAGAATTGCATCTATTCGCCCGATGTTATCTCTTTTGCTCGTGAAATGGGATACTTCAAAGGCAAAGATAAAGACTTCAGCTTCTCATCGGCCTATGCTCCTCTCGATTATGGTGCATTGCGTGGTTGCGATGCCCGTGTGTGGAGTTTCTTCAACCGATTTAACAGCGATATGGGCAAGTATCTCTCATATCTCGAAAATGAGGGTGGTGAGGTAATGCCTCTTTATGTACGTCCCGATCGCAAGCTCACTCTTCGTGATATGAAAGATGCCATGCGCGACCACTTTGATGGCACTCCCTATGATATGCACACCGATGTAGGCGGTGGCCCGTTTGGCTCGCCTTATCGTTTCCGTCCTATGTATTTTGAGGTAGATGGCAAGCAATATCTCAATGAGCGTGCTATTGCAACACAACAAACAGCCTTTACATTGGTGGCACAGATACGTCCCAATCTCCCTGATGCTATCAGCGGTATCTTGTGGTTTGGTGTCGATGATGCCAATACTGCCGTATATGTACCCATGTATTGCAGTGTAAACAATGTCCCCAACTGCTTCAGCCCCAACAATGGCGACATGTACAACTTCTCTTGGACATCGGCTTTCTGGGTGCATAACTGGGTAGCCAATATGGCATACAATCGCTACAATCCCATGATTGGTGATATTCGCAAGGTGCAAAAACAACTCGAAGACCAATTTGAATCGGAAGTAAAGACTGTCGATGAGTTGGCCAATGCCCTCTATGCTCTCAATGAAAAAGCTGCTCGCGAGATGCTCACAACTTATAGTTGCGAGGCTGCCGAGTACAGCACAACAACATGGAAAGAGTTGGGCGAGTTCCTTATGGTAAAATTCCTCGATGGTAATGTCAAGAGTCAAAACCCCGATGGCTCATTTGTCACCAACGAATATGGTTTGCCCGACCGCATCCAATTCCCCGGTTACTCGCAAGAGTATTACGAGTGGATTGTACGTCAGACAGGCGACCGTCTGTTGTTGAAAGAGGTAAAATAATATTTGTTTATTTTACTCGGTCTATAATAAATCTTGCGTCTAATTTGTTTTATTTATAAATTTGTAAAAGTAAATTATTATGTCACAAAATAAAGTTATGGAAAGCGAAACATTATTGAATGAAGTAACAGCCCGTGCCCAAGTGTGGCTCGGAGAAGGATATGATGCCGAAACTCGCAATGCTGTACAAGCTATGCTCGACAATGAGGACAAAACCGAGTTGATAGAGAGTTTCTATCGCGATTTGGAGTTTGGTACAGGTGGCTTGCGCGGTATTATGGGTGCCGGTACCAACCGTATGAATATATACACTGTTGGCTCGGCTACACAAGGTTTGGCCAATTACTTGAAGAAAAACTTTGCCGATATGCCTCTTATTTCGGTTGCTATCGGTCATGATTGTCGCAATAACAGCCGCAAGTTTGCCGAGATTTCGGCCGACATTTTCTCTGCCAATGGCATCAAAGTGTATTTGTTCGAGTCTTTGCGTCCCACTCCCGAGGTTTCGTTTGCCATTCGTGAGCTTGGCTGTCAAGCCGGTATCAACCTCACTGCATCGCACAACCCCAAGGAATATAACGGTTACAAAGCCTATTGGAGCGATGGTGCACAGGTGATAGCACCCCACGACACAGGCATCATCGACGAGGTAAACAAGATTGCCTCGGTGAGCGAAATTAAGTTTGAGCGCAACCCCGAGTTGATAGAAATTATTGGTGAAGAGATTGATAAAATATATCTTGATCGTATCAAAACGCTCTCTCTCTGTCCCGACATCATTGCCAAGCACCACGATATACCCATCGTATATACTCCTATACATGGTACAGGTGTCAAGATGATACCCGCTTCGTTGGCCAACTTTGGTTTTACCAACATTATCCATGTGCCCGAGCAAGATGTTGTTAGTGGCGATTTCCCCACAGTCGTTTCTCCCAATCCCGAGGAGCCTGCCGCTCTCGATATGGCAGTGAAGCGTGCTCAAGAAACAAATGCCGAGTTGGTAATGGCCAGCGACCCCGATGCCGACCGCATTGGTATCGCTGTGAAGAATGATAAAGGCGAGTGGGTGCTTGTAAATGGTAACCAAATAGTGATGCTCATGCTCAACTATATCATGACTGCCTATCAAGAGCGTGGCTTGATCAAGGGCAATGAGTTTATCGTTAAGACTATTGTTACTACCGAAACAATCAAGACGATTGCCGAGCGTAACAATATAAAGATGTATGATTGCTATACCGGATTTAAATGGATTGCTGCCGTTATCCGCGACCTCGAAGGCAAAGAACGCTACATCGGTGGTGGCGAGGAGAGCTATGGCTTCTTGGCACAAGACTTTGTTCGCGACAAAGATGCCGTTTCGGCCATGTCACTTATGGCAGAGATTGCCGCTTGGGCCAAAGACCGCGGTATGACAATGTATCAAATGATACAAGATATATATATCAAGTATGGCTTCTCCAAAGAGAAGGGTATTTCGGTAGTGCGTAAGGGCAAACAAGGTGCCGAGGAGATACAAGCCATGATGAAGGCTTTCCGCGAAAACCCCTTGAAGTCAATAGCCGGCTCGCCTGTCGTTATGGTGAAAGACTTCCAAACTCTCACAGCTACCGATGCCGATGGTAATGTGACTAAACTCGACATGCCTTGTCCCTCTAACGTTTTGCAATACTTTACTGCTGCAGGCGATAAGGTGTCGGTACGTCCTTCGGGTACCGAGCCCAAAATCAAGTTCTACATCGAGGTGCGTGGTATTCCTATGGCATCGTATGCCGACTATGACAATGCCAACCGCCTTGCCGATGAGAAGATTGAGGCTATGAAGAAAGATTTGTGTATCTGATAGTAGATACTCAACCTTTGTTCGATATATTTCAAAATGCAGATAGCTTTTCCCAAAAAAAGTTATCTGCATTTTTTATTCCCTTTATTATCTGTTGCACAACGTATTGTGTGCAATGCTACAACAAAGGACAAAAAGTTTTCAATAAAATGCGAAAAAACTACCCCTCTACTATTGCACAATACAAAATAAGTTGCTATCTTTGCACCGCAATCAGATGGTGGATGTAGCTCAGTGGTTAGAGCACTGGATTGTGGTTCCAGGTGTCGTGGGTTCGATTCCCATCTTCCACCCAACAAAAACCGACCTTGCAATACTGCTTGGTCGGTTTTTGTTTATACATCTATTTGTTCTGGGTTAATTGTAAAATGGTAGGATGAAAATGAGGTTGATTAGATGTTTGGGTACGCATCCTGCTCCTCGACGCACTGTTGCCACTTGGTAGCCAAGCGAGAGCGTTGCACGGCCGAGGCATATAAAAAACGGATATGCCCGATGTGTAGGCATATCCGTGTGAAATTGATATTACAATAAGAGGTCTTATTCGGCAACAGGGGTAAGTTCTACGTTTTGCTTTTTGGCAATGTCCGATTGCCATATCACTCCTTTGTTTATTGCTTTCTCAAAGAATTGGTTTTCTTTCTCCGATGGGCGGCGAGGGCCTCCCAACGAGAGATATACTTCGCCTGTGGCATCGTATATGGTTGTGCGGTTCATATCGTACGAGCGCTCGGGACCTTTGACAAAAATGGCATAATAGGGTTGCCCTTCTACTTCAAATAGTCTTATTTCGCTATATCGCTCATTGAGTACTTCCAATTTAGACTCCAACCAATCGGGATAGTTGTTGGCCGTAGTTGCCGATTGTGTGCTTTTGCATGCGGTTGTCATAACCACAACCAGCACTATTGCTGATAGTGTTGCGATGAATTGTTTCATGTTTGTCAGGCTTTATATTTGATCCATTTAAATAATTCTTTGTACGAGGGCTTTTTGCCATATAGCAATATTCCCACACGATAGATGCGCGATGCAATCCATGTCATGCCTATGGCCGATGCAAAGAGTATGACAAGAGAAAGCACCAGCTCCCATACGGCAACACCAAATGGGATGCGTACCATCATAACAATGGGCGATGTAAAAGGTATCATCGAACACCACCATGCCATGCCTCCTTCGGGGTCTTCGGCACTGAACAATCCTACATAGAAGGCAAAGAGTATGATGAGTGTGATGGGTATCATAAATTGGTTGGTATCGGCCTCGTTATCGACTGCCGAGCCAATAGCCGCAAATAGTGATGCGTAGATAATATATCCACCAATAAAGTAGAGGATGAGGCTCACAATTATTTGGGTGAAGTTGATGCCCGATAGGGTTTGTGCAAAATCGAGCATGTCGGGGTCTATTGTTGTAGCACCGGCCATGCTTGCAGCTCCCATGCTTTGTGCTTGAGCCAACAATTCGGCCTCGTTGTTCATAAACAATGGTACGCCCAATCCCATCATGGCTGCAATACCAAGTCCGACAATCAGTATCAACCATATACCTATCTGTGTGAGGCCTACAAGTCCCACACTGATTATTTTGCCCATCATCAACTCAAATGGTTTGACCGACGATACCATTACCTCTACAATGCGGTTGGTCTTTTCTTGCATGACACTGTTCATAACCATACCACCATAGGCAAAGAGGAACATGTATATGATAAAGGTAGAAATCATTCCTATCGCTGTTGCCAATCCGGCAGATGTCGCTGTATCGCCGCCTTCGTCAAATCGTATGGAGCTTACATTTATCTCAACGTTGCTGTCTTGAATGATTTGTTGCAAGTCGGGGATGTTATATGAGGCCAACTTTGCATCGTGAAGGAAGTCTTCCATACGATTTTGTACCTCTATTTCAAATCCGGCAGTAATCTGCTTGTGTGAGTATATTGTCATGGCATCGGGGTTGTCGAGCAGATTGTCGGTAATGACAATATAGGCGTATGGGCTCTCGTCGTTGCGCATCTGTTCGGCAGTCGTTTGGGTGTCGAGGTAGGTATAGGTATATTCTTCATCGTTTTCATATACCTCCTTGTATAGTCCTGTATGATCTACTATGGTTATATTGCGCATTTCGTTGCTGTCAAACAATTCTATCAGCAACGGAATACAACATAATGCTACCATCAAAACCGGGGTGAGAAGAGTCATTACGAGGAACGATTTTTTTCTCACTCTCGTCATATATTCGTTTTCGATAATCAATGATATTTTGCTCATGGCTTGTGTTTGTTTGTGGGTTATTCTATATTGATAGCCGATGCACCTACTGTGTCGATAAATATTTCGTTCATTGAGGGCAGTATCTCCTCAAAGGTTGCAATTTGGCAATCTTGCATAACGGTCTGTATCAATTCGTTGTTGCTTGTGGCCTTGTCGTTCTTGCACACAATGGCTGTATGCAGCCCTCCGGTAGTATTGTTTTCTATTACCTTATAGATGCTGTTGTTGCGCAGGATATGATTGGGCTCGGCTTGATATGATATTTTGAATAGGTGCTTTTTATGAGATTGGCGTATGGTATTTATTTCGCCCTGCAACACTGCCTTTGAACGATTGATGAGTGTTATTTCGTCGCATATCTCCTCTACCGAGGCCATGTTGTGAGTAGAGAAGATAATGGTTGCTCCTTGCTTGCGCAATTCGAGTATTTCGTTCTTGAGCAGATTGGCATTGACGGGGTCAAATCCACTGAATGGCTCGTCAAAGATGAGCAGTTGAGGACGGTGTATAACGGTAGCGATAAATTGTATTTTTTGTTGCATACCTTTTGACAGCTCCTCGATTTTCTTTTTGTCCCAATCGGCGATGTCAAATTTGTTCAACCAATATTTGATTTGCTCTTTGGCATCATTGCGCGACAATCCTTTAAGACGAGCCAGATAAAGAAGTTGCTCGCCAACTTTCATTTTTTTGTACAAGCCGCGTTCTTCGGGCAGATAGCCTATATTCTCCACATCCGAGGGAACAGATAAGCGACCATTTATATACACCTCGCCACTATCTGGGCCGGTAATGTGGTTGATGATGCGTATGAGTGTAGTCTTACCGGCTCCATTGGGGCCCAGCAATCCGTAGATGTGATTTTGAGGTACTTGTATGGTAACATTGTCGAGTGCCTTGTGTGAGGCATATTGTTTGACAATGTTGCGAGCTTCAAGATAGTACATATTCTCTTATTTTGTTTTTAAGTTTGTTTTATTTGCTTTTGGCGGGTACGATGCGCTCTCCCAAGTATAGAGCAAGGCTCTTGCGCACTTCCATGTATTGAGCTATTTGTTCCATTATGTGCCATACTTCGTCGTTGTTGCCGGCTTGTTGTAAGTGTCGTAGAGAATTGCGAAGACTCTCTATACGACGCATGAGTATGGCATCTTTCAACTCAAATACGGCACGAGGTATCAGCTCGTTGAGGCGATCTACATCGCGTTCTATTACTTGGTATTTGGTGTGTATCTTGCTCAGTTGATGACGATCGCTCATGAGGTCGATAACAATGTTGCTCAACTCCATATCGGGACTATTGATAAAGGTGTGACCGATATAGGAAATTTCTGCCTCGTATCGCACTGTTTCGCATGCCGATAAGAATCGCTCTTCGGCCATTCTGAGCAGTTTTTCGTCTGCTTCGCCTTTGCTGTGTATCTCGTCGAGCTGTTTTTGCAGCGACTCGCGTAGGCGGGGAAGGCTTTGCTCTTGTTTCATGTCGGCATATTTGCGTGCGGCATCACGCTCTATTGCTTGTGCTTGGTGCAGTATGCGGGCGTAGATGGGGTGTGACAACTCTACCTCGTCGGCGGCCAACTCTTGTAGGATATAATCGAGTACATCACATTCCGAGGTTTCTCCATTCTCGTCATACTGTACCATGCGGGCATATCCATAGCGTACTACATAGCGTGCCAATGTGCGCTCACACTCCTCTATTATCTTATCCTCTTTAGTGGCTGTCGGGAGGTCTATTGTAACAGGCTCTTGCTGTTGTATGGCTTCGTTGGCGGGAGGAAGGGGCTCGGTATATTGGTCGAGTGGGGGTAACGGCTCATTTCCGGCGGGAATGTCCGTTATCTTATACTCCTCCAAGGGCGCATCGGGCAGAGGCTGTTGTGGAGGTATCTCGCTACCTCTTGGTGTTGCCTCGGTGGGTGCTGCCTGTTGAGGATATGATGGTGAAGGGTAAGTTTGCTTTTCGCGTTGTTGGCGATATTTATTGGCGGTATTGGCAATCTCTTGCTCGCGTTTGTCGCGATGAATGTTGTTTACCTCACGCATGAGCATTTTCTCATCGACCGACAGCAATCGGGCGCAATCTTGCACATAAATGGTGCGCAAGATATTGTCGGGTATGATGGCTATTGTGCGCACTATATCGCCTATGAGGGTAGCTCGTTTGATAGGATCGTTGCCGGCACCTTCAAGTAGCAGATTGGTCTTGAAGCGAATAAAATCGGTTTCATGCGCTTTGATATAGGCGGTAAAGTCTGCCGCACTCTGTTTCTTTGAGAAAGAGTCGGGGTCGTCGCCATCGGGTAGTAGCACCACTTTGATATTCAATCCCTCTTGTAGGATGAGGTCGATACCACGCAACGAAGCCTTGATACCGGCGGCATCGCCATCATAGAGTACCGTAATGTTGTTGGTAAAGCGATGTATCAGACGTATTTGTCCCGGAGTGAGCGATGTACCCGATGAGGCTACAACATTTTCTATGCCGGCTTGGTGCATCGACAGCACATCGGTATATCCCTCTACAAGGTAGCAAAAGTCGTTCTTGACAATGGCTTGCTTGGCATGATAGATGCCATACAACACATCGCTCTTGTGATAAACTTCCGATTCGGGCGAATTGACATATTTGGCAGCCTTGTCATCTTTCTTCAAGATGCGACCACCGAAGGCTATGACTTTGCCCGACAGACTATGAATAGGGAAGATGACACGTCCCTTGTAGCGATCGTAGAGCGAGCCTTGTTGCGACTCTATACACAAGCCGGTCTTGACAAGGTAATCCTTTTTATATCCCTTGCGCACAGCCTCTTGTGCCAGCGCATCGCGCTTGTCGGGCGAGTATCCGAGGCCAAATTTCTTGATAATATCCTCGCCAAAGCCACGCTCACGAAAGTAGCCCAAACCTATCGAACGGCCCTCGGCGTTTTCCAATAGATTGGTGGCAAAAAACTTCTGCGCAAAGTCATTGACAATGAGCATACTCTCGCGGTCGGTTTTGCGTTGTTTTTCCTCCTCGCTGAGTTGTCGCTCTTGTATCTCTATATTGTACTTGCGTGCCAGATATTTCAACGCCTCGTAGTACGACACTTGCTCATGCTCCATGATAAAGTGTACCGAGTTGCCACCCTTGCCACAACTGAAACACTTGCATATACCACGAGCCGGCGACACCGAAAAGGAGGGTGTCTTCTCGTCGTGAAACGGACACAGACCCACATAGTTGGCACCGCGTCGGCGCAACGTGACAAAATCCGATACTACCTCTACAATATTGGCAGCATCGACAATGCGATCTATGGTATGTTGGTCTATCATCCTATGAGGCTATATGTTACTTTGCAATCTTCTTTTTAGACACTACAATCATGCAAAGTTACATCAAAACCATTAAAAAATCAACGCCTTTCTCAATATAACTTTAAGATTGTTGATAATGAGCGTGTTGTGATGTCTTCCATAGGCGCGCGATGTAGATGCTTTGCAGCCTCCTAACAAATATCTTGTGTCACTTGGTGACCATACTCAACATAGAAACAAAAAAGCATGAATTACGCTCAGAACACCTCGACGTCGAGAACTCTCTTGCTGAAGAATATTCCTCACACGAGTTAATGGCTGTTCAGCGACGAGAAGCATAACGAATTTCTTCAGTGTCACAGCTCCGACACGGCAAAACTATTTTCGCCACAGAAGTACCAAAACAAACAAGAAAATAAAGGCTATTGGTTACGAAAAATATCGCTATTTTTCTTGCATAAATGTAATTTATAAATTACCTTTGCAACATGAAAGTCAGAGAAGTCATAACATATAAGCATTATTTTGAAGAATTTTTTGCTGCTCAAAATCA
>JAZRIS010000012.1:0-11536 GCA_045645425.1 Barnesiella sp.
CAAGTTGATTGCTTTGCCAAGAACTGCAAAATCGCAATGCGTGCGGGATGTCCCATAGCTTTTGCAAAGCGTGCAACTTGCTCTTGCTTAATGCTATAATCTTTATTTGCCATAATCGAATATTGTTTGTTGTTCGCAAAATTACGAATAATATTTAAAACAACAAGGAAATCCCCAATTATATTTTCAATTTAGATTCTTTTTGTACGCTTTGTAGCGTCAAGAGTTATCACATTGGAGTAAAGTAATGAAGAACTCAGAAATACGAACGGCTGCTATCTCGTTACCCAATTTTCATGCAATCCGACCAACCGATTTATTCTAAGCGAGTTATCTTTTCTTGCAAAAGTTACATAAAAACGCTGGAATAATCAACCGAAATCGGAATAATAGTGCA
This sequence comes from Barnesiella sp., assembly GCA_045645425.1. Classification (GTDB taxonomy): domain Bacteria; phylum Bacteroidota; class Bacteroidia; order Bacteroidales; family Barnesiellaceae_A; genus Barnesiella_A. The sequence goes on from JAZRIS010000012.1 coordinate 398, forward strand.
TTTTGCACTGATAATAAATACAGCAGACAGGCAACATCGGAAATACAAGAAATAGCAATGTAGCAAAGGAGCGCAAGGAAACAAAACAGACTGCACGAAAAGAGTGCTTAAAAGCATTGGAACGCAATAATGAATTTATTTTAATAGCACATATTCATTATTATTTGTACCTTTGTTTACAAATAAAAAGCATATGAGCGATTTACAAACATACGCCGAGGCGGTAAGGATTATAAAGGAAGCGATATTGCGCAGTCAGTATCGTGCAGCATCTGCAGCTAATAAAGAACAGCTATCACTGTATTATGGCATAGGTTGCTATGTTTCTAAAAACTCTCGTGAGGGCTTTTGGGGCAAAGGTGCAATAGAAACAATCAGCCGGCAACTACAAAAAGAGTTGCCTGGACTTCGTGGCTTCTCGGCAACGAACATAAAGAATATGCGTTCGTTCTACGAAGAGTGGTCGCCCATTATAAATCGCCAGCCGATGGCTGACGAAAATAAAACGCTAACTGCGGTTAGTGATTGGATGCTTGACGAACAAATGTTGCTCATGGAAAAGAGGCTGTGTCAAAATTCAAAATTTTGACACAGCCTCTTTTTATCTATTCTATTGCGGTCGATTAGAACATCCAAGCAAGTGTGACAGTCCACACACCTGTTTGCATGTCGATACCTTCGATTTTTTGACCAAAGGCTTCAAGGTCGGGCATATCAACAACCTTACCCAAACCCCAACCATATTGAGCAGCAACATTGAGGTGTTTGAAAACCTCAACACCCAAACCTACGTTGAGAGCTACATCGACATTATTAAACTCGATTTTGGTATCGTTAAAGAGGTCATTTCCAAATTTTACATCTTGACCCACTTTAAAAGCAAAACTGGGACCGGCATAAATGAAAGGAGCGATTATATCTTCAATACCTTTTATTTTCAATTTATATTTAAGATTGATAGGTACTTCGATATAGTGAATAGTAGCCTTCATCAAAGTCTCAGAGCCAAGCAAACCCGATACAATTTCACCACCAAGATCGTCACCCACTTTATATTCTGTACCCTTGGCTGTGTACATAACACTTGCATCAACTCCCAAGCCTCCCAAGAAAAGCCATTCAACAGTCAAACCACCTGTAAAGTTGGCCAACGAAGCATTGCTAAAATCAAGTTTTGTCTGATCGGGGGTTGTAAAATTTAAGATATTGGCACCGGCTTTAACACCCAATCGTAACTCGGCCTGCGCCATAGGAGCTGCCAACATGGCAACCGCAATCATCACAATTCCTAAAATTCTCTTCATATTCATAAAGTTTTAAGTTAATTATATAGGTTCATTCGACAAAGGTAAATAAATTTATTAAAAAACAAAGCAATATTCCATATTTTTTATTTTTCGCAAAAAAGAGTGCAACATAGCAAAAAATATTGTATCTTCGTTGTCAAAATAAGACACAAAAAAATGAGCAACGAAATAGAACTACAAGAACAAATCGTCAAGATGTTACGCACGGTGTTCGACCCCGAAATACCGGTGAACGTATATGACCTCGGATTGATATACAAAGTTGATATAGAAGGCACTACAGCCCACATAGATATGACACTGACAGCGCCCAACTGTCCGGCCGCCGACTTTATTATTGAAGATGTGCGCATGAAGGTAGAGAGTATCGAAGGTATCGAAAATGCCGATATTCAACTTGTATTTGAGCCGGAATGGAATCAAGACATGATGAGCGAAGAGGCCAAGCTCGACCTCGGGTTCTTATAATCTGCCACACACATCCATGAGCCAACGCAACAAGACATATTTTATCTCCGACTTGCATCTGGGTGCAAGCTACCTTGATACACGCCTGTGCGAACAACGCATCATCGACTGGCTCAACACCATCAAACACGATGCCAAACGCATCATTCTATTGGGCGACATTCTCGACTATTGGTTTGAATACCGCCATGTAGTGCCTCGCGGATATGTGCGCTTCTTGGGCAAAATTGCCGAACTAAGTGACAGCGGCATAGAAATACATTGGTTTACAGGCAATCACGATATATGGATTTTTGATTACCTCCCTGCCGAGTTGGGTATAATTGTCCACCGCACACACACTACACTCGACATCGACGGGCACCGCTTTTTCCTCTCGCATGGCGACGAGGTAGGCAAGCGCAAGTGGAGTTTCCGCTTTCTGCAATCGCTATTTCGCAACAAAGTGGCACAGTGGTGCTACTCATGGATACACCCTGACTTGACAATGATATTGGCACATAAGTGGTCGTCGTCGAGTCGCAAGAAAAACGACAAAAAAGGTGAAGAACGCTTCCGTGGCGAAAAAAACGAGCCTCTTGTACAATTTGCCAAAGAGTATATCAAAGAGAACGATGTGGAATACCTCATATTCGGACATCGACACATCCTGCTCGACCTCATGCTCACACGCAACAATCGCATGGTGATATTGGGCGACTGGATAAAACATTTCTCCTACGCTACATTCGATGGCAACAATCTCGTAATAGACATATTTGACACCGAAGAGAGGTAGCACATTGCTTCTATTTATGGTATGACACATGCAAACGCAGGTATTTAACTTTATTTCACAAATATTGCATTGTTACCAAAACTCGCGCATTACATATTGATTATAAAATGCTTAACAACGCACACAAAGCACAAGGAGACAAAATAACATTAAAAAACATATTATAAAACATATTTATTTTATCGCAAAGAGAAGAAAAAAGCCCTTATCTTTGTCGCACTAACCTAAAACAATCTTTTTTACCTTAAAATTAATACCTATTGAAAACCTAATAATAAGGAGTTTCTGTGAAGAAGCTCCTTATTAGTTTTTTATAGTACAGCATAAACAATATTTTTTTTAATTGTACATGAGGCTTTACATCGGCTTTTGTTGTATCTTCGCAGTCGCAATAGAAAGAGCAAGATGAAGATAGTAAGGCAACCACACATGATAAAACACCCTATTGTAGCAACAATAGGTATGTTTGACGGCGTACACTTGGGGCATCGCTCACTCATAACCCATGTACAACAACTTGCCAACGAGTATAACATGGAAAGTGCCGTCATAACCTTTGCCTCACACCCCCGCACCATATTACACCCCGACGAGCACATGCCGCTACTCAACGACCACAACGAGCGCATGACACATCTTGCCGATACAGGCATCGACAACGCCATTCTGCTCGATTTCAATCACGAATTGGCTCAAAAGTCGGCTCGTGCATTTATCACACTGCTACACGATTGTTACAATGTAAGAGTGCTGTGCATAGGATACGACCACCGATTTGGCCACAATCGCAGCGAAGGATTTGCCGAGTACTGCACATACGGCAAGGAGATAGGCGTTGAGATTGTTGAGGCTCGCCCATATATCATAGAGCAAGGTACCATATCTTCGTCGGCCATACGACGGGCATTGATGGCTCACGATATTGCCAAGGCCAATGCCATGTTGGGCTACAACTACACCATCAGCGGCACAGTTGTCGATGGGCACAAAATAGGGCGTTCCATAGGTTTCCCCACCGCCAACATCCTACCCAACAACCCCGACAAGCTACTACCGGCCAAGGGGGTATATGCTGTCAAGGCAATTACCGACAATGGCGACACTTATGGAGGAATGCTCAATATAGGACAACGTCCCACCATATCGGGCAACAACAACCTTTCTATTGAAGCCAATCTATTTGACTATTCGGGCAACCTGTACGGCAGCGATATGACTATCGAATTTATAGCCTTCCTCCGTGACGAAAAGCAATTTTCGTCAATCGACGAGTTGAAGAAGGCACTGCACAACGATGCGCAAGAAGCCCGCAACATCCTTGCTCGGATGTAAATTCATCAATACAATCAATTCTCAATCACAACACACAAACTTATCTCAATGATTACATCGTTGAGATTTTTTTTGTACTTTTGGGGCATAATATCAGTGTTACTTTAAGATATATAAAGAGATGGAATTATGCTTTAATGGGTTTCTCATCACAATGACCGTCATAGCCCTCATTGTATTCATAGCCCTCTACTTTGTAAAAGCAGGATATGGCGTGTTCTTCAGCCCCAAATGGGGACCTTCAATATCCAACCGATGGGGTTGGGTTATCATGGAAGCGCCCGTATTCATCACCATGTTGCTCTTGTGGCTCATGAGCGACCGCACCAACGACCCTGTTCGCTTGGTTATGTTTCTCATGTTCCAACTTCACTATTTCCAACGCTCCTTTATCTTCCCCCTCCTCTTCAAGGGTACAAGTCGCATGGCAGTGAGCATTATGATGTGCGGTGTCATCTTCAACACCCTCAACGCCTTTATGCAAGGAGGTTGGCTGTTCTATGTGTCGCCAAGTGACTACTACACAACTGCATGGCTCTCCACTCCACAATTTATCATAGGAACAATACTATTCTTTACCGGCATGGGTATCAATCTGCACAGCGACAACATCATTCGCAACCTGCGCAAGCCCGGTGACACCAAGCACTACCTGCCTCGCGGTGGTATGTTCCGATATGTATCGTCGGCCAACTACTTTGGCGAGTTGCTCGAATGGACAGGTTTCGCCATTCTATCATGGTCGTGGGCTGGAGTAGTATTTGTATGGTGGACATTTGCCAACCTTGCACCACGCGCCCACAAAATATACAACCGATACGCCGAGGAGTTTGGCGAAGAATTTACTAACGAAAAACGCAAACGTATCATTCCGTTTATCTATTGATTATGGAAACAAATAATAAGTATGCCCATTCTGTCCTCTTTACACCGGCACAGATAGGCCCTCTCACCTTGCGCAACCGCACTATCCGCTCGGCGGCATTTGAAGGCATGGCCGAGCAATATTCTCCCTCCGAGAAACTCTACAACTATCACACAAGTGTAGCAGCCGGAGGCATAGGCATGACAACACTTGCCTACGCATCGGTATCGCGCAGCGGACTCTCATTTGAGTCACAATTATGGATGCGCCCCGAGATTGTAAACGGCTTGCGACGCATCACCGACTCTATACACTCACATGGAGCTGCAGCCTCTATCCAACTGGGACACTGTGGCAATATGACTCACATATCCACAGCCGGGCAGATACCCATCGGCGCATCCACCGGATTTAACCTCTACTCGCCCACAATCGTCAGAGGCATGAATAAGCGAGAAATTATTGCCACCGCCAAGGATTTTGGCAAGGCAGTCAATCTGGCTCGTGAAGCCGGATTTGATGCAGTAGAGATACATGCCGGACACGGCTACCTCATCAGTCAATTTCTCTCACCCTATACCAATCATCGTCGTGATGAATACGGCGGCTCTCTCGACAATCGCATGCGATTTATGCGCGAGTGCATGAGCGAAGTAATGGAGGCTGCCGGTAGTGACATCGCCGTAACCGTAAAAACCAATATGTATGACGGCTTCAAGGGTGGTATAGAGATACCCGAGGCTATCACTATTGCACAAGAATTGGAACGACTCGGAGCACATGCACTTGTGCTCAGTGCCGGATTTGTGAGCCGTGCCCCTATGGTGGTGATGAGAGGCGAAATGCCACTGAAATCAATGACTCACTACATGCACCCGTGGTGGCTCAAATATGGTGTAAAGGCTATTGGAAAGTACATGATAAAGAGCGAGCCGTTTAAGGAGTGCTACTTCTTGGAGGATGCTCTCAAATTCCGTGCTGTCCTTAAATTGCCTCTTATATATGTAGGAGGTTGCGTATCGCGTGAAGGTATCGAACGTGTTCTCAACAGCGATTTCCAATTTGTACAAATGGGTCGCGCACTCATCAACGAGCCCGACTTTGTCAATCGCATGAAAGAAGAGGGACGCGAGCGTTGCGGATGTGACCATGTCAATTATTGCATTGCCCGCATGTACTCGCTCGACATGGTGTGCCACAGACACATGCCCGATGGCTCATTACCTCCCTGCCTGCAACGTGAAATAGAAGCAATAAAAAAGAAAGGATAATAGCAATATGTGTTGGGTCAAATATCCCGATTTTACAACCCTCAAAGCCCTTGTCACAGGAGCAAGCTCGGGCATGGGCTATGAGTATGCCCGCCAGCTCGCCGAGAAGGGGTGCGCATTGGTAATAGTAAGCAACGAGGAGCATATACACACCGTCGCCCAAGAACTCACCGAGAAATATCATGTATCAGCCACCTCTATCTGCATGGACTTGGCACGCCCCGAAGCAGCCAAAGAGCTATACGATATGTGTCACGAGCAAGGCCATGAGATAGATATATTGGTCAATAATGCAGGCATGTTTATGTTTAGAGATGTCAATGCCACCGACCCTGCCCGCATAGAAGCTCTCATCAATCTGCACATACTCACGCTCACACAGATGTGCCGATACTTCTCGTCCGATATGTGCCAACGCCGCCGAGGATGGATTATCAACATGTCGTCACTATCGGCTCACATACCCAACTTTGGCATCGCACTATACTCATCGAGCAAAGCCTATATACGAGTATTCACCCGCTCGATATATTGGGAGTTGTACGATTACAACGTATATGCCACAGCAATATGCCCGGGAGGTGTGGCTACTCGATTGCTCGGACTTCCCGATAATCTGTTAAAGCTGGGAGTAAACCTCGGCATATTGCTCACACCCGAAAAGTTGGTCAAGAAAGCTCTCCGAGCAGTATTTGGTCGTCGCAAACAAATCATGCCGGGCTTCATCAACCACATAGGACTTGTGTTTGTAACACTATTGCCTCCACCCGTGCGCATGTGGATAAGACGTAAGTTTTTTGTCAGAGTAAAATGAGCAATCTATATACCATAGTAACAGGAGCAGGAGGCAGCATAGGTGCCGCCATTACACGAGCCTTGGCAAGAGAAGGTCGCAACGTGATAATGGCATGCCGCAACTTGCAGAAAGACACTCCTCTGTGCCAAGAGATAGATGCCGAGAGTCGTGGTCATGTGCGCATTATGCCACTCGACCTTGCCTCGTACGACAGCATAGCTCTCTTTGCTCAAGCCATACACGACGAGGGCATCGAGATAGAAGCTCTCATCAATAATGCCGGTGTCATACTCAAGCAATATTGCACTACCCCGCATGCAATAGAGATGACTTTGGGTGTAAACTTTGTAGGAACATATATGCTCACAAAGCTACTCACGCCCGCTATCATCAAGGGCGGACACATCACGTTCACAACCTCACTTACACGCTATATAGGCAAGATAGGACCGGATTTCTTTCAACTCACAGCCGACAACTATGGCCGTTTCAAAGCCTACTCTCGCTCAAAATTGGCAATAGCAGTGCTCACCGCACATCTGGCACACGAACTTGCCCCGCAAGGCATACATGTCAATGCCGCCGATCCGGGTGTAGTAGATACGGGTATGATACACATGGACGCATGGTTTGACCCTCTTGCCGACCGCTTTTTCCGCCCCATCATCAGTAGCCCCGAGCAAGGTGCTGTAAGTGCCTTATCGGCCTCGACAAGTAATGTGACAGGAGAAATATTTGACAAAACACGACACCACGCGATACCGGCTCAATGGCGCAACCATCCTCGCCGCCAATGGCTCATAGAGGAGGCCGAAAGCCTCATTGCCGATTGGATAAAATAACTCTCGACACCATGACTCTACCAAAAGCCAACCGCTACATACGCCTTTTTTTCTATTTTTACATCGCACTGTTGATTGTACAAGGGTGCTACAAACTCATCGAAATATTCATTGCCGACCCCAACCTCATCAATGAATCTTACGAATTTGGCATAAGCGATTGGCTCATCAACTACGAAAGCGGTTTTGTACGGAGGGGACTTGTTGGGCAACTATTGCTCAGCCTCTACAACACTTGCCCTTTCGATATAGGTATTGCTATCATTGCAACAACATATATATCCGTCATACTCCTATCGGCTGTCGTTATATATATGTTTTACAAGCACAAGACGTCGATGTTTATACTCCCCACAGCCTTTGCCTTGGGCGGGTTCTTTCTCATCAAAGCTACCTTTTATCGTCGCGATGCACTCATGTTGTTGGCAATATTTCTCACCCTATACCTCCACCGCCAATACCTCACGATAAGCATCAAGCGCAGATGGTTGCTATTGGCCACCTATATTTCGGGTATCATATCTATCCTCACACATGAGGCGGCATTCTTCTGCTTTGTTCCATTTCTTTTCATTCACTATTACACGACTCATCAAGGTGCTATCGCTATGCGCATAGGCAAGTCGGCCATCTTCACATTACCCTATATCGTCACATTTATCCTATCGTGCACATGCAAAGGCAACATAGAGATGGGCAACACTATATGGCACTCATGGAGCGACTTTTTCTACGCAAGATATGGCACCCAGTTGCCCATGGGAGTAGGCATAGAAGCCTTGAGCTGGGATACAATAGGGACATTCAAGCGCCATTTTACCATCAACTACGGAGGTGCAATAGAATGGAATATACCATATATGAGTTTTCTCGATATACAATTTCCCCGCGCCATTGCATGGATAGCAATCTATATTGTCATATACTACTTATGTGCCAACAGCAACAAAATAAGGCTTCATGAGCGAGAGTACGACAACAAACACAATCCCATCAACGCATATCAGCCCACTGTACTCTTGTTGCAATTCGTTGCATTGCTACCCATGTTCACCCTGCTATCATGCGACTTGCGGCGAGTAATTATATATTGGATACTCACCTCATTCTTCATCAGCTACCAACTCGTGGCTCTCGGCGGCTCACTATCCATCCCTTTACTATCGACTGCAAGCAGTCGTATTGTGCAATTCTTCAACACCAATCGCATCACGTCGAGCAAATGGTTCTATCTTCTTTGCTCACTTTTCGTAGGTGTTCCGGCATGCCAATTTACGATATACGATTACACCTTCTCTACCGAAATATTCAATACGTTGCGCTTTATATTTCATGCCATACAATCGGTATAGAATCTACAAGCAAAAACTACAAGGCAAAACTCACCCTTTGAAGGAGAAGAAATAAAGCATTTATTTTTGAATATTTTAACAAAATATCAACCAATACACCTCGCTTTTTTTGCAACTATCATGCACGAAATGGTGCGAAAAGTACTACTTTTGCGCAACCAAAAAAACGAGAATAAAAACCTATAAAAATAAGACAATGTATTGGACACTTGAATTGGCTTCGAAACTCGAAGATGCACCATGGCCTGCTACTCGCGAAGAGCTCATTGACTATGCTATTCGCTCAGGCGCACCCCTCGAAGTAATAGAAAACCTCCAAGAAATGGAAGATGAAGGCGAAACATACGAATGTATCGAAGACATCTGGCCCGACTATCCCAGCAAAGAGGACTTTTTCTTTAACGAGGAGGAGTATTGATAACTGATTACACCAAATCATGCTACATGATCTAAATCTCCCCTCGGGGAGATTTTTTTATACAAGCACATGAAAATTTCCGGGAAGATACTGCTACAATCGTCTTTTATACTATATACGATAGGCATCATTATATATAGCCTGTATCTGCTTATATCGATAGAAGACAATTATCCACATTACATGATTGAGAGCTACAACAGCGATTGGCTCATCAATTACGAAGGTGGTTTTGTCAGACGAGGCATCATAGGTCAGGTTATGCTATGGGTGTATAAGTTCATCCCCTACGATGTAGCTATGGCAAGTGTCATCATCACCTACATGGGCACTTACCTGCTCACGGCTCTTATGTTCTATCTTTTCTACAAGATAAGGCTCTCATGGATGCTCCTTCCCACCGCTTTCTTGATAGGAGGCTTTATGTTGTGCGATGCAAGGTTTTATCGAAAAGATGCCTTGATGCTACTGATGATATTCCTCACCATATACCTATATCGCAAACATATAACAACTACTACACGTCACACAATAACACGACTATTGTTGTACATTATAGGTACGATAACCATCCTCACCCACGAAGCCTCATTTTTCTGTTTTGTTCCATTTTTTCTACTACACTACTGCACATCGTGCAAGGGTGCAACATTCACACGTCTTGCCAAGAGCACACTCTTCAACCTACCCTTTATCATAACTATGGCACTTGTGTGTATATTCAAAGGCAATATGGATGTATGCCAAGGCATATGGCATTCGTGGCAACCCTACTTTCTCACACAATACGACACAATGCCGGCATTGGGTGATGGTGTACGGGCACTCTCATGGAATACCACCGACACATTCATCATGCACGCCAAAGCCAACTTTTTCAACTCTGTGATATGGGATAGAAGCATGCCACTCTCAATGTCACCCGCCATACCCAACATATTGATATGGGTAATAATATGGGCCGGAGTATATTACCTATGCGTCAATGTCAATAAAGTAAAGATGTTTGCATACGAAACGGGAGAATACGACAACCACATCAAGCGAGTACTGCCACAACTGTTGCTCATACAATTCATTGCACTGTTACCCATGTTCACCATCCTGTCATGCGATATGCGAAGGGTTATTTTCTATTGGATTTTCTCCACATTCTTCATCCTATCGCAACTCATACCCCTGCGACAACAGCTATCCATTCCCTTCATCACACGCATAGGCAACTATCTACACAATTTCTTCACCAACAAAAGGTTGTTTCGCAGCAAGCTATTCTACATCGTCACACTTCTCATCATAGGCATACCCTTCGGTGCTATCACAGCCATAAGCTACATCGACTCGACAATCATTTTCAGAATAAACTACCTGATAAGATATTTTCTACCATCTATCATCGGGGGATAAACTCGATATAAACAAGACAAGAGGGATGTTGCCATTTGCGCTGCATCCCTCTTGTCTTATAGTTAAAAAACCTAAATATTAACAATTTACAATGACCGATTGGACAGTCCAGTCGGTCATTTTTTGCCTAAATACTGCCCGAAAATGAGGCGAGAGTACCCGAACACTACCTTTAATTACGGTCGCCATTGTCGTTTTATGTCCGTTTCCTATATGTTATGGTAGCAAGAAGATTGAAGATTACAACAAATACTCCGAGTGCTGCAAAGTTATGCCACATATCCACAAAGGTCGTTCCCTTCA
>JAZRIS010000013.1:0-42408 GCA_045645425.1 Barnesiella sp.
CTCCTCTGTGTGCCGAAGGCATATAGGGGAAGTGGTGCGTTACACCGCACCGGAGGGGTTAAAAGAAATATCGGAGTGGTTAAAAAATAATGTTTGGGTGGTTAAAAGATAGTATCATGTGATTTCTCAACCCCTACCCACTTCGTGGACTCCCCCTATATTGTCTTGCGCCAACACATGGGGAGAAAACGCCCCGCTCGCGTGGCGTTGAGGTAACCTTTTCTACATCACACGCGAGGTGCTATATTTTTGCTCCTCTGCCCGTAGGGATAGGGGAGCTGTCGCCTATGGCGACTGAGGGGTTAAAAGAAATATCGTGGGGTTAAAAGATACGGAGGGGCTAATGGAAATATCGGGGAGGTTGAAAATATATAATATGTTCTCTTAACCCCTACCCACTTCGTGGACTCCCCCTATATTGGCTTGCGCCAACACATGGGGAGAGAACGCCCCGCGAGGCGTGGCGTTGAAGGTAACCTTTTCCTCCTCTGTGTACGGTTAAAGAGTTGGTAACCTTTTCTGCCCCTGCGAGTGGAATGAGATAGGGGACTGTTGCGAATAAGCGAGAGCAGAGCTATGCTTGCATAGACTATGCCGAGCGTGAGCAACTTGGTCGATAGACAACTGTCGCCCATGGCGACTGAGGGGTTAAAAAATTTCCTCCTCTGTGTGCCGGAGGCATATAGGGGAGGTGGCTGCCAAGCCGGAGGGGTTAATGGAAATATCGGGGAGGTTGAAAATATATAATATGTTCTCTCAACCCCTACCCACTTCGTGGACTCCCCCTATATTGGCTTACGCCAACACATGGGGAGAGAACGCCCCTCGCACGCGGGGCGTTCCGATGCTTGATAATTTTGTTTTTTGTGCAAAAATATGTTGTTATATCTTTGGTTTACCCAATATTAAGTACTAACTTTGCATCGAATTATAGAGTGTTCGTTACATCAGTCATAGCGATAATGCGCATTGTGTAATGCGCTCAATAATAACAGAATATATAACAAACAACAATAAAATATTTTATTATGAAAAAAATCTTACTTTCATTTTTATGCTGCATGCTCGCTGTTATAGGTATGCAAGCTGAAGAAGTGACCTTTAATTTTAAATCGTTGTACGGAAATTCTACATTGAATTCTGTTACATCTAAAACAGTTGAAGGAATTACAATTTCGTACGCAAAGAACAATGCAAGTAGTGCCCCCGCATTTAATAAAGATGGAACATTGCGTCTTTATTATGCAGCCGGCGGACAAGGTGGTTCTGCAACTTTTACTACCGATGGTACAAAAAAAATTGTTGGAATTAAGATAACAGCATATTCAACACTTTATACTCCAACAGTGAAATATAGTGTTGATGATGCGCCAGCACAACAAGGTACATGGAGCAGTAAAACTATGACCATTTCTGGTTTTCAGGCAAACAACACTTTTATGATTCAGAATGCCAATACAAGTAATACACAATTACGTATAACAGAAATTGTTCTTACTTGTGAAGCCGTTGGCGAAGGTGGTGGCGAAGGTGGCGAAACTCCCGATCCCGTAGATGTAGCCGAGCCTACATTTACTCCTGCCGATGGTACTACATTTGAGGAGAGCCTCGATGTTACTATCGACGTTGAGGATGGCTTGACTGCATGGTACACTACCGTAGAGAATGGCGAATATACTCAAGGCAATGCCTTGACAATAGATGCTACAACTACCGTATGGGCTAAGGCTGTAGATGCCGAAGGTAACGAGAGTGATGTTGTAACTGCTACTTATACTCTCTTGGCACCCCCCCCCGCAGGTGAGAGTATAACTAATAAATATATATTCTCGAATTATGCAACAGGTACACAGTATGCCCAAGGTGAAGAACATAAATTGGACAATGATGTAACGCTCATAATTAATGGAGCTCACTTGAATGGGGAAGTAAGACTTTATGCCGGCTCTAATGCTGTTGTTGAAGTAAATAATGGCGTTGCAACTGAAATTATACTGAATGCTGGTAACAAAGCCGGTACACTTACAATCAATGGTAGTAACGATGGTAGTACATGGACTAAAATTGCCACTCAAACTACAACTTCAAGTTATACTAATTATACTTTTAGTGTACCTAACTATAAGTATGTTCAAATGGTTTCTGCCGGTGCTCAAATTCGTGTAAAAGATATGACTCTTACCTATGTAGTGGATGCCGAGGCTGTGAATGTAGCAGAGCCTACTTTCAGTGTTCCCGCCGGTGAGGTAGAACAAGGTACTGTTGTTAATATCAACGTTGAGCCTGGCTTGACTGCATGGTACACTACCGTAGAGAATGGCGAATATACTCAAGGCAATGCCTTGACAATAGATGCTACAACTACCGTATGGGCTAAGGCTGTAGATGCCGAAGGTAACGAGAGTGACGTGGTAAGTGCCCAATATACTGTATTTATCCCCGTAGAGGGTACTTGGACACTTGTTACCGATGCCAATACTTTGTGCAATGGCGACGAGGTGGTGATTGTAGCTAGAGAGGATAACATGGGCCTCTCGACCGATGCCGGTAACTACCGCAATCAAGCCGCTGTGAAAAAAGAGGGTAACGATGTGAAATTTGCCCAAGATGTACAAGTGATTACACTTGGTGAAGTGGGCGAAGCAAATGGCGTGCGCACATGGTCGATGCACACTGCCGAGGGTTACCTCTACTCGCCCGGTGCAAGCAACTACCTCAAAACCGATGCCGACAACAACGCTGCATGGTCAATAGCAATAGGTGATGAGGCTGCCGCCGGTATTATAGATATGAACAACGATGCAGATGAGCCCGCCAACGTGATACGTTATAATCAATCGAGCGCTCGTTTCTCTTGCTACAAAGAGAATAACTCTCAAAAAGACATCGTGATGTATCGCAAAGTGCGTGAGGCCAACATTGCCGCCACTATGTACTACCTCTTGCCCGGTGTGTGGGAAACTCCCGATGCTCCTTGGTATGCCGCTTATTTCTACAACCAAAACGACGGCACTGCCGAGTGGGTGAGAGGCTTCCTCAGCGAGCACATTGTATATTTCGACCTCGAAGCAGACGGTAGCTTTACTCACATCACTTTCTGCCGTATGAATCCTGCTTACCAAGAGATGACATTTGATGCCGCTCCTGTCACTCGCTCTTCAGATCCCGAGGCACGCATCTGGGACAAAGTTACTGTTGCCTATACCGGCGAAGCTCCCGTGTATAGCATCGACGATGCCGCTTGGACAGCTGTAGCAACAGGTATCGAGGGTGTAGTAGCTGCCAATGGTATTGCCTATGCCAACGGTATAGTAGCTGCCGAGGGTGCTATTGAGGTGTACAACGTGAACGGTATGGTAGTAGCTCGCGGTAACGAGAGCCTCGACCTCCGCAACCTCAACGCCGGTGTTTACATCGTACGCAACGGCAACAACGTACGCAAAGTAGTACGCTAATACGATACAACATATCATACACGCAAGGGCGCACCACCGGTGCGCCCTTGTTTTTTGAGGTAACTTTTTCTGCCCCTGCAAGGTGCTATATTTTTGCTCCTCTGCCCGTAGGGATAGGGGAGCTGTCGCCTATGGCGACTGAGGGGTTAAAAAATTGCCTCCTCTGTGTGCCGAAGGCATATAGGGGACTGTTGCGAATAAGCGAGAGCAGAGTTATGCTTGCATAGACTATGCCGAGCGTGAGCAACTTGGTCGATAGACAAATGGCGCACCGCACCGGAGGGGTTAAAAGATAGTATCATGTGATTTCTCAACCCCTACCCACTTCGTGGACTCCCCCTATATTGGCTTACGCCAACACATGGGGAGAAAACGCCCCGCCCGCGTGGCGTTGAGGTAACCTTTTCTACATCACATGCGAGGTGCTATATTTTTGCTCCTCTGCCCGTAGGGATAGGGGAGCTGTCGCCCATGGCGACTGAGGGGTTAAGAAATAACATGATACTAAAAAATTGAAATTTATATTTTAGGCGAGTCAAAGTGAAAGATGTTGTTATTATGTACTAAAAATCATACATTTGTACCATGAAAAAGATAGTACGTTATAATAATAAGCCCGAGTTAAAAATGGAGCGACGAGAGTTGCGCAATTTTGGAACGTCAGCCGAGGCATTATTATGGTTGAGTCTAAAGAATAAGCAGATAGAAGGCGTACGATTTCGCAGACAATTTTCAGTAGGCACCTTTATACTTGATTTCTATTCGCCCCAATGTAAGTTGGGTATAGAATTGGATGGCGTACAGCATTATTCGTTGGATGGGTCTGACTATGACGATCGTCGCAGTAGATGGTTGCGTAAATATCACGACATACAAATACTCCGGTTTGAAAATAGAGATGTCTTTACGAGTTACGATAATGTAGTAGGATATATACGAGAACTTGTAATAGAAATACTCTCAAAGAATAAGACAGGAGAGGATATGTAGTATATTTCCTCTCTCTCTGTTTTTCTCAACCCCTCCGGCTTGGCAGCCACCTCCCCTATATTTTGCCACAGCAAAACACAGAGGAGGAAAAATGCACCACCTTGCGTGTACTGTAGTCGAGAAGCTAACCTTTTCTGCCCCTGCGAATGAAACGAGATAGGGGAAGTCCTCGCAGAGGGAAGGGGTTAAAAGAAATATCGTGGGGTGTTAGAAGATAATCTTATCATTTTAAATTGAGTAAATAATTTCTCCCACCCCTCAGTCGCCACGGGCGACAGCTTCCCTCGGGCAGAGGAGCAAAAACGCCCCGCCCGCGTGGCGTTGAGGTAACCTTTTCCTCCTCTGTGTACGGTTAAAAAGAGGGTAACCTTTTCTGCCCCTGCGAGTGAAACGAGATAGGGGAAGTCCTCGCAGAGGGAAGGGGTTAAAAAATTCGCACAATAGGTTGTAAAAAAAATAATCCCGACTTTCAGTCGTGATTTCTCAACCCCTCCGGCTTGGCAGCCACCTCCCCTATATTTTGCCACGGCAAAACACAGAGGAGGAAAAATGCACCACCTTGCATAGCGAAGAAAATGTAACTCTCTTCTGCACCACACGCAAGGTGCTATATTTTCCTCCTCTTCTTTGCCTATGTCGTGTGGGGTAATATGAGGTTTATACACGGGGTGGGTGCGATTGCATATATTTTGTAAAATTTTAATTGTGGAATTTTTTCTACAATACAAAATTGTGCTAACTTTGTAGCAACCTTAAAGGAATAAGGATATAAACATAAGAATCATTACATAAAAAGTTTACAATTATGTCAAAAGTAACCGTTGTAGGCGCCGGTAATGTAGGCGCAACATGTGCCAACGTATTGGCATTCAAAGGCATTGCCGACGAAGTAGTATTGCTCGACATCAAAGAAGGTGTATCGGAAGGTAAAGCAATGGATATGATGCAAACAGCTCAACTGTTGTGCATGAATACTGTTGTAAAGGGTGTAACTAACGACTATGCCGCTACTGCCGGCTCGGATGTTGTTATCATCACTTCGGGTATTCCCCGCAAGCCCGGTATGACTCGCGAGGAGCTTATAGGCGTAAATGCCGGTATCGTTCGCTCGGTAGTTACCAGCGTTCTCGAACACTCTCCCAACGCTATCATCGTGTGCGTGAGCAACCCCATGGACACTATGACTTACCTCATCCACAAAGTTACCGACCTTCCCAAAAACCGCATCATAGGTATGGGTGGTGCATTGGATAGCTCTCGCTTTAAATATTACTTGAGCCAAGCTCTCGGTGCAAACGCCAACGAGGTAGAAGGTATGGTGATAGGTGGTCACGGTGATACTACAATGATACCTTTGAAACGTTTTGCTACTTACAAAGGCCTCCCCGTATCGGGCCTTATCGCCGCAGAACAACTCGATAAGATTGCTGCCGATACAATGGTAGGTGGTGCTACACTCACCAAGTTGCTCGGCACATCGGCATGGTATGCTCCCGGTGCAGCTGCTGCTATGGTGGCATCGGCTATTATTCACAATGAGCAACGCATCATCCCCTGCAGCGTAATGCTCGAAGGCGAATATGGTCACAGCGACCTTTGCATCGGTGTTCCCGTTGTATTGGGCAAGAACGGTATCGAGCGCATCATCGAGCTCGACCTCAATGCCGAGGAGAAAGCTCTCTTTGATGCCAGCGCAACTGCTGTGAAGAACACCAACGCAGCTCTTGCCGACGTTCTCTAATAGAAAGCGTATTATCACGCTATAAACCACAATAGGCTGTGCACATTGCACAGCCTATTGTGGTTTATGGTATCTACTCCAACAAAGGGGGAGGAGCAGTGTCAGTCTATAATCTCGCCCTTGCCTTGTCGCACCATGACAGGCTCGCCCTCGGTGCAGTCTATGATGGTGCTACCCACAATGTCGCCATCGCCACCATCTATTATATAATCGACCTGCGAGGCATATCGTTCGGCAATGAGTTCGGGGTGGGTAGTATATTCCGGCTCGTCGTGGTTGGTAGCCACCGAGGTAGAAAGTAGCGGATTGCCCAGCTCCTCGACGATAGCGCGGGCAATATTGTTGTCGGGTACACGCACGCCTACACTCTTGCGTTGCTTATACAACTTGGGCAGTCCCGAGCCTGCCGGAACGATAAAAGTGAAAGCTCCGGGCAAGTTCTTGCGCATGATGCGGTGAGTGGCGTTGTCGATGCGCGCGTAGTGGGCCGCATCGCTGAGGTCGTGACACACGATAGAGAGAGCCGCCTTGGAGGGGTCGATGCCCTTGATGCGACAAATGCGCTCGACCGCCCGCACATTGAGCGCATCGCAGCCAATGGCATAAAGCGTGTCGGTGGGATATATAATGACGTCGCCATTGCGCAACGCCTCGACAATCTGTTGTATGGCGCGTCGGTTGGGGTTGTCGGGGTATATCTTGACAAGTTGCATGGTAGTGCCTATGAGGTAATATGTGGTGTGCTAAATGATGTAACTCTCAATGTCGGTAGCCTGTGCATATTTGCGCAACAGCTCGATAGTCCATTGCATGCACTCATCGAGAGGCATTTCGGGAGCATAGGCATTGATGGTAATGAGCAGATGCGAGGTGTGAGGCGTTATCTTGGTGCGCTCCTCGTCGCTGGTGGGAGTGCCCACACCGCCTACATTGTCGCGATATACAGGCATGCCCTCGATATTGAGCAGACCTCGACCAATGCCATGAAACACATCGTCGGCAGTACCCACGCCCAAGGTCATATCGCCCTCGATGCAGTCGGCATCAAAACCACCGATAGAGTAGCCCGAGCGCATAGAAACGACGTTGATGAGATCGACCAACGTATTGATGCGATAGAGGTCGAGCCCGCGAATGGCACGACGGCACAACGCCTCGGACGACACACGATAGCGGGCAGGGTCTTTGCCAAAAGTCTTGTAGGCTTGTCGTGTACCCGCAATGGCAGGTCGCTTGGAGAGTGTATCGGTAGCATAAGTAGATGCAATGCGTGCAGCCTCGGCCTGCAACTCCTCCCATAGCTCGTCGCTCGTGGGGCTATTGACAACCGATGCCTTGATGATACCCGCTTGCATGCCCGGACACGCCTCGGCAACAAGCGATGAGATAGATACTTTCATGTCGTGTTAGATTGGTTTGCTCTGCGAAGATAATGCAAATACTCTGTTTTGTCAAATCATTTGCTCGAATAGAATATATTTCTTACCTTTGACATTGATTTGCATAAACACTTAATAATATCTCATATGAGCAATCTCAATCCTGTTGCCGCCATCAAGACAGGTTGGCAATGTACCAAAGAGAATTTTATTGTATCGTTGGGCTTGGTAATGGCCTATATCGTAGTGAATACAATCTTGTCGTTCATCACCGGAGGTGTAGTAGGTGCGGTAGCACAGTTGTTAAACTTTGCCTTCGTAATGGTGTGGTCGCTGGGTATGCTGCGCATATCGCTCGACGTGGTAGATGGTGAAGAACCACGATTTGCCGTATTCAAGGAGGTATTGCCCCGCATGTGGCAATTTCTCATGCTCATGGTTATCATGATAGCCATCATGCTCTTGCCTATCGCAGTCATACTTGTAGTAGGAGCCGCTACATGCGATATATCGCTCACGACATTGGCTGCCTATGACATCACGGCTATCTCTACCATGTCATTGTGGTTGTTGTTGGCTATGTTGCCCCTCATCTACCTCTCTATTCGCTTGCTTTTTGCCCCCTATCTGTTGTTGGATAGAGGAGTAGGAGCAGTAGAAGCGATAAAAATGGCATGGAAAGCATCATATCCTGTGCAAGGTAGGGTGTTCCTCTTCCTATTGCTGTCGATGCTTGTTTCTATAATAGGCGTTATATGCTTCATAGTAGGTTATTTTGTGGCTATGGTGGTAATTATATATGCCCAAGCCGCTTTGTATCGACAAGTATTCCCCGCAGGTATTCAAGACCCCCTTTTGGTAGAAGATACCAACGTAGTGGTGGGTTGATAAGTTGTACATAAATATAATAGTTGAGCCGTTCTGCAATGAAGTGGAACGGCTCATTTTTGATATATCCATTTAGCCGCCGGTAAAAAAATATATATGATAGTTTGCGATATTGTAGAGGTTTGTTTATTTTTACGCAGTAAATAGTGCAAAGTGGAAAAAAGAAGCAAAATAGAGCGTGTTGCAGTCATAATACTATTGGTAATTGTGGCGTTGGCGGGTGTGTTGCAGCTGTTTGTGGGCAACGTGCCTGTTGAGCTGTTTCGTTTTCCGCTCAACCTCATTATAGCAGTCGTGTGGCTGTATGGCTTGTATGAGCTGTATCGTGCCCGTCGGCGCAATGTGGTGGCACAATTTCTTTTATCGCCCGTTGCATCGTGGCTATCGGTGGCAACATTGGTGATAGCTTGCATGGTGATGGGATTGCAACGCCGCCCCGCCGTGATGTCATACCCCTTTGTGGTGGCTGTACTGTATGTATTGACACAACTCACTATGGTGATAATGCGCGGCTGGCGCAATGCCGCAGGGGTGAGGTGGCGTTTTGTGTGCAACCATGTGGGATTGTGGCTGGCAGTCATGGCCGGATTTTGGGGCGCTGCCGACAACGATATATTGCGTACGATGGTAGTTGCCGAGCAACCCTCGCGCGAGGCCTATTATGTCGATGGGCGTATGACACTCTTGCGATATGAAATGCAGTTGGTAGATTTTCGTGCCGAATATTTCGATAATGGTACACCCTCGTCGTATGAGGCCGATGTTGCCATAGATGGACGTGTAGTAACCTTGTCGGTGAATTATCCCTATGCCCGCACATGGAGCGAAGATATATATCTTGTGGGTTACGAGCCACATGGGCAGTCGGTGGCGTGTATTGTACAAGTGGTGCGACAGCCATGGAAATGGCCTATGGCCACAGGTATTGTGTTGCTCATTGTGGGAGCTATATTGATGTTTGTGCAAGGACCTCAAAAACGTAGCGTATGATGATAGGATGGAACATATTTGCGTGGGTGGCTGCACTGACGATAGCATTTGCACTTGGTGCTGCCATAGTATCGTTGTGCAACAAACAATATGGCAAGATAGCCATGGTGCTTATAATCATATCAATAGCTATATTGGGTGGCTTTATAGTAGGCTTGGGTGTCACACTGCAACGTCCGCCCATGCGCACAATGGGCGAAACACGATTGTGGTACTCCTTCTTTATGCTTGTTGCCGGAGCCATTACATACGCCCGATGGCGTTATAGATGGGTGATGACCTTTGCTACCATTATGGCTACCGTCTTTATGGTTATCAACATCCTTCGTCCCGAGATACACGATCATACCCTCATGCCGGCCTTGCAGAGTGTGTGGTTTATACCTCATGTGGCGGTATATATGTTCTCGTATGCACTGCTTGGATGTGCCACCTTGTTGGCTGTTTATCAGTTGTTTGTGCGAGAAGATATCTATCCTGCCATAGACCGCTTGGTGTATGCCGGGGTAGCCTTCTTTACCATAGGCATGCTCACCGGCGCATTATGGGCCAAGGAAGCATGGGGCGAATATTGGAGTTGGGATGCCAAGGAGTCGTGGGCTGCCGTGACATGGATGATGTATATGTTGGCAATACACTTGCGCCTCATGGGCAAGACCGACAAGCGGCTGAGTGGAGCGATACTCCTGTTGGCATTCCTTGCCTTGCAAATGTGTTGGTATGGAGTCAATTATCTCCCATCGGCAGCCGATAGTGTACATATATATAACAGATAACTTATTTTAAACACCTATTATACACACAACTATGAAGAAGAAATTGATTATCGGAGCATTGGTGTTGGTAGTATTGTTATTTACTATCTATCGCATCAGTGTGAAAGCTCCCGACGGAGTAGATTATTCCGATCGAGCCAAAGTTGCCTCTATCTTTATCAAAGGAGGATGTATCAGTTGTCACAGTGCCAATCCGGAGTTGCCCTTCTATGCCAATGTGCCTCTTATGGGCGACATGGTGAAAGCCGATGTATCGGAAGGCTATCGCATGTACGACATGCAACCTTTTATGGATGCACTCTTGGCCGATGAGTCGCTCAATCCTGTAGATGTTGCCAAGGTTGAGAAGGTGGCAGAAGATGGCACAATGCCCCCTATGCAATACTACTTGGTGCATTGGGGTAGCCAGATTACCGATGCCAAGGCCGACATTATTGCCGACTGGGCAAGAGATTATCGCACCGAGTATTATGCCGATGGCCTCACCGACGATCGTGCCGACGAGCCTGTGCGTCCTATTCCTCTCACTCACAATGCAGATGCTCGCAAGGCCGAGTTGGGTCGCATTCTTTATCACGATGTGCGCCTCTCGGTAGATAACACCGTGTCTTGTGCCTCTTGTCACGGCCTCAATACGGCAGGTGTCGATAACAAGCAATACTCGGAGGGTGTGCAAGGACAACTCGGAGGTGTCAATGCGCCCACCGTATATAATGCTGTATATAACTTTGTGCAATTCTGGGATGGACGTGCTGTTACATTGGCCGATCAAGCTGCCGGCCCCCCGCTAAATCCCATCGAGATGGCTTCGACATCGTTTGACGAAATCATAGCCAAGTTGGCTGCCGATAAGGAGCTTACACGAGCCTTTGCCGAAGTATATCCCGAAGGCTGGTCGCAAGCAGCCATTACCGATGCCATCGAGCAATTTGAGATGACACTCATCACGCCCAACTCTCGTTTTGACCAATATTTGCGTGGCAACGACGATGCCATAACAGACGATGAGGAAGATGGCTATGAGTTGTTCAAGAAATACAACTGTGCTACCTGTCACATAGGTGTAAACCTTGGTGGCGAGTCGTATGAACTGATGGGCTTGCGCAAACACTACTTTGCCGACCGCGGTTGGGAACTCACCGTTGAGGATAATGGCCGCTATAAAGAAACTCAAAATGAGCGCGATCGTCATCGCTTCAAAGTACCTTCTTTGCGTAACGTTGCTCTCACATGGCCCTACTACCACGACGGCTCGCAACCTACTCTCAAAGAGGCTGTGTGCAAGATGGGTACATACCAATCGGGTGTTGAACTCACCGACCCCGAGGAGGATCTCATTGTTGCCTTCCTCAATACTCTCACCGGCGAGTATGAAGGTAAAACACTCACCAATGACAATATCCAACCCGAGTAATTGAAACATAGAATAACGCTAAGCAAGCGGCTGCATCGATTTTTCTCTCGGTGCAGTCGCTTTTTTTGGATGATTGTTGTATATTTGTAAATAGAAAAAAAGGGCTTATGAAGAAACTGATAAATCCTTGGCTTGACTTGGTAGATGAGGGCTACAACTGTTTTGGTTGTGCTCCCAACAATCCTTGTGGGCTCAAAATGGAGTTTTATGAGGATGGTGACGACATCGTGTGCTATTGGACTCCCGATGACAACTATCAAGGCTGGCTCAAAACCTTGCACGGAGGTGTGCAAGCTACCTTGATGGATGAAATTGCAGCGTGGGTAATAGCCCGCAAACTGCAAACATCGGGCATGACTACGGCTATGAATGTCAAGTATCGTCGCCCCATTGCAACCGGGGCGAATGAGCGTGTGGAGGTGCGTGCCCACATTCGTGAGATGAAACGAAATTTTGCATTTATACAGGTAGTCATTATATATAATAGTGAAGTGTGTAGTGAGGCCGAACTTACGTTTTTCTGTTTCTCGCAAGAACGTGCCCGGAAGGAGTTCTTCTTCAATAAATGTATAACCGAATAATATAAAAAACTATGAATTACGACGATATAAGAAAATATAACAACGACCGCGCTTGTGTGGAGCGTGATGGAAAGTTTGGCTACATAGACCGTGATACCGAGGAAGTGATACCCGTTGTATATGATGCGGCCAAAGATTTCTCCGATGGATTGGCGTTTGTGTGCGCCGACGGTAAATGGGGCTGCATAGATGTCGATGGCAACGAAGTGTTGCCGATGCTCTATGATGCCGCAGTAAACTTTGTAGATGGCTATGGTGCTGTATGTCGTGATGGCAAGTATGCCATTATAGATAAGACAGGACGTGAGATTACTCCCTATCGTTATGATAAGGTGGTGCATCCCTTTGCCGACGGAGTGGCGATGGTGACTATTGACGGATGCTATGGTTATGTCGATACGCAAGGTGTTGAGGTTGTGCCTGTCGAGTATTTGGTGATGGGTCGATTCTGCGAGGGCTTGGCTGCTACACGCAACGAGGAGAGTGGATTGTATGGTTTTATAGACCGCAATAACAATGTAGTGATACCCTTTGAGTATGACTTTGTGGGCTCGTTTGCCGATGGTCGTGCGGCGGTGTGTCTGCAAGGCAAATGCGGCTTTATAGATACCAATGGCGATGTTGCCATCACCATACAATATGACTATGTAGGCAACTTTGAGGACGGATTGGCAGTAGTTGGTGTAGGCGAGGACTTCTACTATATAGATGTCGATGGCAACTTCATCAAAGACTACGACGACAATATCCTCCGTGCCAAAGTGCCCGACTTTATGGATTGATAACCGTGAGGTTGTATCCCTACCCGCAATATATGACAAGGGGGTTGCGCCATTGGTGCAACCCCCTTGTTGTTGGATATCTATCAAGATTAATACTCAAAGCGGTAACGGCCGAGGAAGTCGGCAGTTTTTTGAATCATCTTGTACATGATAATATCGTCTTTGACGAAGGGAACTTCGGCGCGGTAGGCGGCCATGAACTCTTCGAGGATGGGCGATGTCTTTTCGGGGCGACGGAAGTCAAGACCTTGTGCACCGTTCATCAACTCGATAGCGAGGATGTTCTCAAGGTTATCGAGTATTTTGTGCAACTTGGTAGCGGCGTTGGCACCCATTGACACATGGTCTTCTTGACCGTTGCTCGATACGATAGAGTCGCTGGCAGCCGAGAAGCAATACATCTTGTTTTGGCTCACCATAGCAGCGGCGGCGTATTGAGGAATCATGAAACCGGAGTTCAAGCCGGGCTCGGCAACGAGGAATTCGGGCAAGCCACGGAAGCCCATGATGAGTTGAGCCACGCGACGCTCCGAGATATTGCCAAGTTCGGCAAGTGCTACTGCGAGGTAGTCAAACACGAGAGCGAGAGGCTCACCGTGGAAGTTACCACCTGAGATAATGCAATCCTCATCGGGGAAGATGGTGGGGTTGTCGGTAACCGAGTTTATCTCGGTCAAGAGTACACCACTCACATAGCGGATAGCATCCTTGATAGCACCGTGTACTTGGGGTATGCAACGGAAAGAGTAGGGGTCTTGAACGTGTTTCTTGGGCTTAGCGATGAGTTCGCTGCCGGCAAGAAGACGACGGAAAGCCTCGCCTGTTTCAATTTGGCCTTTGTGAGGACGCACTTGGTGAATGTTGTCGTAGAAAGGCTCGATACGACCATCGAATGCCTCCAACGAGATAGCACCAATCATGTCGGCACCCTTCATAATGTGACGAGCACGAATGATGGCATATACACCGTTTGAGCTCATAAATTGAGTACCATTCAAGAGAGCAAGACCCTCTTTGCTTTGCAACTTAACGGGCTCAAGACCTACTTCTTTCAACACCTCGGCAGCAGGACGGCGCACACCTTTGTAGTTTACATCGCCCTCGCCAATGAGAGGCAAGAAGAGGTTGGCAAGGGGAGCAAGGTCGCCCGATGCACCCAACGAACCGCGGTCGTAAACGATGGGGAGGATGTCGTTGTTGTAGAGGTCGAGTACTCGTTGTACTGTCACCACTTGCACACCGCTATGACCCATTGAGAGGGCGTGAGCCTTCAAGAGGAGCATGAGGCGTACAATTTCGGGATCCAACTCGGTACCAACACTGCAAGCGTGGCTCTTAACGAGGTTTTCTTGCAAGGTAGTCAATTCGTTGGGCGAAATGTTGCGGTTGCACAATGAGCCAAATCCTGTTGTGATACCATACAAGGGTACTTCCGATGTTTCGGTCTTGCGGTCGAGATAGTTACGACACTTTTCAATTTTGGCTATGGCCTCGGCAGAGAGCTCAAGACGAGCCTTGCTGTCGAGAATTTCTTCGATAAGGTCGAAGGTGAGTTCACCCGAGCCTATATAATAAGTATTTAGCATAATCCGTGATTTTCTTGGGCATAAGTAATAAGTTCGTTTTCGTGAACAAGAGCCATTGCTTCAAGTTCTTCGCAAGCAGCTTTCATGCTTTCAACGTATGCTTCGTCTTTCAAGCCGCCAAGGTTGATGCGAACATTGAGGATGGCGCCACGAACAGCCGCACGGCAGCACATGATGGCTACACAACTGTCGGTAATGGCGTTGGTGTTACCATTTTCACCTATATATATAATAGTAGGCATGGCTTCAACGGCAGTGCGAGCTACTTCCATAGGAATTTCGGCTGCATGCTTGGTAGCCTCTTCGATAACAGCGGCGCGATGCGCTTTCTCTTCGTCGGTTTCTTTGGGAAGTTTGAAGGCTGCAAACACTTGGTCATAAGCCTCAGAATCGAGGTCGATAAGTTCAACAAAACGAGTGCGCATAGCGTTGAGTTTCTCGGCTGCAGCAGTCATTTCGGCGTCTTTGTCGGCATATTTTTTACGACCTATAGTGAGGTTGGTAACCATAGTACCCAATGCTGTTGCAATAGCAGCGTTGAGGGCCGAGATACTACCACCACCGGGTACGGGTTCGTTACTTGCGGTTTTTTCTAAAAATGATGTTACATTAAGCTCTACAAGTTTCATAGCTGTGAGTGTTTTATTTAATATGTGAGTATTTTACCTGCTTTGATAGTGTGTTTTACCGAGTTCATTGCGGTGTAGTAGGGCAATGTGTAGTGTGTATCGGTATCAAGCAATACAAGGTCGCCTTGTTTGCCTACCTCTATCGAGCCTATCTTGTCGGCACGACCTATGGCGGCGGCACCGTTGAGTGTCATGGCAGTGATAGCCTCTTCGACGGTGAGGTGCATATAGATACATGCGAGAGCAAAAGTCAAGGGGATACTACCCGAGCAGCAACTACCGGGGTTGAGGTCGGTGGCAAGAGCTACGGCGCAATCACGGTCTATCATTTCACGACCGCGTGCATAGGGCTCACGCAGTGTAAATGCGGTGAGGGGCAACAAGGTGGCTACCACATTGTTTTCGCTCATGGCGCGTATTCCTTCGTCAGATGCGTGCAAGAGGTGGTCGGCACTGAGGGCTTTCAATTCGCCGGCAAGCTCCGAGCCTCCAAAGGTGACAATCTCGTCGGCATGAATTTTCACGCCAAATCCCATCTCCTTGGCTGCTGTAAGTAATCGACGTGATTGCTCAACAGTAAATACGCCTTTCTCGCAGAAGATGTCGCAGTTCTCGGCCAAGTTGCGCTCTTTGACAAGAGGCAACATCTCGTCGATGATAAAATCTATAAACTCTTCATGACGACCCTTATATTCGGGAGGAAGGGCGTGAGCTCCCAAGAATGTTGTGGCAATATCTACTTTGCGGTCGGGGTTGGCATTGATGTCGCGCATTACTTCGAGTTGCTTTATCTCGGCATCGCGGTCGAGGCCATATCCACTTTTACCCTCTACCGTAGTGACACCCATACGACTCATCACTTCGATAAATTTGTAGGCTTTTTGCAACAACTCCTCGTGAGAGGCCTCGCGAGTAGCTTTCATCGAATTGACAATACCGCCACCACGCTCCATGATGCTCATGTAGCTATCGCCACGCATGCGCCACATAAACTCCTCGGGGCGGAAGCCTCCAAAGACGAGGTGTGTGTGCGAATCGACAAATCCGGGCAACAACACTTGGCCTTGTGCATCGAGTACCTCATAGCCGGCGGGTATGTTGCAACGGTTTTCGCCTACATAAGTGATGATACCATCGGTAACCTCCACCGTACCGCACTCTATGATGTGCAAGTCGTTCATCTTTTTACCCTTTATGGCTGTGTTGCCGAGGGGGGTAATGATGCGTGCATTGGTTATAATAAGGTTGCTCATGTTCTATTGTTATTATCGTCCAAAGAGATACAGGCCACTATGCAGTGTCCTATACCTCTTTGACTCAATGTATTGCAATAAAGTTATTACTCCATGATGCGTGCTTCGAGCACTTGGTCCATCGAGAAGTTCTCGATACCGAGGTAGTACTCGGCAGTATCGATAAGAGCTGCCATAGGTACAAGACCGATGATTTCGCTACCTACGATGCTCACACCATAGCGACGAGCCTCGTATTTAACCATCTCAAATGCTTGGTAAAGAGCAGTCTTGCTATAATCGGTCATATTGATACTTACTTGAGTGATGCCACGCTCTGTGAGATCTACACCCATAGCCTTGCAGAAGCGCAAGCCACCACCGATAAAGCGGATGCGTTTGGCAATGCTGTGTGCGATATCGAGGCAGGGAGTGTTGAGGTTGATGTTGAAGGCAACCAAAGGCATACGGGCACCAACAGCTACTGTACCGGCTGTTGCGTGGCGCTCGGCGGGACCGAAGTCGGGATGCCATTCGGGTTGTTTAATCTTCTCGGCCATACCTTCAAACTCGCCTTTGCGCACGGCTGCGAGGTTTTCGCGGTAAGGAGCCGAAGCCGATTTCTCATACAAGAATACGGGCAAGTTGTATAGCTCGGCAATCTTGGCACCTACTTCTTTTGACATGGCTACTGCATCGTCCATAGTGCAACCTTTGATAGGAATGAAGGGTACAACGTCCACAGCACCCATGCGGGGGTGTTGGCCTTCGTGTTTGTTGAGGTCGATAAGTGCTACTGCAGTACCTACTGCCTCTATAACGGCGGCTTTCAATGCTTCGGGCTCACCTACTACTGTTACAACACAACGGTTGTGGTCGGTATCGTTACTGTAATCGAGCAATTTTACACCCTCTTTGGCGCGGAATGCCGATACGATTTTCTCAATTTTTTCCAAGTCGCGTCCCTCGCTGAAATTGGGCACGCACTCCATAATTTTACTCCAACTCATAGTCTTTTTTTAAGTCTTTGTTAAGGTTATTATTTTGTTATTTGTTTAATGCTTCGTTGATAACATTCTTTACCAACTGGTCGTCGGCAATGAAAGGCATTGTGATGTCGTAGCCGGGTTGAGTACGATTGAACTCATCGGTTGTTTCCATTGCGTGGATGTTGCGAGCCCATGAACGACGGGCTACACCGCCCATCACATCCCACAACATCGACGAGCGCAATATCTCATCTACACGCTCCGAGCCGTCGCACACCATACCAAATCCACCATTGATAGACTTGCCTATACCTACACCGCCACCATTGTGCAATGCAACAAGGCTCATACCGCGTGCGCAGTTGCCGGCAAAGCATTGTACGGCCATGTCGGCCATAACGTTACTACCGTCTTTGATGTTTGAGGTCTCGCGGAAGGGTGAGTCTGTACCGCTCACATCGTGGTGGTCGCGACCCAACATGATGGGACCTACCTCGCCATTGCGCACCATTTCGTTGAATTTCAACGCGATGTTCATGCGGCCCAATGCGTCTTGATAGAGGATGCGAGCTTGTGTACCTACTACAAGGTTGTTTTTCTCGGCATCGCGTATCCATATCCAGTTGTCAAGGTCTTGTCCGCGACGATTTTTGTCTATGCAGTCCATGGCAGCCTTGTCGGTCTTGATGAGGTCTTCGTGTTTGCCACTGAGGCACACCCAACGGAAGGGGCCATAGCCATAGTCAAACAATTCGGGACCCATGATGTCCTCGACGTAAGAGGGCCAGATGAAGCCATCTTTCTCGTCGTAACCATTGCGAGAGATTTCCATTACACCGGCATCATACACCGATTTCATAAAGGCGTTACCGTAGTCAAAGAAGTATGTGCCGCGAGAAACCAATGTCTTGATAACATTGAAGTGACGTACAAGTGTGGCATTTACTTGGCGACAGAATTCGTCACGGTCTTCTTTCAAGAGGCGTGTACGCTCCTCAAACGATATGCCTGCGGGGCAGTATCCACCTTCATATACGGCGTGACACGATGTCTGGTCGCTGAGCAACTCTATGTGTATGTTGTTGTTGGCTGCATATTCGAGCAAGTCCACTACGTTGCCGTGGTAGGCTATTGAGCAAGGCTCTTTACGTTCCATAGCCTCTTGTGCCATGCGGAATGCTTCGCCCATATCGTCGGTAATGTGTTGTACCCAGCCTTGTGTGTGGCGTGTTACAATGCGAGAGTAATCTACCTCGGCAATGATTGCGGCAGCTCCGGCAATCTCGGCTGCTTTGGGTTGAGCGCCACTCATACCGCCAAGACCCGACGATACAAAGAGGTGGCCACGCAAGTCGCCATCTTGGGGAACACCGAGTTTCATGCGACCGGCATTCAACAAGGTGTTGAATGTACCGTGAACAATACCTTGAGGACCTATATACATCCAACCACCGGCTGTCATTTGGCCATAGTTGGCTACGCCCATTTGTGCGGCAATTTCCCAATCCTTTTGGTTGTCAAACAAGCCCACCATCATAGAGTTGGTGATGATAACACGGGGTGCATCGGGTTTCGACTTGAAGAGTCCGAGGGGGTGTCCCGATTCTACTACCAATGTTTGGTCTTGTGTGAGTTCCTCCAAGTACTTCATGATGAGGCGGTATTGCATCCAGTTTTGGCACACTTGTCCGGTCTCGCCATAAGTTACCAATTCGTAGGGATAGAGGGCAATGTCAAAACAAAGGTTGTTGTCTATCATTACTTGGAATGCTTTTCCTTCTATGCACTTTCCTTTATACTCGTCTATCGATTTGGCCTTCAAGTCGCCTTGGGGACGGAAACGATAACCGTATATTTTGCCTCGGGTGAGCAACTCGTTCATAAACTCGGGTGCTATCTCGGCGTGCAACTCTTGCGGTATGTAACGCAAGGCATTTTTCAATGCTACTTCGGTTTGTGCGGGAGTGAGCTTGTAGCCGCGGTCGGGCGCACGGCGTATGCCTTCGACAAATGTAGGATAGTCGGGCAATACATTGGGTAATGTGAGTTCCATATTTTTAGTATATTAAGATTGATTAAATGCTTTATATGCAAATAGTTGCGATAATACCGTGCGTGTGTTGCATTGCACCTCGCATGCCTATTTGTACTTGTAGTGCAAAAGTACAAAATCCTACTCGATTTTTCGCTCTCTTTTGCCACAAATTTTTATTATAAATGTGTATTCTCGTTGCGCTATCTCTTAATGAGTGTCTATATAGCCAACCTATTGTTGTTGTTAGGCCGTGCAATGCCTGCTGCTATATACAACGAGAGCCGTCTCGCGACGGCTCGTGGTTGCTTTAAAACTTTACAATCTAATACTATGAAAAAACTGATACAAAGATATAATCGTGATTTAGATATGCAAAATTTTATCTTAAAAAATAAGACCGTTTTAACAAAAATTCTTTTAAAGTGCCTGTTGTTTTGACAATTTACACACATTTATACATTTGTGTTGCCTTGCGTTAATATTTTTCATTGTTTTTACTCTCTTGTTTTGTATGTTGCGATTAAATGTGTATTTTTGCAATCATAATGGTAGAGCAAAATAACATATTGACAGAACGTTTGCTGCGGTGGTACGAAGTCCATGCACGCGAATTGCCGTGGCGCAATACCACTGATGCCTACTTGATATGGGTGTCGGAGGTCATTTTGCAACAGACTCGCGTGGCGCAGGGTTACGACTATTATCTCCGCTTTGTACAACGCTTTCCCAATGTTGTGGCTCTTGCCGAGGCTGATGAGGATGAAGTAATGCGTTATTGGCAAGGATTGGGCTATTATAGCCGTGCTCGTAACATGCATGCAGCGGCGCGCGATATAGTCAATAGATTTGGGGGTGTTTTCCCCTCTTCATATCACGATATACGTTCACTCAAAGGGGTGGGCGACTATACGGCGGCAGCTATTGCCTCTATTGCATTTGATGAGCCTTATGCTGTTGTGGATGGGAATGTGTATAGGGTATTATCGCGACTTTTCGGGGTAGATATACCCATAGATACCCCGGCCGGTAAGCGTTATTTTGCTCAACTTGCCGATACGCTCTTGTATCGTGCCCATCCCGGCATGTATAATCAGGCTGTTATGGAATTTGGGGCTTTGCAATGTACGCCTGTTGCGTGTGATTGTGAGCTTTGTCCGATGCAGGATTTTTGTGAGGCGTATGCTTCGGGCCGGGTGTCACAACTGCCGGTTAAACAGGGCAAAATTTCGATGAAATCGCGATTTTTTCATTATTTTGCCATCTCGTGTGGAGAGATGACTTGGTTGCAACGGCGCGAGGCCAATGATATATGGCGCAATCTCTATGAATATCCGTTGATAGAAACGGCCGAAAACCTCGATTTCATCGAACTTAAAGATACCGTTGCTTATAAAAATTTGTTCGACGGGGCAGGAAAAATTACATTCAAAGGCGAGCCATATACCTGTCGTCATGTACTCACGCATCGCA
Organism: Barnesiella sp.; assembly: GCA_045645425.1. Classification (GTDB taxonomy): domain Bacteria; phylum Bacteroidota; class Bacteroidia; order Bacteroidales; family Barnesiellaceae_A; genus Barnesiella_A. The sequence goes on from JAZRIS010000013.1 coordinate 20,938, forward strand.
TTATTTATGCAACTTTCTATACCGTTGAGGTTGAGCATTTTCCGCCGGCATTGTCGCATCTGCAACCCATTCGTCTTGACAATGTAGATAACTATGCAGTGGCCCGCCTTACGGAGCTTTATAGAAACAGTAGAGATAGAAAGTAGCCCGGGATAAAAAATAAGTAAATTTATTTTGTTCTCCGCTCGCTTATCGCCACTTTGGCTTACGCCCAAGATAGCTACGCTCGGGATAAAAAATAAGTAAACTTATTTTGTTCTCCGCTCGCTTATCGCTATCTTTGCACTAAATAAGAAACAAGGTGACGATTATAGTGTAAATGATAGAGCGTATAATAATTCTTGAGGGTGTAGATCCTGTAATTTTTTATGGAGTAAACAACTGTAATATACAGTGTGTTAAGAATTTGTTCCCCAAACTGCGACTTGTGGCGCGTGGCAATGTGCTCAAGGTAATGGGCGATGAGTTGGAAACAGCTCTCTTTGAGGAAAAAATAGAACAACTCATAGCGTATTGCGAGGAGCATAATACGCTCAATGAAGAGGTAATTATAGCTACTATCAAGGGCGAGCAACCTATGACGGTGAAGCGTGATGATGATCTCATTATCTATGGAGTGAATGGCAAGCCTATCACTGCTCGTTCGGTCAATCAGCAGAAACTTGTTAAGGCCTTTGAGGAAAATGACCTTGTTTTTGCATTGGGTCCTGCCGGCTCGGGTAAGACCTATGTGGCTATTGCCTTGGCTGTGAGAGCCTTGAAAAACAAGGAGGTAAAGCGCATTATATTGAGCCGTCCGGCTGTTGAGGCCGGTGAGAAACTTGGCTTTCTGCCCGGCGATATGAAGGACAAGATAGACCCCTATTTGCAACCTCTATATGATGCCCTGCAGGACATGATACCGCCCCTTAAGCTCAAGGAGTTTATGGAAACCAATATCATACAGATAGCTCCCTTGGCTTTTATGCGCGGTCGCACGCTCAGCGATGCGGTTATTATTCTCGATGAGGCACAAAATACTACCACACATCAGATGAAGATGTTCCTTACCCGCTTGGGTATGAATGCCAAGATGATAGTAACGGGCGATATGACGCAGATAGACCTGCCGGCACAACAGGTGTCGGGATTGGTGCAAGCTGTGCGCATCCTCTCGCGTGTCAAGGGGGTGGGGCGTATAGAGTTTAACAAGAAAGATATTGTGCGCCACAAGCTCGTGCAACGCATCGTTGAGGCCTATGAGCAACACGACGAGCAAGTAAAACGCGAAAAAGATGAACGCCGAGCGCAACAACTTGCCGAGAAGTCGAGCACAACAGAACAAAACGAAAAATAATAATAATCAAAAATAAATACTACAATGAGCAACGCATTAGTAAAAACAGACTTTAACTTCCCCGGACAAAAGGGTGTGTATCATGGTAAAGTGCGCGATGTATATAACATCGACGACGAACTCTTGGTAATGGTAGCCAGCGACCGTATATCGGCCTTTGATGTTATCTTGCCCGAAGGTATTCCTTACAAGGGACAGGTGTTGAATCAGATAGCTGCCAAGTTCCTTGATGCTACTGCCGACATCGTTCCCAACTGGAAAATGGCTACTCCCGATCCTATGGTTACTGTGGGTGTGCGTTGTGAGCCCTTCAAGGTAGAAATGGTAGTGCGCGGATACCTCACCGGCCATGCTTGGCGCGAGTATAAAGAGGGCAAACGCACCATCTGTGGCGAGCCTATGCCCGAAGGAATGCGCGAGAACGAAAAGTTCCCTCAACCTATCATCACCCCCACTACCAAGGCCGATGAAGGTCATGATGAAGATATTTCTAAGGCCGATATTATTGCTAAAGGTATTGTGTCGAAAGAGGACTATGAGCAACTCGAAAAATATACTCTTGCCCTCTATCAACGTGGCTGCGAAATAGCTGCCGAAAAGGGTCTTATACTCGTCGATACCAAGTATGAGTTTGGTAAAAAAGATGGTAAAATTATCTTGATCGATGAGATACATACTCCCGACTCATCGCGTTACTTCTATGCCGAGGGTTATGAGGAGCGTTTGGCCAAGGGCGAGGATCAACGTCAGCTCTCCAAAGAGTTTGTGCGTCAATGGCTCATTGCCAACGGATTCCAAGGCAAGGAGGGTCAGACTGTACCCGAAATGACTCCCGAGTATTGCGATAGCGTTACCGATCGCTATGTGGAGTTGTACGAAAACATTGTCGGTGAGAAGTTTGTTAAAGCCGATGTTGCCGACATAGCTGCTCGCATCGAACGCAATGTAACCGAGTATCTCAATAATCGTTGAAAACCCATGAGTGCCGAAGAGGTTAAGCCCTACAACTCGGATACTGCCAAAACCGAGCAGGTGCGCAATATGTTTGACTCTATTGCTCCTGCCTATGATGTGATGAACCGTATGATGACATTCGGCATCGATACCATATGGCGACGCAAAGCTGTTGATATGGTGGGAGCTTATAAGCCTCGTCGTGTGCTCGATGTGGCCACCGGTACAGGCGACTTGGCTTTCCTTATCGACGAGCGTGTCAAGCCTCAATCGCTTCTGGGTATAGACCTTTCGGCCGGTATGTTGGCGGTAGCTCAAGAAAAGGCTGTCGAGCGTGGTATTGCCGACAGAGTGTCGTTTGCCATCGAAGATTGCCTTGCGCTCTCGTTGCCCGACAACAGCTACGATGCCATTACGGTTGCCTATGGTGTGCGTAATTTTGAGAATTTGGCGCAGGGTTTTGCCGAGATGTATCGTGTGTTGTCGCCCGGAGGTGTGTTGTGTGTCATAGAGTTATCTACTCCCGAGCACTTCCCTATGCGACAGCTCTACAAGTTCTACACCTACACCATTATACCCTTGGTGGGACGCATTGTGTCGCGCGACAAGCAAGCCTATACCTACCTGCCTCGTTCGGTGGCTGCCGTAGCGCAAGGCGAAGAAATGCTCGATATATTCCGCAAGGCCGGTTTTAAGAATTGCCGACTGCGCCGCCTCACTTTTGGTGCTTGCACCATTTACATGGGCGAGAAGTAACAATTTTTTGGAAAAAAGATTGAAATGAAAGAATTTATACATACACAGATGGCGAGTGAGCGTGCCATTCTCGTAGGTCTTATTACTGCCAGCCAGAATGAGGCCAAGACCAACGAATATCTTGATGAGCTTGCTTTTCTTGCCGATACTGCCGGCGCACAGCCCGAGCGACGTTTCTTGCAACGACTCGACTATCCCAATACCCGCACTTATGTGGGTACGGGTAAGTTGCAAGAGATCAAAGATTATATCGAGATGCGTGCCGAAGATGAAGATGGTGGCGTGGGTCTTGTGATTTTTGACGACGAATTGTCGCCCAAGCAACTCCAAAACATAGAGCGTGAGTTGCAGGTGAAAATTCTCGACCGCACTACTCTTATCCTCGATATATTTGCTCTTCGTGCGCAGACTGCCAATGCCAAGACGCAAGTAGAACTCGCTCAATATCAATACCTCTTGCCCCGACTCACTCGTCTGTGGACTCACTTGGAGCGTCAGCGTGGTGGTATAGGTATGCGCGGCCCCGGTGAAACGCAGATAGAAACCGACCGCCGCATTATCCTCGACCGCATATCGCGCCTCAAAGAGGAGTTGCGCAGCATCGACCGTCAGAAGGTCATACAACGCAAAAATCGTGGCAAAATGGTGCGTGTGGCTCTCGTGGGTTATACCAACGTGGGCAAATCGACCTTGATGAATCTCTTGAGCAAGTCGGAGGTTTTTGCCGAGAACAAGCTCTTTGCTACACTCGACACCACTGTGCGCAAGGTTATTATCGACAACTTGCCCTTCCTCCTTTCCGATACCGTGGGATTTATACGCAAGTTGCCCACTCACTTGGTCGATTCGTTCAAATCAACACTCGATGAGGTGCGTGAGGCCGATATGCTGGTGCATGTGGTAGATATTTCGCACCCTGCCTTTGAGGAGCAAATAGAGGTGGTCAATCGCACTCTTCACGACATCTGCCCCAATGAGGACAAACCCATGATTATTGTCTTCAACAAGATAGATGCCTTTACCTATGTAGAGAAGGCTGCCGACGACCTTACACCCCGCACGCGCGAGAATATATCGCTCGACGAGTTGCGCGAAACTTGGATGGCCAAGATGAACGAGAACTGCATATTTATCTCGGCTGTCGAGCGTGACAATATCGAGGAGTTGAAAGCTATGCTATATCAACGTGTCAAGGAGATACACACACAACGTTTCCCCTACAACGATTTCTTGTTTCAGCATTACGAAGATATTACCGACGAGCAGTAAGATATGGAAGTACCTTATATATATGAGTTGGAATTTAAAGTGCGCGACTATGAACTCGACATCGAGGGCATAGTCAATAATGCCAACTATCAGCACTATCTTGAACACACCCGCCACGAGTTTATGCTGTCGTTGGGCCCCGGATTTGGCGAGTTGGTGTCGCAAGGTATTGCACCCGTTGTCACTCGTGTAGAGATACACTACAAGACTCCCTTGCGCAGTGGCGATACTTTCTTGTCGCGCCTCTATGTGCGTCGCGAGGGTATTCGTTATGTGTTCTATCAAGAAATTGTCAAGCCCACAGGCGAGTGTTGTGTCAAGGCTGTTGTCGATACTGTTTTTACCCGCAATGGCCGTCCTACTCGCGGCGACGAGTTTGCACCCTATTACAATAAGCTCATTAACGGTCAATAAAGATGGATACCTTTGCCGACGAGCAACTGCGTTATCGTATAGCCTTCTCTAATATCAAGGGCATAAATCGTCTGCTGGCCGAGAATTTGGTGAGCTTGACGGGTGATGTGTCGGTCTTTTTTACACTCTCACAACACGAATTGTCCGAATTGACAGGCTGGGATAGCTCATTGTTCTCGGAGGTGGAGCGTGGTCGAGCCTTGCGCATGGCTACCGACGAGGTTGCCTTCATACGCAAGAAGGGTATCACACCTATCTTCTTTACCGATGCCGATTATCCGCAACGATTGCTTGAGTGTGACGATGCCCCTATTATGCTCTATTACAAGGGCGACAATGCCGCACTGCAAGCACAGCATGTTGTGAGTATAGTGGGTACCCGTCATGCCACTCCTTATGGTAAGAATTTTGTCGATGCTTTTGTGCGCGATTTGTCGCAACTATGTCCCGATACGCTTATCGTGAGCGGACTGGCCTATGGCATTGATATAGCCGCTCATAGGGCTGCCATTCGATATGGATTGCCCACTGTGGCAGTGATGGCACACGGGCTCAATACCATCTATCCGGCGCAACATCGCAGCACAGCCATCGAAATACTCGACCGTGGCGGTCTGCTCACCGAGTATGCCTCGTCGCAAGCCACGCACAAAGGCTTCTTTTTGGCACGCAATCGCATTGTGGCAGGTCTGGCCGATGCAGTGGTGGTGGTAGAGTCGGGAGTAAAAGGAGGCTCACTATTTACAGCCCATATCGCCGGCGACTATCATCGCGATGTCTTTGCCTTGCCCGGCAGGGTAGGCGACATTTCGTCGATGGGATGCAACAATCTCATACGCAACAACAAGGCCGCTCTCATTACCTGTGCCGATGATATGGTAGAGGCTATGGGGTGGGTAACACATCGTACTGCTCCCATACAAGCACCTCTTGCCTCCTGCAATGCGGTACCGCTCACAGAGGAGGAGCAAGTTATTATCAACTACCTATCGGCTCATGAAGAGGGGCAGATAAACCGCATGGCGGTAGAACTCAACATTCCCATTGCCACACTATCGGCCATATTGGTCGAACTCGAATTTAAAGGCTGTGTAACAGTCCTCCCCGGCGGAGTGTATCGTCGCATTTTTTGAGAACTATCATCTCTATACATCTCATCCATGCCTGTATGAGAGAGTGCCATCCGCAGCTATCTTACCCGGCGACATTCATATCAGTTCTTATAAACCTCAAGAGGCTGAGCCAAAACATACATTTTGACACAGCCTCTTTGTTATGTGATTATATACAGTCTGAAGTGTTGTTATTTTGTGCGGCGCACCGAGCGTACGGGAGCATTACTGCTGCTGCTTGAGCTTGATGACTTTTGAGCTTTGGGCTTTTTGGCTTTTTTCTCTTTGGCACCGCTGCGCGATGAGCGTGACTCCGACTTGCTCTCTTTCTTTTCGGTGGGTTTTACCGAGCGTTTCTTGTCTTCTTTGGCATCGGCGACAGCCTCTTCACCCTCTGTTGCATTCTCCGACTTTGCGGCTTCTATGGCTGCTTTTTCTTCGGGAGTGAGCACCCACAAGGCTTTCTCGAAGTTTTGCAATGTGTTTTCTATGCTATCTTGTGCATGATGCAAGAGTGAGTCGGTGGGATATTGTTGCATGAGCGATTGGTTGCGCAAGTTGCGTGTCTTGTATATATCGCCATCATACATTTGCATCTTGAAGTAGTCGTCGTAGTTGTATTGTGTCACTTGATTGGCATCGCCTGTGATGATGTATTGTTGAGCCAAGTAGGGGCGCACGTCGTCATATTTTACCCAGAACATGGGGTAGCGCAAAGGCTCACCGCCAAAGTCGCCACTGCGATGCAAGACCGGACAAATGGCCTCTATCATCACCTCGTATTTGGAGGTACTGCGGTTGAATACACACTTTTCGATGATATAATACGACAATACTTCGTAGCAGGGCACATCGCTCTCGTCGATAGAGAAGAGGGGATTTTTCTCGGTGCTACCTTTCTGCTCGGTGTAGTATATCGAGAAGCGGTCGAGCATTTCTCGCACATTGACCTTGTACTTGTCGGTAAATACCTCTCGGCCGTCGAGGTATTCATAGGCCGTAATCTTGTTGTCGGCCAGCAAGCCCAATAGGATGCGGAAAAGGTTTTTCAGCTCCTCGGTAGGCTCTTCGGGGTAGTATAACGGTAGGTTATCGACTTTGGTAAGGTCTATTTGACGATACATTACTCGCAACCAAGGTATATCTTTCTCGGCCGATGAGTTGGGCTCATACAATCCCTTGGCACGCACCGATAGCGTGTTTTCACTTTCGTTTTTCTTCTGGGCTTCAATATCACGATCGGCACGGCGCAATACTTGGGCATCGACGGTAGTGATGGCAAGCATAGCCATTGCGGTGGTAACGATGAGAGCACGTAACATCTTCATAATATATATATGTTTATATGCGTTTATCTTGGTTTTATCAATTAACTATCACTTCTATGGGCGAGAGGTCGCGCGTGATACCGTCGGGGCCTATTGCCTTGATATTGGATATATAGAAACGTTTGCCTCGGCTCAAGCGGTTGATGGCATCGTTTTGGCGTTTCGAGAAGTTGGCACCTTCCGACTTTTCGAGCAGGGCATTGCCCATCTGGTCGAAGGTTACGAGCTCAAAGCTCAATACATTGAACGACACGTTTACCAATCCGTCGTCTATGGCCGCTCCCAAGGTAGTCACTCCGCGCAACAAGCCTTTCGAGAAGGGCTTGCCGCCTTTGTAGTGGAGTTGTTGTCCGTTGGCATCGGTGTAGGGTATGTAGGGTGTGGGGTCGGGCAATCGACGCACACGGAATGATGTAGTTGCTACGGTGAGTGTGTGTCCGTCCATGTTTGCGGTGACGGTAATCACGGCATCTTCGCCAACGGTAGTAGGCTTGGCCTCCCATAGGTCGCCATTGCGGGTGAGGGTACCATTGGTCATGGTGGCTTGTACGGCGTTATTGGGTATGCCGGGCACCGATATACTCAAGGGGTTGGCAATACCGGCATACATCACATTCATCATTGTTGCCGATACTGTTGCCGAGGGCTCTATGACGGTGTAGCTCGATGTGAAGTCGTGGCGGGTGGTTGTTCCGTCGCCATGAGGCACTTCCAAGTAGCCGCTGTAATCATATACTCCTGTTGTACCGCAAAATACCTCATACAATCCGTCGTTGTCCGATGGCAGTTGTTGATTGTTGATGTAGATGTCGGGTACTTGTGTGGTATCTATTGCCGCCAATACGATGTTGGCCGAGTAGTTGCTGCCTCGCATGATAACCTTTGAGTTGGGTATGACAAAGGCATCAAGTTTATTGACACGCACATCGGTAGCATCTATGTTGGTAATGAGCGTGTTGAGTGCCATTTGCTCGACATATAGCACGTCGCTCTGCATCTTGGTGAGTATCGTTACGGCTGCAATGACGGGCATATTCTCAAAGAGAGTGGTTTCCCATGCAATGGGGTTGATATGCTCGGCACGAGAGTTGATAGTAGTAGATAGACACTCTTCGACGGTAGCTTTCTTGATAGAGTCGGGCATGAGGTTGCTCACATAGTTGCGGTAGGCACTGATAGACTCGCGCAAGCGACCACCGTGGCGCATAGAGGGCGATAGCATCACATAGGAGGCTGCCTCCAAGTCGTCTTGACTCTTGATGTTTTTTACATCGGCATCTTTACCGTCGGCTTTTTGAACGATAATGAGCTTGAGAGAGTCGATATAATTATATAGTTGGGTTGTGCGCTCATTGAGTTGGAGCGACTCACGATACCATACACCACCTTTTTCGGGATTTTGCTCATTAAATTCGGCTAATTGTTGGTACAACGCCTCGTTACGAGCCGATGCAGTGGCAGTGGTACGACCCAATCCCTCTTCTACCTGACGAAAGCCATTGAGCACGTCGCTCGACACGTTCAGGGCCAACATCGCTGTCAAGACGATATACATGAGGTTTATCATCTTCTGACGAGGGGTGAGTTTGGTGCTGTTTCCTGCCATAGGAGTTATGCGTTTTCTTCGGTTGCAGTTGTGTTTTTACTCTCTATCTCTTGCTTTTCGGGAGTGGGTTGCACTGCCGATGCCGCCATGGGATGATACATGTTGATGGTCATGGCTGTAATCATCTTTTCATATACCGAGTTGAGTTGTTGTATATATTGTGTCATCTTCTCGGTTTCGCGACAGTAGCGGTCGCTATCGCCCATGGCCGACTCATACATGCGGCTGATATTCTTGATGCCAGCATTGACACGGTCGATGTTGTCGAGTTGCGAGCTCACGCTCTTCAACTGTATCTCATAGATGGTATTCAAGCCATTGATATTGCGATTGAGGGTTTCCATTTGCTCTACATAGCCGGTCGATTGCTCGTTCAAGCCGTCGGAATTGGAAGTGATGGCTTGATAGGAGTTGAGCAAGGTGTTGGAAACTTGTGTGAGCGACTCGGTGGCTGTGCGCAACTGATCCATTTGTGTTGATATGGCTGCCAACTGCGATAGGTATTGTTGTGTGGCATCGGTGAGCTCGGCCATGCGCGAGAGCTGGTCGGCGGCTGCCGACATCTTTTGGATGCTTTCGCTCAGGCTCTTTGAGTCTTCTTCGCTGAGGTCTATGCCCTCGGGAATACCCACTGCACGGCGTGCATCGGCAGGTGTTACTTGCACGTCACCTTGGCCTATATTGCCTCCACCTACTACATCGCCTACAACACCGCCTTGTGGTGCACCGTTGATGATAACTGTTCCACCATTGCCACCTACAATGCCACCGCCTCCGCCTCCAAATTGCGGACGGTCTTCTTCGTCGCGAGTAGCCAGCACAGGGAATACATCCTCCCAATGGTACGACTTGCCGGGATTGTCAAATGCCGAGAGGATAAACATCACAACCTCGGTACCCATACCCAACGACAAGAGGAAGTTGCCACCGGGAAGGTGAAGAATCTTGAACAGGGCACCCCATATAACGACTGCGGCACCTATACTATAAGCAAAATTGAAGAAGCGTTGTCCGCGCTCGCTTGACAAAAATTCTGCTACTTTACTCTTATATTTTTTATATTTTCCCATCTTATTTTAGCCTTAATGATATTACACATTACAATTATTTACCGCGACCCTTGGCAAAGCCTACTTGGGTGCGCACACAGCGGAAGCCGATATATGAGCGTTGCTCGTTTTGATACTCCCACATGCGCAAGTCCGAACGCACATAGTGCGACACATCTTTCCATGAGCCTCCGCGCACTATCTTGCGTTTCATGCGGTAGGGGTCTTCTTTGGCTGCATTGTATTTATATTCGGGATTCATATCGCTGGTAATGCGACTCAATGCCTCGTTGTACGATGTCGAAGTCCACTCCGATACGTTACCGGCCATGTCATACAAGCCAAAGTCGTTGGGTGTGTAAGTACCCACGCGTGCTGTTATAAGGTGTCCGTCACGCACATAGTCGCCATCGCCGGGCTTAAAGTTGGCATAGAAGCAACCTCTCTCATCTACCGACTCGTTACCCATCCAAGGATACATATTTTGGCTGTCGCCCATGCGTGCGGCAAACTCCCATTCGGCCTCTGTGGGCAAGCGATAGGGCTCTACAATGACAGGATTGTTGCCCAACGATGCCATGAAGTATTGTGTGCGCCATTGGCAGAAAGCGTTGGCCTGATCCCACGACACGCCCACTACGGGATAGTCGTTGTAGCCGGCATGAGCAAAGTACATGCGCACATAAGGCTCGTTGTATGCGTTGTCAAAGTCGTTAATCCACACCGTTGTGTCGGGGTATATATTGACAATGTAGGTGTTGAGGAAATCAAATTCGCTCGACAACTGACGTGTGATCGTTTCGCGGTGTATCTTACCCTCCTCGTCGATGTAGGCTGTATCTTTCGATATCATGATTATCTCATTGTAATCGACAGGCTCGTCGGTGTTGAGATTGCGCAACTCGGGGTTGAGGCGGTTGCGACGCTTCGAGGCCTCGGTGTAGTCATACACCTCATAGCGATAGTTGAGCTGTGCCACATCAAGCTCCTTACGACCCGTAATGGGGTTGATGCGATATACACTCTCTATGGCACGAGCCTCGTCCTCGTTGGGATTGCGCCAAGGTATGGCCTTGTTCCAGTTGAGATAAGGTTTGATAGGATTACCCTCTTTATCTTCCTCTATCTTAAAGACCTCATTGCCACCATAAGCAGGGTCGGCAAGGCGCTCGCGGATGATAGAGTCGCGCACCCAGAATACAAATTGTTTGTATTTCGAGTTGGTAATCTCGGTTTCGTCCATGTAGAAAGCATCTACCGAAATACCATGAGCATCTTTGGCAACGCCCCATACGCTATCTTTCTCGGCAGGTCCCATCTCAAATGCACCACGGCTCACCAATACCATGCCATAAGGTGCAGGCTCTGCCCACGACAAGCCACCCACGCCGGTCACTTCGCCCGAATTTTGATTTCCGGGAGCACAAGCAGCCAACAACGCTGCGGCAACGATTAAGAATATCAAACTTTTTTTCATAACTTACAGTATGCGAATACTTTTATGTTTGGTTTTATTTTTATCTGACAAATCAAGTTTCATGCTATATCCTACAAATACCTCATGGCTTCCGCTGCTGGCCTTGAGCACTGCCGTTACAGGCAGGTCATACGAGTATCCGAGTACAAATCCCTTAAACTCAGCGCCTATCATCACCGATACAGCATCGTTCCATCGGTATCCCACACCTCCCCAAAACAGCTTGTTGTAACGCATTCTCACCGTCGCCTCGGCTGTAAAGACGTTCAAATCGGTCGATACCATAATGGAGGGCTGTATTTCATATAACGGATTTCTCAATGGTATATTGCCTCCGGCCATAAAATAAAATTGTCGAGGCACAAAAAACTCAAATCCGTTGTCATTCTCCGAGCCGCTATCTTGGTAGCGCACCGTCGGCTCGGTGAGGTGTGTTGCCGACAATCCTACATGGAAGTAGCGATGCACATAATATATACCAAATGCCGCATCAAACGCCATGCCCGACACCTCGGTGGTGGGTATATCCTCGTCCTCTCCGGCAGGTGTATGGTGGTCGCTTGAGGGTATCTCTACCTTCGAGCCGTCAAACTTCTGGTCCAACAGCCCCAACTGCGCACCAAAGCACAAGAAACTATCCTTTATCTTGAGCTTATAGGCATATTGTGCTCCAAAAACCATATTGGAGAAAAGACCCTCCTGCGTGCTGCTGAAGGCAATACCTATACCATGATGTCCGCCCAAGAAGCGCAACGGCATGTCGGCTCTGCCCCAGAACGACGATGGCGCACCCTCTATACCCAACCACTGTTGGCGAGTACCCACCAAGATATTCATCTTGTCGCCCTGTCCCGTAGCACCGGCATTATAGTACGACGGCATAGCCCAATATTGCGAGAGCTGAATATCGGCCTGTGCAAGCGCTATCAGGGGCACTGCACACAGCACAGCAAGGATTATATGTCGTAATACATGGCGCATATTGTTACTTTATACCATATATTATAACTGCAAAAAGCTGATAAAATTGTATAAAGTGATATTTTTTTTGTTGCCACATCATTGTGTGAGCATATATTGTTGAGCGTTGCCTAATATCTGCTATTTTTATTGGTGCAATACCCCTCAAAAAAAGTGTGCTATTCGTTATTTGTGAAAAAAATATTATATTTGTGCATCCTTAATCCTCAGCTGATTAGGGTGTACATATTATTAATGAAAGTGTTTTTCGCTTTTGTCCTTATGTGAAAATGTGGAAGTTTTCGTAGCAGTAGGACGACGAATGGCACTCATTGCTTGTATAGTCGTGTGGCTACTATGCACCTCCTGTGCATATACCTCATACTATCCAAGTGTGGGGTATTGCATCGTTTATCACTGCTAAGGTCTTTCCACAACCGTCACATAGATAAACGAGAATCGGCTCCACACTTTCTTTTTGTATTCACACCACCGCACAGGAGTCGATACGGTAAGTTAATTAGGAATTCCTAACACTAAATAACTTACAATTATGAAAAAATTTCAATCCTTTATCCTTGCGGCATTGCTTATGCTGGTGGGATGTACCGAAATCAATGACCGACTTGATAATCTGGAACAATCGGTAGAAGAAATCAAAAACACACAAATCACAACTATCCAACAGCAGATTGCGGCTATCAATGCCTCTCTACCTCGCTTGGAAAACACCGATGCCGAGTTGAAAGACTACATCAATGCCCTTCAACAAAGAGTCGCCGACTTGGAAGAAGACCTTGAGGCTACCAACAACAAAATTACCGAGTTGCAGAGCTCATTGCAAAGCGAAATTGATTCAGAAATATCGCAAGTGATATTGCTCTTGGAGGCTGCAAAGCAGGATATTGCATCGGAAATATCGACAATAAATGCGCTTATAGAAAATCTGCAAACAAAGAGCCAAGAACTTCAAAAACAGATTGCCGATTTGAAAGAATATGTCAATCAAGAGCTCTCAACGACTAAGGATTGGGTGGAAGCAACGTTTGCAACGCTCAATCAATACAACGAGCTTGCCGATATTGTTGCGGCTATTGATATTGATGCCAAGACCGTCAATCAACTCCTTGACGAACTCGAAGTCCGCATCGACCAAAAGTTGGCTGAGGCTATCAACAATATCGATATTGATAGCGCATTGGCCGAAACCGTGACCAATATAACTACTGAATACAAGAGTGCCATTGCCTCGGCAAGCGACGATATTACCGATGCATACAACAAGGCTATCAAAAAGGCTATTGAAGACCTTGAGTCTTCTATCAAGTCGTGGGTCAATACCCAACTTGCCAACTACTATACCATTGCTCAAATGGATGCAAAATTGGAGGTGATGCAAACTGCATTGGAAAGCAAAATTTCCGACTCCGAAAACTCTATCAAATCTTATATCGAAAAACTTGAAGAGGAGATAAACAAAAAAGTAGATGAGAACAGCAAGCTCATTACAAGCCTCCAAAACGAGATTGCCAACCTCTCGGCTCAAGCGGCACAAAATGCAAGCGACATCATACAAAACGTCAATGACATTAATGCCAATGCCGAAAAAATTCGCCAAAATGCTCAGGATATATTGGATAATAACACCAATATTGAGGCCAATGCCACTCTCATTGCCGAGAACAAGTCGCTCATTGCTACCAACAACTCGCTTATCATGAAAAATAAAGAGGCAATAAGCATGCTGCAAAATGAGGTGAACGCCAATAAACAAGCCATCATCGACAACGCCACTGCTATTGCCCAAAATGCCATTGAGATAAGTGCCAATGCTGTAAATATTGCTAATAATGCTGCCGCTATATCGGCCAATGCTTCCGATATTATAGAGCTTCAAGAAGATCTCGTTGCAACGACCAAGGAGATTACACAGGCATATAAAGGCGCTATCGAGAATGCTATCACTACTCTCGATGGTGAGTTGCGCGACCATGTGGCGTCGGAAGTGGCCTCTATCAATGCTCAAATAGATGCTCTCGACGAGCGTGTCACTGCCTTGGAAAAAGAGGTGAAGAATATCAAAGTTGCTATCTACAACATCCAAGGCGACGTGTCGGCTTTGCAGGAACAAGTAGCCGCTATCTTGGCTCGCATACAATCTATCAGCTATGTTCCCAAGTATGCCGATGGCAATGCTACCATGTACTACACCAACAGCAATGGCACTATCACAGCCGGTAATGCTACGCTCGACTTCGAGTTGCAACCCGCAGCTACTGCAAGTGAGTTGGTAGATGTGTGGGAGAGTGCCTTGAGTGTCCGCGCTGTCTATACGCTCACTCGTGCAGCCGGCGATTTTGTAAACCTCTCTATCGAGAATGTTACTGCCAACGATGGTATTCTCACCGTGGTTATTTCGGGTGATGCTCTTGATGAGGCTTTCTTCCGTAGCGAAATTTCGGCCAATGTTCGCCTGCAAGTTTCGGATGGCAACAACCAACGCTCCTCGGAGTATGTCAATATGGTGCCTTGGACTACCGACAATATCTACATCCCCGATGCAAACTTCAAGGCTCTGCTTCTCGACTCGTACGACACCAATAGCGATGGCGAAATTTCGGCTGACGAGGCGGCCTCTATCACTTCGCTCGACGTGTCGGCAACTATCCCTCAAATTACCTCATTGGAGGGTATAGAGTATTTTATCAACCTTGCAACGCTCGACTGCTCTTACAACAAGATTACCTCGCTCAATCTTGCAAGCAATACCAAGCTTACAATTCTCTCGGCTGCTACCAATCAGTTGGCGTCGGTGGTTTTGCCCTCGTCTATCACATCACTCGACCTCTCGGGCAACAAGCTCACTACTGTTGATGTAAGTAAGATGAAAGGGCTTGCCACACTCAATGTTGCTAACAACAAGCTTGCATCGCTCCATGTGGCGCAAAACAAAGAACTCACCGAGTTGCTGTGTCTTAACAATCAACTCGTTGCACTCGATGTTGCCAACTTGACATTGCTCACAACGCTCAACTGCTCAAACAACCACATCGAGAGCCTCAATCTTGCCAAGAACACAGCCCTCACATCGCTCGTTGTATCCAAGAACAACCTCACTATACTCGATGTCACCAAGTGCAACGCATTGCAAGAATTTGATTGTAGCAACAACCGCCTCACCAAGCTCTATATGGGCAACCAACCGGCATTGTCCTCGCTCTGCTGCTCGGGTAATGCCCTCACTGCTCTCGACCTCACAGGTTGTGGGGCTATCAGCATGCTCGACTGCTCGGACAATGACCTCATTGCATTGAATATTGTGCCGGTACAAAAGTTGCAAACACTCAACTGCTCGACCAATGCACTCACCATGCTCGACATCAGCAACAATGCAGCATTGAAAACTCTCGATTGCTCTACCAACCCCGCCCTTGCCAAGTTGTGGGTAAAGAACGAGGAGCAACTCGCCGGTGTTACCATTACCAAGGACAATACCACTACTACCTATTATAATAATGGTGGATTGTACATACCCGATGTGGCATTGAAGGCCTATCTTGTAAACAACTATGACGACGATGGCGACGAAGAAATCTCTATTGTCGAGGCCGATAATATCACGATGGTAAACTGCTCGGGCAAGGGAGTTGCCGACCTTACCGGATTGGAGTCTTGTACCAACCTTGTTACACTCAACTGCTCTAACAACTCTATTACCACTATCAAACTTCCTTCGCTTGCCAAGTTACGCACCCTCACTTGCAACGGCAACCCCATCAAGTACATCAACCTCGACAACTGTGTGGCATTGGAGTATCTCAATCTCCAAGGCGTTACCTCCAATGCCATCAGTGGCAACAACATCAGTATCGACAACTACTCACAAGCCGAGAGTCTTTACCTCACTATCAAGAATACGCACTTCACAACGATGAGCCTCAAGAACTCTCCCAAACTTACAGCCCTTGAGTTCTATGGCGAGTTTGCCCAAGTTACCGTTACCGATAATACAGCACTCACATCGCTGGTATTCTACTCGCCCACCCTTAAGGCAACCCTCTCGGGCAACACTGCATTGCAAGACATCGACATTTCGGCATTGACACAACTCGAAACACTCGATGTGCAAAAGTGCAACCTGCAGTCGCTCGATGTTACCAAGAACTTGGCACTCACATCGCTCATTTGCAACAACAATGCCCTCACCACACTCGACGTGAGCAACAATACAGCCCTTGTCAAGTTCTATTGCAACGACAACAAGCTGCCACGCATCAATGTCACAGCCAATACAGCATTGCAAGAGCTTAATATTGCAAATAATTTGCTTTCGGCCTTGAATGTGCGCAACAATACTGCTCTTACATATCTCAACGTAAGCAACAATGCCGAGATTTCAATGGTGGATGTGCAGTACAATACAGCGTTGAAGACACTCTATGCCGAAGGATTGACCATTGGAGATATTTCGTTACTTACTAATGGTGCATTGACCAATGTATATCTTCGTAATAATAAATCACTAAAAACAATCCTTATTGCTAATCATTTTACCAAACCTAATGATTATTTGCATTTTGATGTGGCTGGTGTTGAAGTTTATGACAATGCCGGTAATAGTTATGGCTATCCATATTATATTGGACAGTACATTCCATATCGCAAAGGAGGAGTAGTTTTTGAAAGTACCAATGGTGGAGTAAATGGTAAAATGATTTCGGTTGAAGAAACACAAGATGATTGGTGGGATGCTAAAACATGGTGTAGTAACTATGGCACAGATTGGTATTTACCATCTATTAATGAATTGGGAGTTATTTATAATAAAAAATCAACCATCAATTCTACTCTCTCTGCTATGGGATATACCACCCTTGGAACAAGCTATTATTGGTCTTCTACTGTGGGCAATAACAGCGACCGCGCATCCGATTTGGATTTCAGTAGTGGTAATTCATACTACGGCTTAAAGAGTGCCACCTACAATGTGCGTGCTGTCCTCGCTTTTTGATTAATTAAATGACAACATGGTTGGGAGGTGTCAAAACCTCCCAACCTTAGAATTTATTATTTAATATTAAAGAATACAACTATGGATGCTAAATGTACTTACATTATTGGGTTTGATATTTACGGTAATGACCAATTAAGAAATTCCTTTGAGCAAAAACTTGAAAATGAATTTAATGCACAAAGAATAAATCAATCGTGCTACAAGGTTGATTCAACCAAAAATGTGTCAGAAATGCAGGATTGTTTGAATAGAATATGTAAAGATTGTTCGGATGATTTTGGACACTTTTGTTCGGATGATTTTGTGAAATTGTATTGTTCGGCATATAAGGCCGACTGCAAAACTGAGTACAGATACGAAATTTATGAATATAATATCAACTTGTAATAATTGAGCTATGGCACATTCACACGAGGAAGAATGCCCAACATGTGGGGCTAAAATTTATATTCATGTAATGCCTATGGGGGTCCCTGGTGGCAAAGATAAGGAGGAGGCTTATTGCCCCATTTGTGGAACATTGCTATATACAGCGATGACAGATGGTTGGTTTGAAAAGAGTTTAGTATCTCCTCCAACTAAATCGCCATACAAGAAATAATAGTATTATTCAAATAATTCTTTGATATAACTCATTGCGATAATCGGTGGCTACATTATTATTGTGGCTACCGATTTTTTAATAGAATGGAATACTAATCTTCTCTGCCCCTATCTCGTTTCACTCGCAGGGGCAGAAAAGGTTACCCTCTTCTACACCACACGCAAGGTGGTGAATTTTTCCTCCTCTGTGTTTTGCCGTGGCAAAATATAGGGGAGGTGGCTGCCAAGCCAGAGGGGTTAAAAGAAATATCGTGTGGAAATCGTGTGCAACACGGGTCGAGGAGCGGAGTGCGACGAGATATAGTAGCCCCGTACGAGCCACGCAGTGGCGAAGTGCGGGGAAAAGGTGTTTTTATATAATAACCCTCCACCGCCCGCCGCATGGCGGGCGGTGGAGGGTGGAAAAATGAAGGCGACGGCTACCCCGCACTGCGCCGTCGCTGACGCTCCGTCTTGTACGGGGCTACTATATTCCGTTCCCTGCGGGAACTCCACCGGCCTTTCAGGCCACCTACATCATCCTGTACGCCCCAC
This sequence comes from Barnesiella sp., assembly GCA_045645425.1. Classification (GTDB taxonomy): domain Bacteria; phylum Bacteroidota; class Bacteroidia; order Bacteroidales; family Barnesiellaceae_A; genus Barnesiella_A. The sequence goes on from JAZRIS010000013.1 coordinate 39,350, forward strand.
CCACGGTGCGCAAAATTTTCCACCTCACTTGCCATCGCACAACTGCAAAAATTTACCCCGTCACACACCTATTGTTTAAAATACCTTAAACACCACACATTAAATTGTCGCTCTTGTGCGTGTGGCTCTGCAAAAATTATTAATTTTGCACCAAATTTTTTCGTGACAGATAAGATTGTAAAGGGAAATGAAACTTATCAAGAAACCTCTCTCCGACTTTGGAGATTATGTAATGCTCATGGGGCGCACATTCACTCGCCCCGACCGCCTGCGCGAGTCTTTTCGTTGTTATCTCGACGAGTTGTACAAGCTCGGCGTCAGCTCTATACTCATTGTCATCGTTATATCTATATTTATAGGTGCACTCATAACGATACAGATGCAGCTCAACATCATGTCGCCCTCGTTGCCTCGATACACCGTTGGTTACTCGGTGCGCGAGATTGTGTTGTTGGAGTTTTCATCCTCTATCATGGCACTCATATTGGCGGGTAAGGTAGGCTCGAATATCGCCTCCGAGATAGGCACCATGCGTGTGTCGGAGCAGATAGATGCCATGGAAGTAATGGGTATCAATAGTGCCAACTATATCATCCTGCCCAAGATTGCCGCCATGGTGAGCTACATTCCCATCCTCTCGGCTTTCTCTATGATTACCGGATTGGGTGGTGCCTATTTTGTCGCCCTCTTTACCGACATCATGCCCATGTCCACCCTTACACACGGTTTTCAAGCCTACTTCAAGGAGCACTATATATGGTATGCCCTCTTCAAGACCCTCTTCTTTGGCTACATCATCAGCAGCGTGTCGGCCTACTATGGCTACAGTGTCAAGGGTGGCTCGCGCGAGGTGGGTAAGGCCTCTACCAATGCTGTGGTAACAAGCAGCGTGCTCATACTTATAACCGACGTATTACTCACACAAATCATAATGGGATGATAGAGGTAAAGCACATCAACAAGTCGTTTGATGACAGACAGGTATTGTTTGACATCTCAGCGAGATTTGACAAAGGCAAGACCAACCTTATCATTGGTCAGAGTGGCTCGGGCAAGACCGTCTTGCTCAAGTCTATTATAGGCCTGCGCACCCCCGAGACAGGCGAGGTGCTGTACGACGGCCGCAACAGCTTGGCCATGAACACCCGACAGATGAAGGAGTTGCGCAAGGAGATAGGTATGCTCTTTCAGGGTGCCGCTCTCTTCGACTCCGAGAACGTTCTCGGCAATGTCATGTATCCCTTGCGCATGCACACCAATATGAGTTACAAGGAGTGTCAGAAGCGTGCCGAGTTTTGCCTCGAACGTGTCAATCTGCGCGGCGCCAACAAGCTCTTCCCTTCCGAGATAAGTGGCGGTATGCAGAAACGTGTCGCCATTGCGCGTGCCATTGCCCTCAATCCCAAGTACCTCTTCTGCGACGAGCCCAACTCGGGTCTCGACCCCAAGACCTCGCTCGTTATCGACGAGCTCTTGAGCGACATCACCCACGAGTATGGCATGACAACCATCATCAACACCCACGATATGAACTCGGTGCTGGGCATCGGCGAGCACATCATCTTCATCGACAAAGGCCGCAAGGCGTGGGAGGGTACAAGTAGCGAGATAACCACAAGTGGCAATGCCGCTCTCGACGACTTTATCTTTGCAACACCCCTCTTCAAGGATGTCAAGGGCTACCTCCTCTCGCAAGGTCGATAGCACAGCCGCCGTTAGCACTTCACCCATCAATACAACACACCATCGCATCCCGCGTCATTATAGATAAATCCTACCGCCTATGCACGACAATCAGCCCGCACAATCCACGCCATTGGTACTGCGCACACACGAGTTGGTAAAAAAATATCGCCAACGCACGGTAGTCAATCATGTATCTATCAATGTCACACAGGGCGAGATAGTGGGTCTGCTCGGGCCCAACGGTGCCGGCAAGACCACAACCTTCTACATGACCACCGGACTCGTGCCGCCCAACGAGGGACACATCTACCTCAACGACCTCGATATCACCGAGTTTCCCGTATATAAGCGCGCCCGTCACGGCATAGGATATTTGGCACAAGAGCCATCGGTATTTCGCAAACTCTCGGTCGAAGACAACATCCGTGCCGTATTGCAAATGACCGACACCACCCCCGAGTACCAGCGCGACAAGCTCGAAAGCCTCATTGCCGAGTTTCGCTTGGGCAAAGTGCGCAAAAACCTCGGCGACCAACTCTCCGGTGGCGAGCGACGACGCACCGAGATAGCACGTTGCTTGGCCATTAATCCCAAGTTTATCATGCTCGACGAGCCCTTTGCCGGAGTCGATCCCATCGCCGTCGAGGATATACAAAACATAGTCTATAAGCTCAAAGAGAAAAACATAGGCATCCTCATCACCGACCACAATGCCCCCGAGACATTGAGCATCACCGACCGCGCCTACCTCCTCTTCGAGGGCAAGATACTCTTCCAAGGCACATCCGAAGAGCTGGCCGAAAATCCCGTCGTGCGCGAGAAATACCTCGGCCGCAGCTTCATCTTCCGCCGCAAGAAATTTGAGTAACCTTTTCTGCCCCTGCGTTTTGTATTAAAACCGTGTGAAACACGGGTCGAGGAGCAGTTGCGACGAGATATAGTAGCCCCGTACGAGCCACGATAGTGGCGAAGTGCGGGGTAAAGGTAATATCAAAGCCACCGTGTGAAACACGGGTCGAGGAGTGGTAGCGACGAGATATAGTAGCCCCGTACGAGCCACGACAGTGGCGAAGTGCGGGGTAGAGGTATTATCAAAGTTACCGTGTGAAACACGGGTCGAGGAGCGGTAAGCGACGAGATACAGTAGCCCCGTACGAGCCACGATAGTGGCGAAGTGCGGGGAAAAGGTGTTTTTATATAATAACCCGCCAGCGCCCGCCTCATGGCGGGCGGTGGCGGGTAGGTGGAGGAGGCGACGGACACCCCGCACTGCGCCGTCGCTCGCGCTCCGGCTTGTACGGGGCTACTCATTCTCATGCCCGCAAGGGGCATTGCGACCCGACTTTCAGTCGAGATTTGTTGTTTGGAGCGAG
>JAZRIS010000014.1:0-50779 GCA_045645425.1 Barnesiella sp.
GTACGATGCAATGGGTATTTCACTCAATGCTCTTCGCAAAAAGGTTGCCGAGGACGATAAGGTGCTTGTAACGGTTGTAACCGACGGTTACGAGAACGCTTCAAAGGAGTACAGCGGCAAGGCTATCAAGGCTCTTGTTGATGAACTTAAAACCAAAGGTTGGGTGTTTGCCTACATCGGTGCTAATCAGGATGTGGAGGCTGTGGCAGCTACAATCTCAATTACTAACACATTGAGATTTAATGCAACTTCCGCTGGTGTTCATGGAATGGCTGGTATCGTGAGCAGAAGCCGCGAACGCCTCTATTCTTGTATGGCTGCACCTGATTTCGATGCAAAGGAAGCTAACGAGAACTTCTTTGATGAGGAAAAATAGTTAAACAATAGAGAAAACCGATATGGAAACAAAAGTAAACTCAAACACAAAACGCACAGCGATAAAAGTCTGCCTCGTTGCAGTCATCTCACTTTTATTGCTTATCCCATTGGATATGATTAAGGGCGTAATTGAAGACCGCGAAGAAACCAAGGATGCAGTTACCGAAGAGGTGGCAAACTCTTATGCCAAGCCACAAACCATTTCTGCTCCTTATTTGGTGTCGTATGTAGTAGAAGAGAAAACGGTAGATAAAAAGTTTGAACCGAGTGGCAAACAGACCTATGTGGAAAATTATAATTCATATTGCTCACAGGTGGATTATACCGCAGATGTTGCAACCGATATGCTGCATCGTTCCGTTTATGATGTGATTGTATATAATTCTAAAATTCAGATTGCCGGAAAACTGCCCATTACCGAAAAATCAGCTATTGCAAGGGAGAATGAGTTCCGCTTTGCGGTAACCGACTTTAAGGGTTTCGGCAATCCCTCGCAGCTTACTTTCGGTTGCCAAACTTTTGAGATTAGCCGCCGGTCGAAAGAGTTTGTTGCGCATGTCGTATTACCAGAGGGGGCAAAGGTCGGAGATGTCATTGATTTTGCAATTACCTTTGACCTAAAAGGTACGGAGTCGCTATTTTTCACCCCTTCGGAAGATGGAAATACTACGGTGGCTATAAGTTCATCTTATCCGCACCCAAGTTTTCAGGGGGCTATGCTTCCAAACACCAGAGAGGTTCGGGACGACGGATTTAATGCCACTTGGAGTGTGTCAAGCTTCAATAGTACGAGCTACGATGATATGGGAGTCAAGTTCGTAGATCCTGCAAACCCTTATCAGCAGTCGATGCGCTCGGCAAAGTATGGAATGCTCATCATCATTCTTGTCTTTATTGCAGGCTTGTTTGTGGAGTTTTTAACTCGCAAGGAGATTAATCCCATTCAGTACGCTGTAATAGGCTTGTCGCTCGTGTTGTTCTACTCGTTGTTGGTTGCATTCTCCGAGTTTATGACCTTTGGCGTGGCATACATAATTGCAGCTTTGATGACAACAGGCGCATTGATGTTCTACTTCAGAGGCATTTTGAAGAGTCGTAGTGCTTATGTACTTGGAGGACTTGTTGCAGTAGTCTATGCACTCAACTATATGCTGCTTCAAATGGAAACTTACGCACTGCTCACAGGCTCGGTGGTACTCTTCCTGCTCCTTTGTGTAGTAATGTATCTTACAGCAAATATGAACAATAACAAAGAACTTACAAAAACAGAATAACATGAAACGACTGACTCAAATCTTTCAGGGACTGCTCGGTGTAGTTGCCTTGATTCTCACGGCTTTGGTTGCCGCAGGTCGCCTTGCTTGGCGTACCATTTGTAATTGGTGGAAAAATCGCTCAAAGTGGGTACGCAGGGCGATTGCCTCCATACTGATTATTATCTCGCTGTGCTATGTGGTATTTATTGCTTATTATAATTACAATAGGGAGCATGGCCGAAAGTATTGGGAAGATGAGCATATCTCAAAAAATATAGAGATACATGCTTTCCGCGATCACAAGGTGCGTGTATATAACCATTGTACGGATAAATATACCACGCCCAAAGTGGATTGGGTTACTACTCCTCCGGAGAATGATTCGTTGGTTGTCTATGCCATGGACGGCAAGCGTGGCTTTATCAATGCCCAAAACGGCCAAATAGTGATTGATGCCGAAAAGAATAATTACCACAAGGCATGGATTTTCTCCGAAGGTCTTGCCGCCGTAATGAAAGATGGCAAAGTAGGTTTTATCAACACCGAGAATGAGGTTGTAATTCCATTCCAATATGACTACTCCGACGAGTGCCGTATGTGGGATTGGGGCTACCTATACCACAATGGCTATTGTATAATGACAAATAAGGATGGCGATTTGGGATTGATAGACAAGAACGGCAACTGGGTTGTAGAGCCTTCGTACGATGAAATATGGGCTCCTCACAAGAGTGGCTATCGTGTGATTGTCAAGGACGGTATGTTTGGTATTCTTGATGCCAATGCTACTATTGTATATCCTGCTCAATATGGATATATCACCATTATTCCGGAAGGTTTTGTGCTGGCACAAGGAGGCAGACAGTGGCAAGTAGATTTTGATGGTAACATTGTGCATCCGTTTATGTATGAAAATACCTATTATCTCACTTATCCGACAGGCTATAACGACAATGGTGAATTACAATATGCTTTTGCCGACTATGTAAAGTATGAGGTGATAAACAGCTATGGTATTATGAATCGTATAACGGGCGAACCTATCACGCCTGCAATCTACTCGGATATCAATATGATATCAAAGGAGTTGTTTGAAGTGCAGCCAAATAGCACCTATGAATGGTACTTGCTTGATACAAAAGGTAATGTAGTTTCAAAAAAATAGCCGAGGGATTGGGCATTTATATTACAGTCGGTTGTCTGATAATCATTATGGACAACCGACTTTTTTCTTTATACCATGAACCTGAATTTGGCATCATACTCTTGATGTGCAACAATGTTCTCTTGCTGCAGGGGTATGATGGGAACGGATTTGTTATCAACTCTTTTTCTAAAAGAGTATCGATGTGGTGATGCCTGTTGTGAGGTTGTGCATCATGTAGTTGTGGTGGCCTGTGCGATACAATCCGTAGTCGGGTAGTGCTGTGTGGGTGGCTCCGAATGTGTAGCCTCCATAGTCGCAGAATATATTGGCGGCAAAGTGTCGTTGCGCCAAGAATGAGAGTGAAAGCCCCAATTCGTAATAAAAGCCGGCATCGTCGCTGGTCATGGCGTTGGGTATGATGTCGGTGTGTGCCATAAAATTGCATCCTGCCAATGCTTTCATAGAGATACGAAAACGTGAGTTCTCGCCCAAGGGTAACGAGCCATACACTCCGGCGGCTACTGTGGCGGCATCTATGGAGAGCGGCTCTTCGGGGCGGCTTTCGAGTATGGTTGGCAGCGATGCTACGGTTGCCGAGCCTCCTATACCCCAATTACTATTGATATACCATGCGCCATCTACACCCATGCGACTGCCTATGGCCGATGTGAGGCGCTGGCCGTTGCCGAGTTCTATGGCCGATAGTGGAAATTGCATACCCATTGTTATGCCTATTTGTGATGGGGCGTGTGGAATGGTGAAATCGGGCTCGCCAAAGTCGTGCAGTCCTTTGTCTTTGAATATAAGGTCGGCCAAGAAGTAGCCGAGTTCGGTCGATAGAATACCTATGCCGGCTCCGGCCAATACGTCAGATATCCAATGTCGGTTGTTGAGGATGCGCGATACGCCTACAAAGGTAGCCACAGTGTAGCCTCCAACGCTTATCCATGGGCTCAATTCGCCATACTCTTTGTGCAATATGTGTGCTGCAGTGAAGGCGGTTGCGGTGTGTCCCGAGGGGAAGGAGTTGTAGGTTGAGCCATCGGGTCGGAGTGTCCCTACCGAATATTTGATACCATTGACAAGGGCAGCCATGATGGCTACCGAGAAGGCATCCGATACAACCATGCGCCCCCATGAGCTGCGGCTCTGCACTCCGCATGCTTTCATTATGACGGCTGCCACTCCCGGGGCAAATTGCAGGTAGTCATCTACCTCGCAATGATAATCGGGGGTGTAGGCATTGCGCAAGTCATAGAAACTCTGTGCAATGTATTGTTGTGAGGCAATACCTGCTATGACGAGGGGTACTCCCACATAGGTCATTTGCACATATTTGTTACGATAAAATTCTTCGCCTTTGGATAGTACAAATACGGTGGGTGTGTCGCCTATCTGTTCTATTACTTCTTGTGGTGTATAGATAGTGTCGTTGTCGATGGCTGTGATGTCGCTTGCCCTTGTCGATAGGCATAGTGTCGCCACGATTATTGTTGCCAATGCAAGTATTCCTCTCATATATATGTGTGTGATGATATGGGGCAAAGTTACAATAAATAGCGCAATGAGCAACGCATATCGCAATGCTTTTTGCTCAAATAGCCAAGACGATGTGTCGGCTTGCAGATAGCGACACATCGTCTTGGGTTATAGGTTGCTTGTCTATTATAGGTTGTTGCGGTTGAGCTTGGATAGTGCCAAGTTGTATTGGTATTCGAGCAACAATCTGTTTTCCTCGGCTTCGTTGAGTTGGGCTATGTCGCTCATATACTCTACCAACGATATTTGTCCCTCTTCAAGAGCTTTGAGCAACATTTGTCGGCTGTCTTGTCGAGTGAGCAATGTGTAGTCGTCGAGGGCTGCAATGAGTGCTGTTGCCTCGTTGTAGAGTTGTGATACCTCGGCTGCCAATTTTACGTTTGCATCGTCGTTTTGCAAGGAGAGTGACAGGGCGCGGGCTTGTGCTGTTTTCACTTCGTTGCTTGTCTTGAACAATGGCAATGAGATGCCCACTGCAAGTCCATAGAACATATCGCCTACTTCATAAGCCTGTTTGTAGCCAATTTCAAAGGAGGGTATCCAGCCTTCTTTGCTTACGGCGGTAAACGACTCGGCAAGTAGTTGTTGCTTGCGCAACAAGGTTATTGATGCGTCGGACTCTTGCCATTGGGTGGTAATCTCCTCAAGCGAGGCGGGCATAGCCATTATAGGATATTGCGTAAATTGCATGGCATCTGCGGGTAGTGCGTGTCCGCCATTGCAAGCAATCAGGTCATTGATGGCAGCCTTGCGCTCGCTGATGAGCATCTTGAGCTTGCTCGATTGGCTCAATCGTTCTATCTCTACCTTGTTTACATCCAAGCGACTTGCATCGCCTGCATCCAATCGTGTGTGGTACATATCTACCAGCGAGCGGGCTATGCGCTCACGCTCGGACACAAGTTCTATTTGCTTGTTGAGATATACGATTTTGATATATAGGTTGCGAGCATCAAGCAATATGCTTTGTCGCACGAAACCTATCTCCGATGCACCCAATGCATTTTGGGCATTGATGAGCTTGCGACGTTGGCCATATACTGTGGGAAAGTCAAATCCTTGCATGATAGAGAAACCATATTTGTTTCCTCCGGGCACTTGCTTCTCGGCCCACAAGTATTCAAACTCAAAAGAGGTGTTCTCCAAGCAATTCTCGGCCGACAACTCGGTTTGCGCTGCCGATACATCTTGTTGTGTGGCTTTGATGCTATTGTTGTTATCGGCAACACTCTGCAAGATGCTCTCGATAGGCGATTGTGCCATTGCGCATGTCGCCGCAAGAGTGGTTAATAGAATGATATATCGTTTCATGCTTTTACGTTTTTACGGTTCATAAGTATGTAAACAAGAGGTATGACAAAAGCATTGAGCAGGGTAGAACTGAGCAATCCACCCAAGATTACTTGTGCCATGGGGCTTTGTATCTCGTTGCCCGGAGCGCTACCATTGACAGCAAGCGGGATGAGGGCCAGAGCCGATGTGAGAGCTGTCATCAAGATGGGATTGAGGCGGTCGAGCGAGCCTTTGAGTACGGCATCATTGAGCGGCATACCCTCCTCACGCAAATGGTTGTAGCGCGAAATGAGCAACATACCGTTACGAGTAGCAATACCAAATAGCGATATAAAACCAATGATGGCAGGGATGCTTACTTCACCCGATGTAAATCGCAATGTAAAGATACCTCCGATGAGAGCCAAAGGCAAGTTGATGAGGATAATGGCCGATTGTCCTGCACTCTTGAATTGTTGAACGAGCAACATGAAGATAATGAGAATAGAAGCCATAGATGCGACAAACAAGGTGCGTGAAGCCTCTTTTTCGCTCTCAAACTGTCCTCCATATTCTATGTAGTAACCTTCGGGCATCTTGATATTATCATCGACGAGCTTGCGAATGTCATCTACCACACCTCGCATATCACGGTCGGCAACGTTGGCTGAGATAACAATCTTGCGTTTTACATTCTCGCGATTGATTGTATTGGGACCCATAGCCGAGCGCACTTCTGCCACTTGTATCAGGGGTACTTTGCCTTCGGGAGTATCTATCATGATTTCCTTGAGTTGTTCGGCAGTATCTCGGTTTTCGTCTTTCATTTTCACAGTGAGGTCAAATGTGCGGTCGCCGTCATATATTTGCGATACGACCTCGCCACCCATTGCCACATTGATAAATTCGATAAACTCGGGCATGGTGATACCATAGCGAGCCAAAAGGTCGCGACGAGGTACAATGTGTAGTTGGGGACGTTCTATCTGTTGTTCTACATTGAGATCGACAACACCTTCTACACCTGCGGCCAGACTTTGTATTTGCAAGCCTATGTCGTACATGCGCTTGAGGTCTTCGCCAAAGAGCTTAATGGCAATTTGAGATTTTGTACCCGACAACATGGCATCGATGCGGTGAGAAATGGGTTGTCCTATCTCGACACTCACACCCGACAATACCGACAATTTCTCGCGGATGTCGGCTTTTACTTCGCTTGCCGAGCGTTTGTCAAGTTTGAACGGTGCCTCTATTTCACAAGCATTCACACCAAAGGCATGCTCGTCCAACTCTGCACGACCGGTTTTGCGTGCCACTGTCTGTATTTCGGGCACTTCCAATAGAAGTTTTTCTATTTCTCGGCCTATGCGGTCCGACTCTTCGAGCGACACACCGGGCAGAGTTGCCGCATTGATGGTGAATGAGCCTTCATTGAAAGGAGGCAAGAAGCTGCGACCCAATGTGAAGAAGGTACCCAATGCAACCACAAATATGGCTATGGCAGAGCTCAATACAGCTTTTTTGTGCAACATTGCCCACGACAAGGCTCGGTTATATACGCCTTGCAACTTGCGAGATACCCAAGGCTCTTTGTCCTCTTTCAGTGCTTTGTTGCCATTGAGCAGGTAGCTACACATCACGGGAGTGAGGGTGAGAGCCACTACTGTCGAAGCTACAAGAGCAACGAGGAATGCAATACCCAATGGGCGCAACATGCGGCCTTCCATACCCGATAGGAAGAACAAGGGCATGAAGCTCACCATGATGATAAGGGTAGAGTTGAGGATGGGCATGCGCACCTCCTTCGATGCCTCAAAGACAATGTCAATAGTCTTTTGACGTTGCTCGGGAGGAAGCAGTCGATTGGCGCGCAGGCGTTTATATACATTCTCTACATCGACAATAGCATCATCCACAAGCGAGCCGATAGCAATAGCAAGACCTCCCAAACTCATGGTGTTGATGGTAAGACCCAAAGCGTTGAGCGTGAGCAATGAGATAATTGCCGATAGCGGAATGGCTGTGAGTGATATAATTGTTGTGCGGGTATTCATCAAGAAGAAGAAGAGCACAATAATCACAAAGATAGCACCCTCGATAAGCGCACTTTGCACGTTGTTGATTGAGTTGTTGATAAAGTGCGATTGCTTGAAGATGTTGGTCGATACCTTGATGTCGCTTGGCAGGTTTTTCTGCAAGTCGGCAAGTGCAGCTTCAATATTTTCGGTAAGTTCTATGGTGCCGGTATTGGGTTGTTTCTTGACGGTAATGAGAACAGCAGGTTGAGCCTCTACCGAGGCCATACCCAATTTGGGCGATTTGTCGCTGATTACCACATCGGCCACATCGGCCAGAACAATGGGCTTGCCATCAATGCGCTTTACAACGGCAAGACCTATCTCCTCGGTGCTGGTGGTGGTGATGTCGCCGCGTACAATATATTCGTTGCCATACTCATATATGATACCACCATTGGCATTGTTGTTCATATTGCGCGAGGCTGCCAATACCTCATCGAGTGTCACACCATAGTGTTTCATGCGAGCCGGATCGACGGCTATGCGATACTCTTTGATTTCACCTCCTATCACGGTAGCTTGCGCCACACCACTGATGGATAACAGACGAGGACGTATAGTCCAGTCGGCAATAGTGCGTATGTCGCGCAAAGAAGTAGAGTCGGCGGTAAGACCTATAATCATCATCTCACCGAGGATAGATGACTGAGGAGCCATTGTGGGTGTACCTACACCTTCGGGCAGTACCTCGCCAAGTTGCACCAATCGTTCCGAGGTGATTTGACGTGCAAGATATAGGTCGGTACCCCAATCAAATTCTACCCATACCACCGAGAAGCCGGTAGTAGAAGAAGAGCGCACGCGACGCACACCGGTAGCACCGTTTACACTTGTTTCTATGGGGTAGGTTACGAGGCGTTCAACCTCTTCGGGTGCCATACCGGCAGCCTCGGTCAGTACCACAACGGTGGGAGCATTGAGGTCGGGAAATACATCGACCTCCATTTTCGATACACTATATATGCCCAATACAAGTATAAGGGCCGATATAATAGCAACCAGCAGACGGTTGTGTAATGAAAATTCTATAATTTTATTCAGCATAACGCATCGTGTTTTTAGTGGTTGTGGTTATGTGCAGGAGGGAGTGCGTTGCTTGCACCGGCCAATCTTACGCGATATACTCCGTTTACAACAATCTTGTCACCGGGTTTTACTCCCGACAAGATTTCTATGCGACTGCCATTGCCTATGCCTGTTGTGACTTCTACTTTCTCAAAGTCGTTTTCGCACAAGCGACGATACACAAAGAAGAGGCCTTGTTCTTCGGTGAGCGCAGCCATGGGAATGCTGATAACATCATTGCGGGTCTTTCCCAACAAATATACATCGACACTTGAGCCGGGTACAATGGCGGCGCGGTTGTCAAAGTCGAATGTTACGGGTACAAAGTATGATGTTTCGCCGGCATTGCGACCGTAAGATAGCAACTTGCCGTTCATCTGCGATAGCTCATATACTTCGTTGTCGTATGAGGTAACAAAGTTGGCCGATGTAATTGTAGGCAATTCGTTGTAGTATCGTTGAGGTACGTCGGCACGCAGTTGCAAGCGTTTGTTTTGGGCTATGGTTGCCAACGGAGCACCGGCCTCTACATAGTCGCCTTCGCCTACCCACAAGCGGGTGATATATCCTGCTTTGGTCGCACGAGCTTCCGAGCCGGCAGTGTTGCTGCTACCCATCGCTTCGTATGCCAAGCGTGCTTGTTCGTAGCTCTCGCGGGTAGCTTCATACTCGCGTTGAGAGATGATATTGTCCTTAACCAATTTTTCGGCACGGTTGTAAGCAGCGAGAGCTGTTTCGTAGCTGATGCGAGCACGCTCGGCGGCATCACCGCTACCTACATTGCGCGATGAAATGGTGAAAAGTGTAGCTCCTGCCGATATTGCCGAGCCATCGGCCCATGCACGGTTGTAGTGTACAGTACCCGATTGAGGTGCTACTATGGTCATGACATCACCTGTTGCGCCGGTTATCTCTCCGGTACATTTTATTACCGATGTAAAGGGAGCAGGCGTGATTGTTTCGGTAGTGAGTCCGATGGCTTCTACCTCACCGGGTTTGAGCGAAATGCCGTTCTCGTGATTGTGTGCATGGTCGTGATTATGTCCACTGTGGTCGTGGTTGTGACCACTGTGGTTGTGGTTGTGTCCGCTGTGGTCGTGACCGTGAGCCTCGGTGGCATGGTGCTGATGACCATCGTGATTGTGTCCGTCATGGTTGTGCTCATCGTGTGAGTGATTGGCGCATCCGGCCAACAAATAAGCAACGATTGTGAGCATAGTGATAAGATGCTTCTTCATTGTCGTATAATTTATATGGGTGAAGTTGTACGCTCCAAGCTCTATGGCGCAGAGGCGTACAAAGGTTAATTTTATAATGTATATAATATATAAGGAAAAATTCCCCTTTTACGCCGGGGTGGGTGCTATCAAGCCATTGTCGGTGGCGCACGCAGGCCACACGACGAGCCTATTATGTCGTGGTATGCGTATAAGATGAAGACAAATGAGAGAGTTGTCGATTGTTCGATAGGCTCGGGCAATAGTGAGCCTTGCGAGGGTAAGATGGCAATAAGTTGGGGTATAAAGCCGGCTTTTGACGCATGGGCTATTTGCGTTGCATCTTGTATCAACTCTACATTCATGGCGCAATTATCATCACAGCCACTGCTGTCGTGATGATGCTCGCCATTGTGCATATCGGGAATAAGACATATACTGCCATCATCGCAGTGATGATGAGGTATTATCGATGTTGTCACAATGAAGAGTGCTGACAACATCAAAAAGCTTACCGATATGACATGTTTGAGGTTATGCATAAGCAACTTATGTGTTGCAAAGATAAAAAATGAATGTGATACTGACAATTCTTTTGGCTATAATTGTAAAATTTAACACTTAAATTGCTTGTATATCTATATTACATTTCTTATTTTTGTAGAGCCTTAAAAAGATTATTATTAACGCTTAAATTGAAATACTATGGCACTAAAAATCACAGACGAATTAGGAAAAGAACTTATCGCATCGGGCAAGCCCGTAGTTATTGACTTCTGGGCAGAATGGTGTGGCCCTTGCCGCCAAATAGGTCCTTTTGTAGATGAGCTTGCTGCTCAATACGAAGGTCAAGTGACTATCGGTAAATACAATGTTGATGAAGGCGACGAGATAAGTGGCGAGTATGGTATCCGCAATATCCCCACTTTGTTGTTCTTCAAAGATGGTCAATTAGTTGATAAACATGTAGGCTCGGCCAACAAAGCTCAACTCGAAGAGAAAGTTAAAAAATTGCTCTAATAAGACTTTTACAGATTATAGACAGGGTTTTGCACAAAGAGGCAAAGCCCTGTTTTTTTCGTATCTACCTCTCTTATAGAGCGCAGTGTGTCATGATTGACAATTCTATTGTATGGGCTCAATTATATGCCTATGTTCGCTTCTTTTCCCCTCAACTTCAGTGATTTGAGTTGTGTTAATTTGCACAAAAGAGAAGAGGCTGAGCCAAAATTTTCATTTTGACGCAGCCTCTTGTGATTGTCAATATCGTTTGAGATATTATCAGTGATTAAGCTCTACCTTTTGTGTGGCGGGTTGTGTGGTGTTGCGGTGTTCTACTGCATTGATTACCTCGGTGGCAAGCATGCGGAACGCCAATCCCGATGCTGTATCGTCCAGCGCAACCGGATGTCCGGCATCACCTCCGTCACATATACTTTGCACCAAGGGTATTTGTCCCAGCAAGGCTACTCCCATTTCCTCGGCAAGGCGTTTGCCTCCCTCTTTGCCAAAGATGTAATAGCGATTGTTGGGTAACTCGGCGGGGGTAAACCAGCTCATGTTCTCTACCAAGCCCAAGATGGGTACATTTACCTTGTCGCCCATAAACATGCTTATGCCTTTGCGTGCATCGGCCAATGCTACCTCTTGCGGTGTGGTTACTACTATGGCTCCGGTGATGCCCAATGTCTGTACCAACGTGAGGTGGATGTCGCTTGTGCCGGGAGGGAGGTCGAGTACAAAGAAGTCAAGCTCATCCCATGCGGCATCGGTGATGAGTTGTTTCAAGGCGTTGCTGGCCATGCCTCCGCGCCATAGTACGGCATCTTCCTTGTTTACAAAGAAGCCTATTGATAGCACCTTTACACCATACTTCTCGATGGGCACGATGTAGCTGTGTCCGTTGCGTTCCTCGGCATACACTTTTTCGTCTTCGATATCGAACATCTTGGGAGCCGAAGGGCCAAAAATATCGGCATCCAACAATCCTACCTTGTAGCCCGACATGGCAAGTGCTACCGCCAGATTGGATGCAACGGTAGATTTACCCACGCCGCCTTTGCCCGACGATACGGCAATAATGTTCTTGACTCCGGGTAGTGGATTTTCGCGGGTGGGGCGTGCCGCTACACGAAATTTGACACCGATATTGCCTTGTATCTCCACATCGGGGGCAACAAATGTGAGGATGGCGGCCTCGGCAGCCTTGACAACCGAGCGTATAAAGGGGTCGTTCTCTTTGTCAAATATAAGTGTAAAACTTACCTTGCGACCATCTATGCGGATGTCGTCTTCGATCATGTCATTCTCGACAAGACTCTTGCCATTGCCGGGATAACGCACTTGCGAGAGTGCATCGGTAATGAGTTTGGGGTATAGTGTATCCATATTTGTTTTTTTCGTGGTTATTGAGCACAAAGGTAACAAAAAAAACGATATGCACCAGCTCGGTGCATATCGTTGAGAGGATTATGCGATGTTGTTTTTACAATCTTTCGCGGATAGCTTTGCTCTCGGCCTCATAGCCGGGCTTGTCGAGTAGGGCAAACATGTTGCGCTTGTAGTCCTCAACACCGGGTTGGTTGAAGGGATTGACACCGAGAATGTAGCCGCTGATACCGCAAGCCTTCTCGAAGAAATAAATGAGCTGACCCAAATAACGCTCGGTAAGAGCGGGGATTTCAATCTTGATGTTGGGTACACCGCCATCAACGTGGGCAATTTGTGTGCCCAACTCGGCCATTTGGTTTACTTCATCTACTCGCTTGCCGGCGAGGAAGTTGAGTCCGTCGAGGTTGTCTTTGTCGGCAGGAATTACTACCTCATGGTGCATAGAGCCTACCGAAAGAACGGTTTCAAAAATAGTGCGCTCGCCATCTTGTATCCACTGACCCATTGAGTGAAGGTCGGTAGTAAAATCTACCGATGCGGGGAAGATGCCAAGGTGGTCTTTACCCTCGCTCTCGCCATAGAGTTGTTTCCACCACTCGGCGAGGAAGTGCAATTTGGGGTTGAAATTGGCAAGAATTTCTATTTTTTTGCCCGATTGATAGAGGGCATTGCGTGTTGCGGCATAAATGGCGGCAGGGTTTTGAGCGAAAGGAACATCTTCGCCACAAGCCTTTTGCATCTCAACGGCACCTGCAACAAGGGCACGAACGTCATAGCCTGCAATGGCAATAGGTAACAAACCTACGGGCGAAAGTACCGAGAAACGACCACCTACATTGTCTTCGATAACAAATGTCTTGTAACCTTCGGTATCGGCCAACTTGCGCAATGCGCCACGGGCGGCATCGGTAACGGCAACGATGCGCTCTCCTGCCTCTTCCTTGCCTACTTGCTTTTCGAGTTGCTCTTTGAGCAGACGGAATGCTATGGCGGGCTCGGTTGTTGTACCCGACTTGGAGATGACAACAATACCAAATTGGCGGTCGGCAAGAAGTTCTTGCAACTCATAGAGGTAGTCCTCGCCGATGTTTTGTCCGGCAAAAAGTACGATGGGAGCGTCGTGTTTGCGACGAAGCATTTCAAAGCTGTTTGAGAGTGCTTCAATAACAGCTTTTGCGCCGAGATAGCTACCACCGATACCTATTACGACAACAATTTCGCATTTCGATTGCAACTTGCGTGCAGCATCTTCTACATCTTGCAAGTGTGCTTCAGTAATCTCGGCAGGAAGATTGAGCCAGCCAAGAAAGTCGTTACCAAGGCCTGTACCTTTATGTAATTGCTCTATGCCGTTCATCGCCTTGCCTTCGAGAGCCAAAACGTCTTCGCGGCTGATAGTGCCCAGAGCCTTGTCAATAATCAAGTTAATCTTTTTTTCCATTTCTTTTTTCCTATTGAAGAGTTGTATTGTTTATAAGAATGTGTCGGCCATGCGAGCAATGGCTTTCTTTACCGATACGCGACGGTATAGTATGTCGTACATGCAGTCGAGAATGGGCATGGGTACTTCGTAACGTGAATTTACCTCGTGCATACACTTGGTGCCGTAGTAGCCCTCGGCTATCATATCCATCTCTACTTGAGCTGCTTTGACCGAATATCCGCGTCCTATCATTGTGCCAAAATTGTGGTTGCGGCTGAAGCGTGAGTATGCGGTGACAAGCAGGTCGCCCAGATACACCGAGTCGCTCATATCGCGTACAATATCGGGCGAGGCAACTTGCAAGAAGTGTGACATCTCCTTGAGTGCATTGGACACGAGCATCGCTTGGAAGTTGTCGCCACATCGCGAGCCTTGACACACACCCGATGCAATAGCATATACGTTCTTGAGCACAGCACAATACTCTATACCCATCACATCGGACGATACGATGGTGCGAAGTTTGTTGCATGAGAGAGCCTTGGCAAAGCTGCGGGCACGCTCTACATCCTGACAGCCAACGGTGAGGTATGACAGGCGTTCGAGGGCAACCTCTTCTGCGTGGCAGGGACCTCCGATTACGGCCATATTGCAATCTTCTACACCATACACTTGCTTGAAGTAGTCGGTAACAATAAGATTTTCGTCAGGAACAATACCCTTGATGGCAGTAACGATAAATTTGTCTTTTATATCGGCTGTAAGTTTCTCAAGGTGCGATTTGAGATAGGGAGAGGGTGTTGCAAAGACAAGTGTGTCGGCTTCGTTTGCAACTTGATTGATGTCGGAGCTGAAGTCGATGCGACTTGGATCAAATGCCACATCCGAGAGGTAGGCCGGGTTGTGACCATCGCGAATAAAGTCGGCAATACGGTCGTCGCGACGCATATACCACAATATTCTCTGTTCGTTGTTAAGAACGAGTTTGGCCAATGCGGTAGCCCAGCTGCCACCGCCCATAATGGCTATTTTACCGGTGGGTTGCATAGTCGTTATTTTTGTATTTGCGCAATCCACTCTGTTACGTTTTCGATAGTGGGATTGGGCAAATTGAGTTTGTATTTTTTATTTACGCCACATATTTCTTGGTGCAATTTGGCTGGATTTACATCGGCCATATCTGCTACGGTGAGGTATCCGGCTTTCTGTATAGGAGCTACCCATTCGGCGGGTACGCCAATGGCTGTGTAGGCTGCCTCGTTGTCACGCTTTTGTGTCTTTTCGGGACGCATTTGGGGGAAGAGCAATACCTCTTGGATAGTAGCTTGGTTGGTCATGAACATTACCAGACGGTCTATACCTATACCAATACCTGCTGTGGGAGGCATACCATATTCGAGGGCGCGCAAGAAGTCTTGGTCGATAAACATGGCTTCGTCGTCGCCTTTTTCCGACAGACTGAGCTGGTACATGAATCGCTCGCGTTGATCTACGGGGTCGTTCAACTCCGAGTAGGCGTTGGCAAGCTCTTTACCATTTACCATCAACTCAAAACGCTCGGTCAAATTGGGGTTGTTGCGGTGACGCTTGGTGAGAGGTGACATCTCGATGGGATAGTCGGTGATAAAGGTGGGTTGTATATAGTTGCCCTCGCATTTCTCGCCAAAAATCTCGTCGATAAGCTTGCCTTTACCCATGGTTTCGTCGGTCTCTATACCCAACTCACGGCACACATTGCGCAATTCCTCTTCGCCCATGCCGGTAATGTCTATTCCGGTGTGTTCCTTGATGGCATCTATCATTGTTACACGACGATAGGGTGCTTTGAAGCTCACTTGATTGTCACCTATGGTTATTTCGGTTGTTCCGTTTACGGCAATACATATCTTTTCGAGCATCTCTTCGGTGAAGCTCATGAGCCAATTATAGTCTTTGTACGACACATACAACTCCATACAGGTAAACTCGGGGTTGTGAGTGCGGTCCATACCTTCATTGCGGAAGTTGCGCGAGAACTCATACACACCTTCAAATCCGCCCACGATGAGTCGTTTGAGATACAACTCATTGGCGATGCGCAGATACAAGGGTATGTCGAGTGCATTGTGATGTGTGATGAAGGGGCGAGCGGCGGCTCCTCCGGGGATGGCTTGCAACACGGGAGTATCTACCTCGATGTAGCCATGTGAGTTCATAAAGTCGCGCATGGTATTGAATACGGTGGCACGCTTCATGAATATATCTTTTACGCCCTCGTTTACTACCAAATCGACGTAGCGTTGGCGATAGCGCAATTCGGGGTCGCTGAAGGCATCATATACCACACCATCTTTCATCTTGACGATGGGGAGGGGGCGCAACGATTTGGACAAGACGGTGAGCTCTTGTGCGTGAATGGTAATCTCGCCCATCTGAGTGCGGAAAACAAATCCCTTGATACCTACAAAGTCGCCTATGTCCAATAGTTTCTTGAAGACAGTGTTGTACAACTCCTTGTCCTCGCCGGGGCAGAGGTCATCTCGCGATATATATACTTGTATGCGACCTTGTGAGTCTTTGAGCTCCATAAACGAGGCCTTGCCCATGATGCGACGGCTCATGATACGGCCGGCTACCGATACTTGGCGGGGCTCGGCTTCATCGCTGAAGTTTTCTTTTATCTCTGTGGTATATGCGTTTACCGAATATTCTGCTGCGGGATAGGGCTCAATACCTATACGACGCAATTCTTCCATGCTGTTGCGACGTATTATTTCTTGTTCGCTGAGTTCTAAGATGTTCATACTTCTTATAATCTACTATTCGTTATAATAATATACTATTCGATGCAAATGTAAAAAAAATTCTGCTCATATCCTATTTTATATCTCTATTTCGCATCTTGTGCGGTGCAATGGTTTGTGCAAATCTATGCAACGACCCTGCTTTTTGTGTTGCACATACCTCCTCTATCTTTGTAATGCAGTGATAGATGGCATGTCGCAAACGTTTGCATTTCTTTAATCAACAAAATTCATATTTCTTTGTTGTGTGGTTGGTAGGCTGTGCTTACCTTTGCATCGTGAATGACAGATGAGTCTTTTCACACTCTGCATTTGTGATGCAGACCCCATAAATAGGTTAAGGTAAAGATTGGTTTTATTATCGCACAAAAATTGGTTAAAATAGGTTTTTAAGGTTAGATTGTTTAAAGTTAGATTTGATTGTTAGGTTTTCATAAGGTTTAGGAATAAGAAGATTGTTAGTGATAGTGGTGCTGTCGTGAGATAGGGAAGCCACAAAGCCTTGAAAAAGGTGGGATACAAGGTTTGTGTCCCTTGGAGAGCAGGAAACTGTCTCCCAAAGAATACACAAAGGAGAATATCGCAAGATATTCTCCTTCGTTGCTTTATATGCCTTGGCTCGCTGTTGCGAGCGTCGATGTTCTTTTTTTATAATCATAGATGCTGAGGCATCACATCAAGCCTTGTGCCTGTTATCTATTGTGTCATAAGACACCGACTTTTCTCTATTTTATTTGTTCCGATAGCGATTGTAGCAACTCTTGGTTGATGGCAATCTGCGTGCGTATGTAGTCGAGTTGGCTGATGAGTAGATTTATCTTTTCTTGTTGTTTTATTATTATTTCGCTTTGTGTTTTCAAGTCTTGCAATACTGTGTCGCAGTTATCGGGCATTTCGTTGCCGGTAATGAGCATTTCGCCTTTACCCAATATAAACCATGAGGGGTTGAGCTCGGGGTAGGTACGCAATATCTTTACTATGCTATCGTACGACAGGCCTTTGCCCGAGCGCCTTTGTTTTCCCAATGTGCCTACGGCAATTTTGGCTTGTACAGTTATACGGTTGTCATTGAGGCCCTTATATTTCATGAATGTATCGAGCCGTGAGAATAGTGTGCTTTCCATAGTGCTTGGTAGATGTATGAGAGATTATTTGCTCTCATGTGATGTTTCTAAATTTGTTGTCTGAGTATAATTTTTTCGATGTAAAGATAGTTATTCTTTTGAAATATGAAATATTTATACCGTATAAAAATGCAGTTTAGTATATAAAAAGAGCCTGAAGTTGTGAGAAAACTTCAGGCTCTGACAGGTTTTATTGAAAAATATCAATTATTTCTTTACGAATTTCAAGCTATTGTTGCTATTGCCATTTTTCACGTTGAGGATGTACATGCCGGCAGGGAGGTCGCGCACTTCTACGCAGTTGCCTTCGGCTTGCTTCACAACTGCACCGGCAAGGTTATATACCGACAACTCACCTTGAGTATTGGTATATACATAGTCGGTAGCGGGGTTGGGATATACTGTACACTCTACCTTGTCGTTCTCTACATCTTCAACACCTGTTACGGTAAAGTTGGTGTAGATAACGCAACTGTTGGCGGGAACAGCGTGTGTATAGCTGGTGTTGCTTACATTGAGAGTGGCCTTGGTGAGCAAGTTGGTCCATGTACCTGTTTTGGGGAAATTGATGGTGAAGTTTCCATCTTTTTCGGTGAGGTTGATGGCAACAACGAGGCTCTTGGTGCCGTCGGCCGATGTCAATGTTACGAAACGTCCGTTATACCAGTCGCCTCTGCCCAACTTAGATGTGAAGGTTGCATTGGTGGCAAATAGTTCGGGATGTACGTTGCGCACGGCATTCAACATAGAGTATGCGTTGTACAAGCGTTTGCGGTCGGGGTCGTCTGCATAGTCCCATTTCACGGGTTTCTCGGCTGTGCGGTCGCCGTTATAGTCGATGCTATAGTCATAGCCCAACTCACCAAATTGCCATATCATCTTGGGACCGGGAACGGTGAGGAATTGAGCAGCATTGGCTATTGCTTGGTTCATACGAGTAGCGTGGTCGGTTTTCACCTTCATATATCCATATGTAGCAGCCTTGTATGTTGTGCGCTCCTCGTCGTGGCTCTCCATGTAGCCTACCAAGCCGTTTTTGGGCATGTTGTTACCGTTGGCATATACGCCGTTTACGTCACATACATAGCCCATTGCACCTTCGCAATACTCGTGGTTCATGTTGCGCCAGCACATCATGCCGTCTTGTGCCAATACACGCTCCTCGCTCTCTGCACAGAGGTGCTCAAGTATCATGCATGCATCGGGACGTACCTCTTTGATAGCTTTGTGATACTCTTTGAGAATGTCTATACGGCCTTGGTCGTAGTCTGAAGCAGTGTTTTCGTTGCAAGGACGGTTGGTAAAGCCCTTGGTAAGGTCAAAACGGAAACCATCAATCTTGTACTCGGTGAGGAGGTATTGGAGGTTGCGTTTTACAAAGGTTTTTACCTCGGCAACAGTGTGGTTGAAGTCGTGGAATACGCTGAAGGGGTGGGGAGCTGTAACGTTAAACCAAGGATTGACAGCCGATGTGCGGTTGTTCTTGGCATCCCACCACAACTTACAGTAGGGGAAGTTGCCGGTAGCGTGGTTATAAACTACGTCGAAGAATACGGCGATACCCAATTTGTGACACTCGTCGATAAACATGCGATAGTCCTCGTCGGTACCGTATGCCTTGTCGAGTGCAAAGAAGTAGGCAGGATTGTAACCCCAGCTGAGGTTGCCGTCAAACTCTTGTACGGGCATCAACTCGATGGCGTTTACACCGAGTTCTTGCAAGTAGGGGAGTTTCTTCATGGCGGCCTTCACGGTCTTTTCTTCGGTAAAGTCGCGGAAAAGCAACTCGTAGATTACCAAGTTGTCGCGGTTTTTCACCTTGAAGTCGTTTACTTTCCACTTGTAGTCCGAGCCGGTAGTTTTAAATACGGTTGCAGGTTGCTCCCAAGCCTTTTCGGGGAATTCGCGCAAGTTGGGGTATGCAGCCTCGTCAATCCATTTGTCGTTCCAAGGATCGAGTATCTTGGTAGAATAGGGGTCGGCAAAACGTATAGCGTCGCCCTTGGTAGGTATCACATGATATTGGAAGGCATACTCTTTGCCGGGCTCAAGACCATTGATGGTTATCCACCAGCAGTTGTTGGTATTGTCGCGCTTCATCATGTAGTCGTTCTTGATATCCCAATCGGTGTTGTCACCTACCCAGAATACATATTTGCTATATTTCTTGGTCTTGTCCAAGTCGAAGAGCACAAATGTTACGGTATTTTGGTCTATAACGTTGATACCTTCTTTGGTACCGGCGGGGCGATTTTCTACAACGACAGCACCACATACGGTGAGGCGACCGTTGATTTCGTTGCTCTCTTCACCGGCAGCTACTTTCACGTTGAATGTGTAGTCGCCTTGAGTAGCAAAGGTAACAGGCACGTCAAGCGTCTTTGTGTCGCTTGCAGTGTGAGTTATTGTACCATCGGGACCTGTAATGGTGAGTGTAATGTTGGCGGGTTGTGTTGCACCGGCCGAGATTGTGAGTGACTCACCTACTGCAATAACACCTGCATCGGGAATACCTGTCAGCTTGGCATACAATGCACCATCCTTACAGGGCAACATGATGTCGGGGCGTGTTTGCTTGGTGCCATCGGCGTTGCGTATTACCACACCTATGGTGTTTATCTCGATAGAGGCGCCAAAGTATTGACGTACTGTGGGGCCGAGTGTGATAGACCATTTGCCTTCACTCTCTTTTGTCATTTTGTATTTGGCATCGTTGTCACACCATTCTTTGGGACCATTGTGCCATACTTCTTTTTCATCTACAACACCTATGTGTACATAGAGTTCGTCTTCGGGAGCAAAGATTTTTTGGGTGTCAATCCAAGTGATTTTACCTTGCTTGTCGGCATCGAGGGGCGAGGGGCTGGTAGAGTAAGTACCGGTCGATTGTGCCCATGATGTTACTGCTGCGAGCAGTGTTGCAATGAGTAATAAAAACCTTTTTTGCATTGTGATTGTATTTGTGATGTTTTAAACAAACAAGGAGGCATACTCTCCATTGGGGGTATGCCATCCTTGTCTATAAGGTATTTATTAGAGTTTTACCAAAGTGTAGTAGGGTTTCTCGGCGCAGAAGTAGAAGCGTACTTCGTATGTGCCGTCCTCGGCTACTTTGATATTCTCACCGTTGGGGTTGAGAGTGCCATCACCGGCGCCTGCGTCACCAAAGTTTGTATCCCAAGCGGCATCGGCGCGGAATTTAAATTCATCACCGGCAGTGAGGTTTACAACGGCATACAAGTAGTCCATGCCCTCTTCGGTAGAGAGTTCCATGATTTCGTCACCGCCCCATCCGTTGAATGAGCCGATTACGCCCCAGAAGTAAACTGTCTTGAGGAGTTTGAGTTTCAACGCAGCGGGGTCAAACTCAAATTGGTAGCAGAACTCACCATATTGAGTGATGTTACCGGCACCGGCATCGGTAGAGAGGAGCAATTCCTCGGCTTCGGGTGAGCCCTCTTCGCCGGCACCATAGTTGATACCGCTCCAATCGGGTTTTTCCGAGATTTTCCAACCATTGGCACCTTGACCATTCAATACGATCCAACCGGTAGCGGGAGCACCGTTGAAGCTATAGAGGCGTTGGCCGTTTACTTGGCTCCAGCCGCTGAAGTCACCTACAACATAGTATTCTACTACGTTGGGAGTAGTGGTGATGGGAGCTGTTTGGAGTGCTTCAGACTTCAAGATAATGCGGTGACCTTGAGCGTCGATAACGACAGTGTTCAACTGCATATATACTGCGAATGTGAGTTCTTCAAAGCCACATACACTCTTGATAGCGCTGTTGAGTTCTTTGTTTCTTACACTTACAATGTTTCTGCTTGCGTTCTCGGCATCGGCAACGTTGGTACCGACAACTGTTGCAGTGAGTGAATCAACGAAATTCTCTGTGGGAGAAATCAAGACAGTGTGTTCAAAGCGAGCATCAACAGGTACATTCTCGTTTGCTACAAATGCCATTACGTTGATGTTTTCCTCTGCTGTAAGCAAGTCAATGGGGTTGGCTACATCTTGCAATGAAGCAGTCATTGCCATAGTACCTACTTTATCCTCTTGGTCATAGCCTTCGGGAGCGGGTACAGGAGTGTCTTCGATTTGGTTACAAGAAGCCAAAGCCAATACTCCTGCCAACAGTGTACTGAAAATAGATATTTTTTTCATTGTTGTTTCTGTTTTTTTATTGTTTGTAGGCATGAGATGTGCGGGTAGTGCTACTCGCACATCTCATGATATAGTCACTCTTTACTTGATTGCAAAGAAATAGATACAGTTGTCCAAGTCGTTGAGTGTGATGATATACTCACCGGCAGGAACGATGAAGTTGGCACCACCGGCTTCACCGATTACACCGCAACCTTCTTCGGGGAATGTACCACCCCAGTTGATGTCCCAACCATCGTTGGCACGGAGCTTGAGCTCGGCCTTGTTCTCAAGAACAATGCGACCTGACCATACGTGGTTGTTGGTGGGCAACATGGGTTGCATATATACGGGAGTTGTACCCCAACCCTCAAAGTCACCTACGATAGCAACGTTGGCAAGAGGTTCTTTCACTGCCTCTTCGTAAGCTGCTACTGTGCAAGTTTTCTTGTCGGTGTTGAGTGTGTAAGTGTAGTATCCGTCGGCGGGTACCGAGATGTTGTCACCCTCAAATGTGAGTTCGCCATCTTTCATACCTACTTGGTTGTTCCAAGCTGTCGAGCCTGTGCTACCGATAAACTTGTATTGGTCGGCGGCAGAGAACCAGCCGGTGTAAGTAAATACACCATTACCTTCAGCGGTGTAGAACTCATCTTTCGAGAAGCTGAAAGGTATTACAGTTGTTTGGTCTGTAGTGTTCCAGCCACCGTTGGGAGTCATGCTACCAATGATATACCAAGGCATGGGTTTGCCCGAGAGGAGCAAGTAGTAGGGTTGAACGTTCAATACGATAGCATTTGAGTATGCATCTTTGATAGTGGGAGTAGTACCTGTAGCGGTAGCAGTAGCATCGCTGAGGTGAGCACGGAGGCGTACATATATTTGCACAGCCTCGGGGTTGGGAGCGAGTTGCTCGCCCTTCAACTCATACAATGCTTTGATAGCATCGTTTACCTCAAGAGTTACAAGACCTACTTTTTGAGCAGTACCTGCCGAGCCCAATTCAACGAAAGTACCTTCGGCAAATTGCTCTTCAAATGAGAGTTGTGCATGGTAGGTAGGAGCGGCAGTAAAGCCGTAGTTGGGTTGCTCGCGCACGGTCAATGTTTCCATGACGTTTGTATCGTCTTCGGGACGCAATACATAGGTCTCGTTTGACAAGGCCGGCTCGTTGAGGATGAATGTCAAACCACCCTCCTGCTCGGCTGCCGGATTGATTGTTACCTTGGGCTCGTCTTGACAACCTGTGAGGAGTGCCATACCCATGATACCGGCCAATATATAATTAAACTTATTCATAGTTTTTTCTAATTATAGATGTTTGTTATTACTTACCGTAACCGTCGTTTTGATCAATGTTGTCGTTGGCATTGATTTCCGATGCAGGTATGGGGTAGATGTTGTAGAAGCTGTCAAATGAAGTACCACCGGCTTCGCCACCTTTCCAATCCCAGTTGTATGAGTGTACACCACCGAAGTTGCCAAAGCGGATGAGGTCGATACGACGACGACCCTCGAAGTAGAACTCGCGAGCCCACTCGTCACGCAATACGTTGAGGTCGAGTGATGTCAAGCTGCTGGTGTTGGCGCGTAGGCGCAATGCGTTTACAGCATCGAGAGCCTCGGCATTTGAACCGCTTGTTTGACGTACCTTAGCCTCGGCAAATGTCAAGTAAGCCTCTGCCAAACGGATGAAGGGAATGTCGGTCTCGGCAAAAGCCAAACGGGGAGTAGGCAATGACTCAACACCTGTTGAGGGTACATTGGTCCATTTTACTACCGAGTAGCCGTCAGAGAATGTTGTAACAGTCTCAATCTTGTCGGGAGTCTTGTCGGCGTCTGAGAGGTAGAACATGGCACGGCTGTCGTTGTTGAACTGACCGTTGGTCATGAACAAATTAACGAGTGCGTGACGTGCGCGGTTACCCAACCATTGACCGTCCATACCCCATTCGGGCATACCATCTTCGCGTGTAGAAGCGATGATGTAGGTTGAGCCTGCATAAGATTGAGTGTAAACACCGTCGAATGTGATAGCAAAGATAATCTCTTTGTTGGCATTGGGGTTCTCGCCATTGTCGGCCATGAAGAGCTCTTGATAGTTGTCGGCCAAAGCATAGCCCGACTCGTTGATAGCCTTACCTGCCCATGTAGCGGCATCGGCCCAGCGAGCAGTACCGGTGTAAACCTCGGCGTTCAAGTACAAGCGACCCAAGAGAGTCCATGCGGCAGCTTGATCGACACGACCGTATGCACCTGTGCGGGGAGCATTCAAGTCATTTACAAGCTCGGTAAGTTCGCTCTCAAGGAAAGCAAAAATCTCGGTGCGATCGGCTTGCTCGGGGTTGCTGTTTACTACTTGTGTGAGCAAAGGAACGTTGGCAAACATATCCATTGCATAGAAGTAGTTGAGGGCACGCATGAAGCGTACTTCGGCACGTTTTACTTTCAACTCTTCGCTTGTTTCACCCTCAGTTTGGTCGAGGTAGTGATTGCACAAAGTGATGTTGAAGAACAAACGATAGTACATGAATTGTACAAATTGAGTAGAAGAGTTCCACTTGGCAAAGTTCATCTCGGGGATACCTACGTCACCCCAAGCATTCAAAGCCTCGTCGGTAGGAAGCTCGTTGAGTTCCCACAATACACGATAAAAACCGCTCTTACCATCGTCAAGACCAAGTGACGACAAGTCGCCATCGGTGCGAGCCAAAGAAGCGTAGATCTTTGCAAATACAGCGGGCTCATTGAACTCTTGAGTGATATTGGGGTCAATGGGCGTTGTGTTCAAGTCGTCTACGCAAGAGGTGAGTGAGAGAGTCAAGGCAATCGCACCACCTATTATGATATTTTTGATATTAAGTTTCATGACTTGTTGTTTTACTTAGTTGTTGATTAGAAATCGAGTGTCAAACCTATCATAGATACGAGGGCGCGAGGATATACAGTGCCATCTATACCACCATTAACCTCGGGGTCGATACCTGTGTAGGGTGAAATAACGAAGGGGTTTTGTACAGTTGCATATACACGACCGCTGAATACACTACCCTTGAATGAGTAACCAAGAGTGATGTTGTCGCAACGGAGGAACGATGCATTTTGTACATAGTAGTCACTTGCATAGTAGTCGCCTACACCTTGATATTGAGTGTGGAGAGCCGACAAAGGACGGTTGGTCAAGTAACCACTGTAGTGTACTGTAGAAAGACCTGCGTTGTTTGAGTCGTAGTCGTTATATACATAGTTGCCAAGAGCGGCACGCAATGAGAAGCTGAAGTCCCAGTTCTTCCAAATCATCTTTGAAGTCAAGCCCATAGTAACATCGGCTGCGGGGTTCTCATATATATATTTATCTTGTTCGTTGATGATACCATCGGCGTTGCGGTCTACATAGCAGTTCTCAATGGGCATACCATTGTTGTCATATACTTGTTGGTAAACGAAGAACGAACCGGCGGGATAACCTACTTTGTGAACTTTGATAGGCGAACCTGTACCTCTTGAAGCGTTACCGGCGGGAACGAAGTAAGAAGGATCGTTACCGTTTGTAAGCTTGGTGATGGTATTTTGGTTGTAAGCTACGTTGTAGCCAAGTTCCCAAGTAAAGTCGCGTGTTTGGATGGCAGTAGCCTCGATGTTAAACTCAACACCTTGGTTGGTGAGTGAACCTACGTTGCTGATAACGGCGGGAGCAAAGTTGGTACCGGCCGATACGCTACATACGTTCAACAAGTCTTTGGTTTCGCGGAAGTAGTAATCAACAGCACCACGGATGCGGCCATTCAAGAAACCGAAGTCAAGACCGGCATTGTAAGTAGTAGTTTCCTCCCATTTGAGGTCGGGGTTGTATGCCTCGGGACGCATGAAAGGATACTTAATGCCATCGATAATATAGTATTGGTTGTCGCCACTCTCTACATATACGGGGATGTAGGGATAGTCACCTTGGTTGATTTCTTGTTGTCCGGTGATACCCCAACCCAAGCGGAGCTTGAGGTCGCTCAACCATTGTACGTCGCGCAAGAAAGCCTCTTCTTTGATCTTCCATGCCAATGCAACTGAGGGGAAAAGACCCCAACGGTTGTCGGGAGCAAAGCGGCTGGTACCGTCATAACGTACTGTGGCTGTCAAGAGGTAGCGGTCGAGGAGTTGATAGTTTACACGGCCGAAGAATGATACCAAGTAGCTCTCGGTTTTCCATTCGTTCTCCGATACTTTGTAGTCGGCGTGCTCTTTGTTCACACCTTCCCAGTGGCTGTTGCCCTCACGATAGAAGTGTTGCCACTCGTAACCGGCCATCACGTCGATGTTGTTTACGCCAAACTCCTTGGTGTATTGCAAGTAGGCATTCAACATCTCGTTGATTTTGTATTGACGGTCGTAACCTGTGTTACCAAGAGCATAGCTCAAACCCGAGTTGGTGGGGATATACTCACTCTCTGTACCATCAGCTACATCGATACCAACGTTGGCGTGGATGCGCATGTCGGGGAAGAAGTGGAGCTTATAGTCGGCCTCAATGTTACCAATGAAGTCCCATGAAGTAGCTGTGCGGTTCTTTTGTTCGAGCATAGCCACGGGGTTTTGAGTAGCCAATGAGTTGCGGCCTGTGCTTGTTCTCCATTGCCAGTAGCCACCGAAAGCGTCGTCGGTAGTGTCATATACGGGTTGAGTGGGGTCGAAAGCAAGAGCAGCACCTACGGCACCGGTGTCGGCAAAACGGTTGTTGGCCAACATACCCTTGGCGTTGATGTTGAACTTCAAGTAGTCATCGAAGAATGAGGGTGACAAGTTGATAGAACCTGTGAAACGCTCGAAGCTCGAAGTCTTGAGGATACCGTTTTGGTTGGTGTAACCCAAAGAAACGCGATAAGGCATCCAGCTTAAACCACCGGCAAGTGTGAGGTTGTGGTCGTGGCTCACAGCATTGCGGAAGATGTGGCTTTGCCAATCGGTGTTTTGGTCACCAAGCAAGCTTGTAATCTTGTCTTGACCTGCATAGTAGTCGTTTACAAATTCGCGGAATTGGTCGCCGGTCATTACTTCGCGCAAGCGAGCGGGAGTACTTACCGATACGTTGCCGCTATATGTCAAGCGAGGTTTAGAACCCTTAGAACCCTTCTTGGTAGTGATGATGATTACACCGTTAGAAGCGCGAGAACCGTAGATGGCAGTAGCCGAAGCATCTTTCAATACGGTGAAAGTCTCGATGTCGTTGGGGTTGATGGTGCTCAAGAAGTTAGATACACCCTTGATACCATTGTTGTCCATGGGAAGACCATCGATAACGATAAGGGGGTCGTTGCTTGCCGAGAGAGAAGAACCACCACGGATGCGGATAGTTGCACCACCACCGGGAGTACCGTCGTTTGAAGTAACGTTCACACCGGCAATCTTACCTGTGAGAAGGTCTTGTGCGTTGGTAGTAAGACCGCGGTTCATAGCGTCGGGCTCGATAGCAGTAACCGAACCGGTAGCATCAGCTTTCTTAACTACACCATAACCGATAACCACAGCCTCTTCGAGAACGTGGGCATCTTCTTGGAGAGTAACTACTACCGAAGGTGCAGCGGCAACCTCTTGGGGTTTGTAGCCGATGTAGCTCACCTTAATGGTAGCACCTTGTTGGGCTTTCAATGAGAAGTTACCATCGATGTCGGTGGTAGTTCCCGTTGTTGTACCTACTAGCATGGCATTGGCACCAATAATGGGCTCGCCATACGCATCTTTTACGTGTCCCGACACAACGATTTGCTGTGCAAATGCAGCGATAGAGAAGCAGAGCAGCATAGCTGCTACGAGCACTCTGGGGACTTTTTTACTAACGTAATTCATGTAGATTAGATTAAAAAGTTGTTGTTAATATTTGGGTTTTTTGTATTTGTTTCTTGTGTTTGTTTTTTGCTATTATGTTTGGGCGTGGACACAATAGTCCACACTATTTATTCTGCAAATATAATTTTTCTTGCGTACTTGGCTATTTTATTTTATGTGAAAAAAAATATTTTAACATTGCAAACGTTTGCGTTGCGTTTTTTCTTTATTATTTTTGTGGCGAATTAATTATTGTATAAATATTTGCAACTTTGAATGTTGAAAAAATCTTAATGTCAATTTCGTATGTCATCACACATTACCATCAAGGATATAGCCAAGGCTATGGGGTGCGCTCCATCGACGGTTTCGAGGGCGTTGAACAATAGTGCCAATATATCGCCTGCTGTGCGTGAGGCAATACAATCTTATGCGCTTGAGCACAACTATCGTCCTAACGAATTTGCGTTGAGTCTGCGTAATAACCGCTCCAATACGATAGGTGTCATATTGCCACAAATCAAACACTATTTTTTTGCAAGTGTGTTGTCGGGTGTTGAGCGTGCTGCTGTTGCGGCGGGCTATAATATCATGGTGGCGCAGAGCAATGAGGAGTATGACAAGGAAGTGGCTATCGTAGAGTCGTTCCGCAAGGCCAAGGTGTGTGGCGTGATAGCCTCTCTGGCCAAGGGTACGCTCGATTATACCCACTTTCGTCGTCTGGTCGATGAGGAGGTGCCATTGGTTTTCTACGACCGCATCTGTACCGAGCTCAATACCTCGCGTGTGGTGGTGGATGACTATACAGGAGCTTTTGCGGCGGTAGAACACCTTATAGAAACGGGATGCGAGAAGATAGCTTTCTTTACCTCGCCGTTGCACCTCGAAATATCGAAAAATCGTCGCAACGGATATGTAGATGCCTTGCGCAAGCATCGTATTGAGGTGGATAATGACATGATTGTAGAGTGCGATACCCGCCCGGCGGCAAGAGAGCTCACTATGAATATGTTGAAGTCGGAACACAAGCGTCCCGATGCTTTCTTTGCTGTCAATGCCGACACGGCGGCGGGCATCTTGTATGCTTGTAAGGATGCCGGCCTGCATGTGCCCGATGATGTGTCGATATGTGGCTTCTCGGACAACGAAACGGCACGCTCTACCGAGCCTCGCCTCTCGATGGTAGATCAGCCCGGTGAGGCTGTGGGTCAAGGTGCTATGGAGTTGCTATTGGCCAAGATAAATGGCGATGAAGAGAAACTCGTGTATAAGAACAAGATTGTAAAAACGTCGCTTATATTGCGCGGAAGTACTCGTGAGAAAGAATAAAAAACGAAAAACTAAATACAATATTTCTATGAAAATCAAACCAGACTTGTCATTTGTGAAACTCTTCAATTTGAGTTTCGGATTTTTCGGTGTACAGATTGCGTATGCCTTGCAGAGTGCCAACGTGAGTCGTATTTTTGCCACCTTGGGTGCCGATCCTCACGACTTGAGTTTCTTCTGGATTTTGCCCCCGTTGATGGGTATCATCGTACAACCTTTGGTTGGAAAATGGAGTGATAACACATGGACTCGTTTCGGTCGTCGCATTCCCTATTTATTTATAGGTGCTCTTGTGGCTGTATTGGTGATGTGTATGTTGCCCAATGCCGGTAGCTTTGGCCTCTCGGTGGGTGCGGCTATGATATTCGGCCTTGTGTCGTTGATGTTCCTCGATACTTCTATCAACATGGCTATGCAACCCTTCAAGATGATGGTGGGTGATATGGTGAATGAGAAGCAAAAAGGTCTTGCCTATTCGATACAAAGTTTCTTGTGCAATGCCGGTAGCTTGGTGGGCTATCTTTTCCCCTATCTTTTCACAGCGTTGGGCGTGGCCAGCGTTGCCGCTGCCGGTGAGATACCCGACTCGGTAAAATGGTCGTTCTATATCGGTGCTATCATTCTCATCCTCTGTGTTATATATACTACATCGACAGTAAAGGAGATGCCTCCCAAAGAGTATGCCGAGTATCATGGTATCAAAGAGGAGGATAAAGAGGAGAAAGTGAGCATGTTGAAGTTGCTCGTGAAAGCTCCCAAGACATTCTGGACAGTGGGCTTGGTGCAATTCTTCTGCTGGGCTGCCTTTATGTATATGTGGACTTATACCAATGGTGCGATTGCCGAGAGTGCCTTTAATACTCCTATCGTAAACGGTGCGTTGGATACCGCCTCTAAGGAGTATCAAGCCGCAGGTGACTGGGTGGGTGTGTTGTTTGCCGTGCAAGCAGTAGGCTCGGTATTGTGGGCTGTAGTGTTGCCTATGTTCAGCAACCGTAAGGTGGCCTATTCGTTGAGCCTTCTTATCGGTGCCGTAGGTTTCATTTCTACCTACTTCATTACCGACCAATATATGTTGTTTATCTCTTATGCTCTCATAGGTTGTGCATGGGCTGCTATGTTGGCCATGCCTTTCACTATTCTCACCAACTCGCTCTCGGGCAAGCACATGGGTACATACCTTGGCTTGTTCAATGGTACAATCTGTTTGCCTCAAATTGTGGCGGCCGCTACCGGTGGCTTGGTGTTGGGTCTTCTTCCTCTCACCGAGAGTGGTATTGCATCGCAAAATCTGATGCTTGTCTTGGCAGGTATTTTCTTGGTTTTGGGAGCTTTGTCGGTATTTATCGTGAAAGAGAAAAAGCAAGAAGAGGAATAATCTATAATTGCCTATAATGATGAAACGAATATTATCGATACTTGTCATAACAACCATCTCGGCACTGTTGCTTGTTGGTTGCAACTGTAAAAAAACATCGCCTGCTCTCAAT
Source organism: Barnesiella sp. (assembly GCA_045645425.1). Lineage (GTDB taxonomy): Bacteria > Bacteroidota > Bacteroidia > Bacteroidales > Barnesiellaceae_A > Barnesiella_A. Next base: position 30,453 of record JAZRIS010000014.1, read on the forward strand.
TTGCCCGATAGTGCAGTGGTGGCGATTGACAAGATAGACCCTCCGTGTTGGTATGTGGGCATGAAAAATCCTTCGTTGCAAGTGATGCTTTACGGCGAGGGTGTTGCCAATGCTACCGATGTGGTTGTCGAGGATGCTGCTATTGAAGTAGATAGCGTCGTGCGTCTTGATAGCAAGAACTATCTGCTTGTGTATCTCAATGTAGCCAAGGCACAACCCGGCATGACTCGCCTCTATCTTGTGTTTGATGGTTGCAAGCAAGCTGTTGATTATGAGTTGTGTGCCAGAGCGGTTGCGCCCGAAGCGCGCATCGGATTTGATGCCGGCGATGTGCTCTATATGCTCATGCCCGACCGCTTTGCCAATGGCGACCTTTCAAACGATGTTGTGGAGGGTATGAGTCCTTATGTTGTTGATCGCAAGCAACCCAATGCTCGTCATGGTGGCGATATAAAGGGTATTACCGACCACCTCGATTACTTCAACGAGCTGGGCGTTACAGCCTTGTGGTTTACCCCTGTGCTCGAAAACAACATGAGCGATGGCATGTGGGGCGATGTGCGTCATAGTTGCTATCACGGATATGCCACTACCGACTATTATAAGGTAGATGCCCGTTTTGGTACAAACGAGGACTATAAAGAACTTGTAGATAAGGCTCACGAAAAAGAGTTGAAAGTGGTGATGGATATGATATTCAATCACTGTGGCAGCGAGCATGTGTGGCTCAAAGATATGCCCTCAAAAGATTGGTTTAACTATCCCGATTACGAGAATAACTTTGTACAAACCTCCTACAAACTCACTCCTCACGTCGATCCTTATGCTTCGCAATATGACTTCGACCAGATGAACGACGGATGGTTTGTTATCTCTATGCCCGACCTCAATCAACGCAATCCTCATGTGGCTCGTTATTTGATACAAAACAGCTTCTGGTGGATTGAGGCAGTGGGTATCGATGGTATTCGCATGGATACACATCCCTACGCTCATTACGATGCTATGTCGCAATGGATGAAGGAGTTGAACGAAGAGTATCCCAACTTTACCGTTGTGGGCGAAACATGGTGCGAAAATCCGGCTTTTACGGCATGGTGGCAGAAGGACTCGAAGTTGTCGGCTCCTCGCAACAGCAACCTCAAGAGTGTCATGGACTTCCACTTGTGGCAAGTTGTCAATAGTGCCTTTGCCGAGAATACCGATAGCTACATGATGGGTCTTAATAAGGTGTATAACCACTTCTTGTATGACTATCTCTACCCCGATCCCTCGATGGTGATGGCATTTGTAGAAAATCATGATACCGATCGTTTCTTGCGCAATGGTGCCGATATTACCGCCCTCAAACAAGCCATGACTCTCTTGCTCACAACTCGTCGCATACCTCAACTATACTATGGTACCGAGGTAATGATGAATGGTACGAAAGAGAAATTTGATGGCCTTGTACGCAAGGATTTCCTTGGCGGATGGGAAGGCGATGCACGCAATCTCTTTAATGCCGACGAGCGTAATGCCATCGAGAGCGAAGCCTTCAATTTTATAAGCAAAATATTGCATTGGCGCAAGGGTAATGACGTGATAGCCAAGGGCGATATGAAGCACTTCATTCCGCAACAAGGTGTGTATGCCTATGCACGCAGTTACGAGGGTAAGCGTGTACTTGTGTTACTCAATGGTACCGATAAGAGTGTAGAACTCAATCTTGCTCCGTATGCCGAGGTGTTGCTTGATGCAACCAACGGACACGAAGTGTTGTCGGGAGAAACTATCTCTTGGACATCGACTCTTGTTCTTGCACCTCGTGCCAATATGATTATTGAACTTTAAGAAAAAAACACATAGGGGTGTGTCGCTACCATGATATTGTTGCGGCGCACCCTTATTCTGTCTAATACCCATTGTTATGAGTAGATTTTGTAAGATACTATTTTTGTTTATTGTTGCCTTTATAGGCGTGCGAGAGGCCAAGGCCACAGGCTGGGAGGCCGAGTATGAAGGTGTGATGCTTCAAGGTTTCTATTGGAACTCGTTTGAAGATACACGATGGACCAATCTTACCTCGCAAGCCGATGAATTGTCGGCCTATTTCGACTTGATATGGGTGCCCAATAGTGGATCGAGTGGTTATGATTCGATGGGTTACAATCCCAAGTATTGGTTTCAACATGAGAGCTCTTTTGGCACGTCGAGTGAGTTGCGCACCATGATAAATACTTTCAAGAAAAAGGGCACCGGTATTATTGCCGATGTGGTTATCAATCACCGCGATACGGAGAATACATGGTATAGCTTCCCTGTTGAAAACGACCATCGAGGCAATACGTGGGAGCTGGGATTGTGGGCTATATGTGCCAATGACGAGTTGGCTTATGCCGATGGACAACCCAAGCCTACGGGTGCCTATGATGAGGGAGAGAACTTTGATGGTTGTCGTGACCTCGACCATACCAATGCCACGGTGCAGAATGCTATCAAATCGTATCTCGATTACTTGCTCAACGAGCTTGGCTATGTGGGATTTAGATATGATATGGTAAAAGGTTTTGCTCCCTATTATGTGGGGTTGTACAACGATGCTGCCAAGCCTGCATTTTCGGTAGGAGAGTATTATGATGGCAATTATGACCTCGTAAAGGGATGGATAGATGCCACGATACGCAACAATGAAATTCAATCGAGTGCTTTTGACTTCCCTTTGAAGTTTCGTTTGAACCAAGCCTTTGGTTATCCCAGCAATTTTGCACTCCTTGCCACCAATTATAACAATGGCACTCAACCCGAGGGCTTATTGAAAGAGCCGGGATTTCGTCGTTTCTCGGTAACTTTTGTCGATAATCATGACACCTATCGCGATGGCGGTACAAAATTTAGTGACTACTACACAGTGGCCGGTAATGCCTTCATCCTGTGTCATCCCGGCACTCCGTGCATCTTTTTGCCGCATTGGAAGCAGCATAAGAATGAGATAAAGCAACTCATCAATGTGCGCAAGGCTGTGGGTGTTCACAATCAAAGTACCGTTGAAGTGTGGGTGGCTCAAGAGAGCATGTATGTTGCTAAGGTGTATGGCAAGAATGGCGACTTGTTTATCAAAGTGGGTTATGGAGATTACACACCCGATGGCTTCAATAACGATGATATAAAAGCGAGTGGCGAAGGCTATTGCGTGTGGACCAAAGTGGATGTGGGAGATTTGGGCGACAAAATAGTGCCCGAAAACGATGGCAACGGCTTGTCGGTGTATGTCCAAAAGAATACCATTCCCGCATCGTGGGACGGTATCTATTGCTATGCTTGGTTGGACGAGAATACTCGTCTTACAGCCACATTCCCCGGCGAGGAAGTGACCAAGGTTGTAACTGTTGCCGGTGAAGAGTACTACAAATATAGTTTCCATTCTTCTCACTCTATGGTCAATATGCTCTTTGCCGACAAGAATGGCGCTCAAACGGTAGATATGACCAACATATCATCCGATACTTATTACAGCTTCTCTACAACCGATAATGCGGGAAAATATACATTGAACGAGCTTGCCGTATCGGGCAATGAGGTGGGAGAGCCTATCACAATAGCTCTTGAGAAAAGTTCGATACCCGCCTCATGGGGCAGTGTCAAATGCTATGCTTGGGATAAGAACGACAACACATTGCGAGGTGCTTGGCCCGGCGAGGCTATGACCTCTACCATGACAATAGGTAGTGCCGACTTTTACTACTGCACCTTCCCTGCAACGGTTACGATGCTCAATCTTATCTTTACCGACGGTAGCAATCAATCGGTAGATGTCAAGGGTATTACAAAGTCGTCGTACTATCGCTTGGGCGAAGAAGAGAGCGGAAAGTATGCCGTGTCGGAGTTGCAAATGGCCGAGGATGATGGTATATCGGTATATCTGGAGAAAAATGATGTGACAGCCGCTTGGAGTAAAGTCAATTTCTATGTATGGGATGCCTCTGGCACACCATTGCTTGCTCCGTGGCCCGGCAAGACCATAACGCAAACAGAGGTGATAGACGGGCGCGAGTATTATGTATGCTCGTTTGAGCGCGATGTGGCATCTTTCAATATCATATTCAATAATGGGTCGGGACAAACAGCCGATATCAAGGATGTCAATACGACCACCTATTTCAGTATAAAGAAAGATTTTAGCTACTATCGAGGTACCGAGTCTATTACTATATTTCTTGATATAAATTCGGCTACGGCATGGAGCAAGGTTAATTATTATGCATGGGATGATAAAGATGCCCCTATTCTTGCATCATGGCCGGGTAAGCAGATTGTAGATATAATGCAGGCCGAAAATAACAAATACTACTATTATCATACCTTTGCACCCTACCACTCGTCAATCAATATCCTCTTTAACGATGGTACCAACCAAACCGTAGATATTAAAGGTGTAAATAAATCGACATTCTATAAGCTCAATGCTACAAGTGGAAAAAATATTACGGTATCTACCGAAACTACAATTATTCCCACAGCCATAGACAATGTGCCCGAGCCGACAATGACTTGCAAGGTATATCCCAATCCTTGTGTCGATTACTTGTACATTGCGACTCCGTATGCTGTAAATCATGTGGTGTTGTATGACCTTGAAGGACAAATGTTGATGTGTGGCAATGATGCTTGTATAGATGTGCGATATTTGTCATCGGGAATGTATTTGTATCAAATAGAGCTTACCGATGGTCGCATAGCTCGCGGCAAGTTTATAAAGAGATAGAGTCTATTGCGCCTTTGTTGCCTCACTCAACAAGACCGCAACAATAGTATAGTGCCTCCCAAGAAGTTATAGAACTTGAGGGAGGTACTTTTTATATATGGCTTTTCTTGCTATTGTATAGTCTTTTTTGCCTTACTCGCAAGGATAGTTGTCATAGAGAGTATGTAGGCATGTGTAGAGATGAACAGGAGTCGTGCCAAAACATAATGATGTTAAAAAATTATTTATTTTTTTGTGCGCATATAGTAATTTATATATCTTTGCACCAACAATATGGAAACAAACGAACATAGTATTACTGAAGAAGTGGATGCGGATACGGATTTATGCCGATTATGCGCACGACATTCTATTTATCAACAGGCCACTTTGAGAGAAGTGCCGGCTGTCGCATTACAACCCCTCTTTTTTGTATTTCGATTATAGTTGTGTGACCCACCGCACAGCCGTGATTGTATTTCTTTTTTTATTCGCAATAAACATCAAACATAATAACATTATATATACCTGTTATGGGACTCCTTATATTTTATTTGCTTTTGGCTCTTTTAGTATCGTTTATATGCTCGGTACTTGAGGCTGTATTGCTATCCACCCCTATCTCTTTTATTGCCATGAAAGAGCAAGAGGGACATCCCAATGCTCCATTGTTGATGAACTACAAGAAAGACCCCGACCGAGCATTGTCGGCTATCCTTTCTTTCAATACCATAGCCCACACGGTGGGTGCTGCCGGTGTAGGTGCCGAGGCTGCCAAGGTATTTGCCAACATACCCGTGGGTGTTATTTCGGCTATTCTCACCATTCTCATCTTGGTGCTCTCCGAGATTATCCCCAAGACTATCGGCTCCTATTATTGGCGTTCGTTGGCTATGTCGGCTGCACCTGTTGTTCGTGTCATGATTATTATCATGTATCCGCTGGTGTGGCTCTCGGAGTTTATTACCCGATTGGTGGCGGCCGAGAAGCAACCCCTCTCGGTGAGTCGCGAGGAGGTGACTGCCATGCTAACAGTGGGTACAGAAGAGGGTGTCTTCGAGTCGCAAGAGAAGGATATTATCCAAAATCTCTTTAAACTCGACAATATCACTGTGGGTGAGATTATGACACCTCGTACGGTTGTTGTTGCCGCACAAGAAAATATGTCGCTCAAGGAGTTTTATGCCGATGAGGACAATCGCACCTATTCACGTATTCCTATCTATGGCGAAACGCCCGACTTTATGACAGGATATATCCTCAAACAAACATTGCTTGAGAGTCTTGCAGAAGATAAGTTTGATATGGAGTTGCGCGATATACGTCGTCCTATTCTATCGTATGATGAGGAAACACCTGTGGGCGATGTGTGGGCTGAGATGCTCAAGGGTAAGGAGCATATAGCCCAAGTGCGCAATGAATATGGCTTGTTCCTTGGCGTTGTATCTATGGAGGATATTATAGAAACCATCATCGGACAAGAAATTGTCGATGAAAAAGATACGGTGGCCGACTTGCAAGAGTATGCTCGCGAAAAATGGAAAGAGCAGACCGAACAACTCGAACACGAATTGGCAGAAGAGGCAGCCGAAGCGGCTATTGAAGAGATGCAAAAAAGAGGTTAAACACACATTGCTATACTCTAATGACACGCCCCAAGGTGATAAACCTCGGGGCGTGTTGTGCTATAAATCATAGGTTCGTGGCGCTCTTATTTTGCTTCCAACGCCTGCTTGATGAGTAGTAATTGGTAGTCGTAGAAGTTGCGAGTGTTGCTATCTGTGACATTGGCGCGAGCCTGTTGATAGAGGCTCTGTATTCGCTTGAGTGCGCCCAATAGGTAAGGTGCCGCCTCAAATTTGCTGAATGAGGGTGTAGAGTATGTCGAGCGTGAGAAATTGTCCGACTCATCGGCATGATGACACGCTGTATGACTGCAAGGCAATGCCGGTGCTTGGTCGAAAAGTCGGTCATACTCTTCGGCTAAGGCACTTTTCTTCTCTGTGCTCTTGGCAGGAGTGTAGCGGTATATCAGCTCTTGTACGACGGCTCGTTGCATATCTTGCTCAATAGAGTTGAGAGCCAATCCCTGACGTGTATCGCGGAAAACATTGTTCACAAGGTCGGTGAGGTATTGTTGAACAGTGTAGTGTGTAGTAGGTGATAGTCGTCCGCCCTCATAGATGCGATAGAGCACATCGTTGCTGAGCAAACGTCCGAACATCGATGTGTGCAAATGTTGTGCAGCATCCAACGGGAGTCCCATCTGCAACAACAGCGAGTCGGGAGTGAGCCATTCGCGGTAGCTTCGTGCTTGCTTCATGAGCCACTCCAATGCCGCTTTTTGTTGTTTCTTGTCGATGTAGCGATATGGCATCTCTCCGTCGCCTTGACGCACCTCTTTGTGGTCGATACCACCAATATAGGGTACCACATGACCTATGTGGCGACGATATTGTGAGAGGATGGCTTGGTAGGTAGTCACCATGTCGTCGTAGGTTTCTCCCTCTTCTTTGAGCCAATCGAGCATGTTGGCTGTGATGATGCGAAGGTTGCTCACAGCCATGTCGCCGGCGCGCAAGTGGTCATTGCCGAGGTCTTCGGTTTGGTCGGTAGGGTCGATGGTTGTGGGAAATTGTTGTGCGCCAAACAGATACATGGCATTACTGCTCATTTTATCTATCAAGGCAACCAACTCTTTGCGCTCATCTTGCGGTGTTTGTGCATCGGGATAGTAGCGATAACCCCACTCGATAGCATATATGTCATAAACACCCAAGATGGGAGGAGTGAGGCGCACGCCACGCTCGTAATCGCCGGGTTGTGCCACGAAATTGTTGCGGGCATAATCCATGATGCTGGGGGTTGTGCCATATTTTTGAGTGAACGAGGCGCTGCGCAATGAGTCGATGGGGAAAGAGTAGCTTGCGCCCATGTTGTGCATAAGACCTATGGTGTGACCTATCTCGTGCGATGCAACATAGCGAAGTGACTCGCACATGACGTCGTCATCAAAGGTGTTCTTGCGCACTCGTTTATCAACGGCAGCTGTCTGTGTAAAACGCCAGTTGTGTACAAGCGACAAGATGTTGTGATACCATATCACATCGGCTGTGAGTATCTCGCCACTGCGAGGATCGACAAAACTTGGGCCCATGGCGTTGGCAATAGCCGTGGTGGCATACTTCACACAGCTATATCGCATATCATCGGGGTCGAAAGCAGGGTCTTCGGCCGGCGACGGGTAGTCGCGTGCTATAATTGCATTTTTAAAACCGGCCTTTTCAAAGGCGGTATTCCAATCTTCAATACCTTGTCGCACCGTTGCGCGCCACTTGACAGGGAAAGCTGTATCGACATAAAACACGATAGGCTTGACAGGTGCTACCAATTCGCCTTGTCGATATTTTTCCATATCCTCTTCACGTGGCTCCAATCGCCAACGATGTATGTAAGTTTCGGTCTCTATTTTGTCGGCATCGCTACTGAATACGTTTTTGGTTGTAGAGAAAAATCCTACACGTTTGTCACGCAAACGCGGAGTCATTACCTCCTCGGGCAACAATACCAACGAGCGGTGCATGGTGAGAGTAAGAGGCTTGTCGCCTGTAAAACTTATTACCGAACGCACTTCTATGTTTTGAGGAAAATTCTTTACTTGTGCAATGTGTCCTTTTGCACCTTTGAGTCGCGATTTGGAGGGTATGTTCCCTTGCGGGTTGATAATGTCGGCATTCTCATTGTAGAACTTGGTAATGTTCACAACCACGCTCTTTTTGTCATCGCTCTTGGCCTCTATCTTGAGGCTGGCTACGATGGGGTCGAGAAAGTTCTTGTGGAAAGAGGGGGTTATTTCATCGCCTTCGGCTACTATATTGCGTACTTGTGCGCTATGTATAAACACCATCTGCTCGTTGCGACTGAAGCGTATCATGACAGGACGACCTATCATTTGTCCGGCAACGGTTTTGGTGGGGTCGCTGGTAGCTGCCAAGCGGTTGGATATCAAATAATCGCGCTCCAATAGCGAGTCGGGTATTTCAAAGAATAATTCATTCTTGTCATTGAGGTAGGTCGTAAACAAGCCCTCTTGCTTTTTGCAACCTTTGATAAGTTTGCTATAAGGCGTTTCGGGTGGCGTTTCTACCTGCTCGGTCTTGCCTTTTTTCTTCTCTTTTTTCTTGGGTGCGGCCTCGGCTACCGAGCCACTCAATGATATGATTGCTATGAGCAACCACGAAAAAAATAGTGTTCGTTTCATGGTATGATGGATTTGTGTTTGTTTACTACTAACGACAAACATACTGATAAATTCTCTATATTGCAATATATATCAGCAAATTTTAGCCCGGATGGATGGGATATACAAGCCTTCGTAAAGAGCTCTTATTCTCTTATATAGGCTTCTTTGTTAAAAAAAATCATGTTGCTGTCTTTTTTATTTAAGCCTCTTTTCCTATTTTTGTATAGAAAATTTTATATTGGTTATATCCTTGTATATCATGAAAAAAGACATCCTATTATCAGTGGTGCTATTCCTTTTGTTGGCTGCTATCCAGCCGGCACAAGCCAAGAGAGTGCACACTATTGGCGACTCTACAATGGCTACCTATGACGAAAATTCCGATAGAAAGGGTTGGGGTCAGATGTTCAATCGCTTCTTCAATGAAGGTGTAGAGGTAAACAATCGTGCCAAAAACGGGGCAAGTACCAAGAGTTTCTATAACGAAGCACCCTATTGGGCAACGGTAGTGCAACAGATAGAGCCGGGCGACTATGTCTTTATACAATTCTCACATAACGATGAGAAAAATAAGGGTTTTGATGGCGATGAATTGCAAGCGGCCTATCCCGACTCTGTTGTTGCCGATACCCGTGGAACAGCCCCCTTTGGTACCTATCAAGAGTATTTGCGTAAATATATAGACGAAACCCGGGCATTGGGGGCGACGCCGGTGTTGATTACACCCATCGTGCGACGCTATTTCTCGCACGGTAAGATTACCGAAAAGGGTCGTCACAACATCAGCACCGATGGCTCGCACGACCTCGACTATGTCATGGCTATGAAAGAGGTTGCCGAAGAGAAAGGCGTGCAACTAATCGATCACACTGCTCTCACATGTGCGTTGGTGGAAGAGTATGGCGAAGAGGCTTCCAAGGCACAACTCTATTGTTCTACCGATAAAACTCACATTTCGCACACGGGAGCCATACTCTTTGCCTGTTTGGTGGCGCAAGAGATGTTGCGACAAGGCATACTCGCCGAGTATATCAATATAGAGGCACTGCAAGAGATAGGTGCAGAGTGATGCCGGCGATGCTACTTTATAACATTGCCTACCGCCTCATCCTTATATTTTGAACGAAAATTCCTATCTTTGCAACTCACTTTTATATTTGAATGATGGAAGTAAAGAAAGCTCAATTTGTAGTAAGCAACAGTGATGTTCGCAAATGCCCCGATACAGGTTTGCCCGAGTATGCCTTTATCGGTCGCTCCAATGTGGGTAAGTCTTCATTGATAAATATGTTGATGAATCGCAAAGGGTTAGCCAAGACATCATCTACACCGGGTAAGACTACTCTTATCAACCATTTTATAGTCAATGATGAGTGGTATATAGTCGATTTGCCCGGCTATGGCTATGCCCGTCGCGGCAACGAAGGCCGTGAAGAGATACGTCGTATCATCAACGCTTATGTGCTCAATCGCGAGGCAATGACTTGCTTGTTTGTATTGCTCGATTGTCGTCATGAGCCACAAAAGATAGATCTTGAATTTATCGATTTCCTTGGCGAAAATGGCGTGCCTTTTGCCATTATATTTACCAAGTCCGATAAAATATCCAAAGGTGCGTTGGAGCGTAACATAGAAGCATACAAAGCACGATTGCATGAAACATGGGAGGAATTGCCTCCTATATTCAGTACTTCGTCAGAGAAATATCAAGGAAGGGATGAGGTGCTCGACTATATAGAGAGTATCAATCGTATGCTGAAGGAAGATTTATAATATCCTTTTTAGGTTTATTAAAACACGCTGTTTGTTTGAGCATTTTTTTATGCCTACCTTTGGGTATCTAAAAATAACAGATATGGTAACCGAACAACAAAAACAATGGATGCGAGAGGCGATAGCTCTCTCATCGCGCAATGTAGATAATGGTGGAGGCCCCTTTGGTGCAGTTATCGTGAAGGATGGTGAGATTGTGGCTTATGGTGCCAACAGAGTCACTGCCGACAACGACCCCACTGCCCATGCCGAGGTGAGCGCTATCAGAGCGGCAGCCAAGAAGTTGGGTACGTTCGACCTCTCGGGCTGTGATATATATACCTCTTGCGAGCCTTGCCCTATGTGTCTGTCGGCTATCTATTGGGCGCACATCGACCGCATTTTCTATGGTAATACGCAGTATGATGCCAAGGCTATCGACTTTGACGACTCGTTTATATATCAAGAGTTGTCACTTGCTCCCCAACAGCGCAAAATACCCGCCGAACGTATTTTGGGCAATGAGGCTATTGCAACGTTTGAGAAATGGAGAGATAAAGAGGATAAAATAGAATACTAATAACACATATAAAAAATAATACAATGGCAAATTGGTTTGAATGTAAAGTAAAATATGGTAAAACTCTCGATACAGGTATTCAAAAGACTGTTACAGAGTCGTTTCTTGTTGATGCTCTCTCGTTTACCGAGGCCGAGAGCCGTATAATCGAGGAGATACGTCCGTTTGTGTCGGGCGAGTTTATGGTGTCGGCTATCAAGCGTGCCAATTATAGCGAGGTCTATTTTGATGCTACCGGCGACCGTTGGTTTCGTTGTCGTGTGAGCTTTATTACAATAGACGAAAAGACAGGGGTGGAAAAACTTACTCCCACCAATATTCTGGTGCAAGCAACCGAACACTCGCAAGCAGTAGAAAATCTCAACATTTGCATGAAGGGTACTATGGCCGATTGGCGCATTACTGCCGTGAACGAAACATCGTTGCTCGATGTCTATCGATATGAGAGCAATACTCCCGATATGCCCAAAGAATAATGCTATGACAACTGTAACGCAACGACTCAATGAGGTTCTTTTGACTCTTCCCGCATCGGGTGTTGAGCTCATTGCTGTTTCTAAATTTCACCCTGTTGAGGCTATACAAGAGGCTTATGATGCCGGACATCGCTCTTTTGGCGAAAGCAGGGTGCAAGAGTTGCAACAAAAGTTTGAACTTTTGCCTCGTGATATAAAGTGGCACTTTATTGGTCATTTACAAACCAATAAGGTGAAATACATTGTGCCCTATGTGGCTATGATACATAGTGTCGATAGCACGCGTATCCTCGACGAAATAGAGCGACAGGCTGCACGCATAGACCGTGTGATTGATTGTCTGCTCGAAGTCCATGTGGCTCAAGAGGAGTCGAAGTTTGGATTTTCTATGTGTGAGTGCGCTCAATTTCTCACTGCCGAGGTGATTGAAAACTATCCGCACATACGCTTCAGGGGTATTATGGGTATGGCTACCAATACCGATGATGATGGGCAAGTGGCCGACGAGTTTGCACAGCTAAAGCAACTCTTTGACAGCTTGCGAGCGGGCGTAATGTCCGACTGCGACTATTTCGATACCCTGTCGATGGGTATGAGTCACGACTATCGCTTGGCAATAGAGCAGGGGAGTACCATGGTGCGTATAGGTACAACCATCTTTGGCGAGCGGGTATATTGATGATGCAATCATTGCAAACCTATCGAAACAACGACGGCGCAACCCAACAGGTTGCGCCGTCGTTGTTATAGGCAATCTCTATATTATTCGGTAAGATAATCATCCTCTTCTGCCTCAGGAAGATATACGATGAATGTAGTAGCTCCAATCGTAACTATATCCTCGTGCTTGAGAATAGCTCGCTCGCGGTCGTTGAGAATTTCACTGCGCAAGAATGTTCCTGTAAGGCTGGGATTGTCGCGAAGGGTGTATCGAGCCGAGCCGTCGGCCATCAACTTCACGTTGATGATGCAATGGCGACGATCCATGCTCATATCGCCACTCTGTATCGAAATATCGACAATACTGCCCGGAGAGTGGCGACCGATGACATTGTCGCCCGGTTGCAATGCAAAGGTCTGACGATAGCAAAATTGATTTTCAATGACTGTGATATAACCATAAGGCGCATCTATTTGTTCACAATTCATCTCTTCAATCTCGTCGATTGTGAGAGAAAAATGCTTGCGACACGCCGGACAGGCAAAGGAGATGCTCTTTACTTGATGGTAGCGACTCTCGTCAAAACTGAATTTATGCTCACATTTGGGGCAGATAATATGCTTCATAACTATATTCTTTGGTGCAAAGGTAGCCGATAAAACACATTTTGCCAAATTTTGATTGCATATAAAACACCTTGTCGCAATATATTCTTGCTTCAAACGTTATCTTTTATAGAGTGCTGCAATGCGTCGAAAATATGTTTTGCAACATGTTAGATGCCCTTAGCATGTTGAACATGACACGCATAAGTTGCAGAGATTACAATTATTAAATGCTAAAAAACTATATTATCACTTTTTTTATCCGAAAAATAGTACTAAATTTGCCCCATTAAACTGCAATGCCTATTTTTGTACATAAGCTTATTGGGGAGAGAAACCCTGTTTGGTGGCCTTGTAGATGTGATAAATGTTTTTTTGACAAAAAAAAGCAAATAGCGACATTTGAGAAAACTAAATAACTTAATATTAAACACTTAAACCAAATTAAAAACAATTAAATTATGGCAACTAAAAATGCTGCGACTAAAAAGTCGAATGTAATTGGCGTTAAGAGCCCTATTTGGGTAATCTTGCTTTGCGCCGTAGCAGGTTTCTGCTTCTATCAATTTGTGTGCGGTGCTCCTCACCGTTTCTCTGAAGGCGACCCCGTTAATGGTCACCCCCTCAATGGCGACCTCCTCGCTACTGTTTACAAAGGTGGTTTCATCGTGCCTATCCTTATGACTTGTCTTCTCACTGTTATCGTTCTCTCTGTTGAGCGTTTCATCGCTATGTGGAGTGCTAACGGTAAAGGTAACACTACTAAATTCATTGCCGGTGTTAAAGCTGCTCTCGAAAATAACGACCTCGCTAAAGCTAAAGAACTCTGCGCTAAAAAGCAAGGTGTTGTTGCCAGCGTTGTTGCTTCGGCTATCATCAAATACGAGCAAGTTGAAAACGATGATACTTTGACTAAAGAGAAAAAAGTTGAGGCTATCCAAAAACAACTCGAAGAGGCTACTGCTCTTGAGATGCCCGCTCTTCAACAAAACCTCCCCATCATCGCTACTCTTACTACTCTCGGTACTCTCGTAGGTCTTCTCGGTACCGTTATGGGTATGATCAAATCATTTGCCGCTCTTGCTTCTGGTGATGGTGCTGCCGACTCGCAAGCTCTTTCTACCGGTATCTCTGAGGCTCTTGTAAATACTGCTACCGGTATCGCAACTGGTGCTTTCGCAGTAATTTCTTACAACTACTACTCAAACAAAATCGACACCCTTACTTACGCTATCGATGAGATTGGTTTCTGCATCGTAAACGCTTTCAATAAAACTCACTAATTATCAGCTAAAAGAAAGGACTTTGTAATATGGCAAAGGTTAAAGTAAAAAGGAAGAGTACGCTCATCGATATGACCGCGATGAGTGACGTTACTGTGCTTCTGCTTACTTTCTTCATGCTGACATCAACATTCGTTCAACAAGAACCCGTGCAAACGATTACTCCTGCTTCGGTTTCTGAGTTCGAAATTCCCGAGCACGACGTGTTGAAGATTCTTATCGAACCTTCAGGTAAAGTTTTCTTGGGTCTTGACAACTTCAATGACCGTGCAGCTGCACTCGATGAAATGCTCAAAGTGCATACTGATATTCAACTCACCGAAGAGCAAAAGAACACTTTCCGCCTCTCTGAGTGGTTTGGTGTTCCCGTTGCTCAAATGCCCGAGTTCCTATCTATGCGTTTTGAGGATCAAGCCGGAGAACTCAAGAACTATGGCGTACCTTGCGACTCTATCGACAACCAATTCAAAGAGTGGGTAGATTTTGCAACTCGCTGTGGTAGCCAACGAATGAAGGATGATCCTACTTACGACGAACTTGAAAACTCTCAAAAAAGACTTAAGATTGTTATCAAGGCCGATAAGAAGACTCCTTATGATGTGGTGAAAAAAGTAATGGATACGTTACAAGAATTGCGTCAAAACCGCTTTAGTCTAATCACTACCTTGAACGAAGGTTAATAGCCTTTTTCAATGTAATTTAATTTTTAAATTATGGCACAAGTAGAAGTAAAAGATAACGGCGGTAAAAAGAAAAAAGGACAACAAAAGAAGATGAATATCCATGTGGACTTTACGCCCATGGTGGATATGAACATGCTTCTTATTACCTTCTTCATGCTCTGTACAACCATGACCGAGAGTCGTACCATGGATTTGGTAATGCCCAGTAAAGACGCCGTAACAGAAGAACAACAAAGTAAATTGAAAGCTTCTGAGGCTATCACTATCCTCATAGGCGACAACGACCAAGTATTCTACTACTTAGGTGAGCCCGACTATAAAGATTATACTTCGCTCATCGAAGCTTCGTTGAATCCCGAGGCCGAAAACAGCATCCGTGCGCTTCTTCTTGAGCGTAACGAGGAGGTTATCGGTTTGGTTGAAGAAGCCAACAAGGCATTTGAAGAGGCTCAAGCCGGTGTTAAGGCCAAACACCTCTCTAAAGCCGATACAGAAGCTCAACTTGCCGAATTAATGACAGTTCGTGATGACGCTGTTAGTGAGGCCAAGAAAACCAAAGGTGCTCCTATGGTGGTTATCAAAGCTAAGACATCTACCGAGAACAACGACTATTTGAACGGCCCCGGTGCTACTTATTCAAGTCTTGTTGATGTTCTTGATGAAATGATTGTTTGTAGCGTTGGTAAATATGCTGTAGTTGATATGACCGAAGGTGACCTTTTCCTCATTGGTAACTTCCTTACTCAAGGTCAGTTGGCAGCTTCAAGCGATTTTGGTAAATAATCTAATTCACACAACTAATTAAAAAGACAAATTATGGCAAACATTGATTTGAACTCAAGGAAGTGGTGCGAATTAGCATATGAAGGCAAAAACCAAGCTTTTGGTGGATTTGTTATCCGTCAAGAAATTGGTAAACGCCACCTTATCGCTTTCATCGCTTCTGTGATTGCTATCGCTTTGGCTTTCATTATTCCTTCTCTTATCGAAAAACTCCCCAAGGAGAAAGAGGCTGAGATCGAATTTACTGTAACCGAAGTGGAGATGGCAAACCTCGAAGATCAAGAGGTTGAGAAAAATGACGAAATTGAGCCTATTGTTGAGGCGCCCCCTCCACCTCCTTTGAAGAGCTCTATTAAATTTACAGCTCCCGTGATTACTGCCGACGAGAACGTGTCGGAAGAAGAGGAGATCAAGACTCAAGATGAGATGACACAAACAAGTATCAATATCTCTATTGCCGACGTGCAAGGTGTTGATACAGAAGATGCTCAAGATATTGCTGACTTCCAAGAGGTTATCGCTGAACCCGAGCCCGAGGAAGAGAAACCCTTCGAGGCCGTAGAGCAAATGCCCCAATTCCCCGGTGGTGATGCTGCCTTGATGAAGTATATCAGTAGCAATCTTAACTATCCTCCTGTTGCCGCCGAGAACGGTATTCAAGGTCGTGTTATCTTGCGTTTCGTTGTATCTAAAACTGGTGAAATTGGTAGCATCCAAGTGCTCCGTAGCCCCGACCCCAGCTTGGAAAAAGAAGCTATTCGCGTGGTTAAGAGCATGCCCAAATGGGTACCCGGTAAGCAAAATGGTGTGAGTGTTCCCGTTTACTTTACACTCCCCGTTACTTTCCGTCTTCAATAATTCACCTGTACGATAGTTATAAGGCCACTTGTCGATTGCGACAAGTGGCCTTTTTATTTCCTGTGATTTTTAAACCTTTCGCCCCCTGTTTAATCTATATATTTAAACACCTCTTTTAAGAATTGTTTTTAATAATATTCATCTTATTTTCCTCTTTTGCTTTGAAATTGTGTATCTTTGCAATTTGGAATTACCGATGTAAATCTAATTCATTAATAACGTATATCATGCAAGAAAATAATAACAATACCGAGTCACAACGTGAGGAGAGCACTCCCCAAAGACCGGCTGTCATGGCTATGATTATGGGTGGTATCATGGTTGCCATATACATGGGTATGGCTTTTCTACTCACCTTTACAACCCTCTTTGTTGGCAAGATGCCCGAGTGGGTGCGTTATATGATGGGTGCTGTCTTCTTTGTGTATGGTATATTTAGAGCCTATCGTGTATATAAATCTCATAGATAATTCTTTGCGCATGAAACATCTCCTTAAAATATCAATTTTCCTGATGCTCTTGTCGGCCTGTACTCCCCGTGTCGAGGTCGATCATCGTATGCACGAAGGAAATATTGACTTTTACTGCGATGAGTCGTTTGCCGGTGTGCTTCAGCAACAAGTATTTGTCTTTACTCGCACCAATCCGGGTGCCTTTATAGATATGACTCGTTGCACCGAGCGTGAGGCTTTGGCGGCTCTTCTTGACGATAGTGTGCGACTCATCACTATGACGCGCAGACTTACCGATGCCGAAAAAAACAGAATTTTGCAAAACCAACTCAACTGCAATGAAACACACATCGCTGTCGATGCTATTGCATTTGTGGTGAACAAAAATAATCCCGATTCGATACTCACTACCGATAATATTCGCAGTATTCTTACAGGTGAGGTTACTCAATGGAGTGAATTAATTCCCGGCTCGAAACTTGGTAAAATACAAGTCATATTTGACAATCGCAACTCCAGCACTGTGCGTTATGCTATCGACTCTATTTGTGCGCCACAACAGCTGTACAATGGTGTGTCGGCTGTCGAAAATTCGCTTCAAGTCATCGACGAAGTTTCTCGCCGTCGCAATGCCATTGGTGTAATTGGTGCCGGATGGGTCAATGTCCTTGATACTGCACAGGTGTCTGTAAGAGATAGAGTCGTGCCGGTGCGTGTAAAAAAATCGCCCGATGCACAGCCCTTCGGCCCATTTCAAGCCTATATTGCCTCTGCCGATTATCCATATTTTCGCTCAATATACTTGATTAATACCGAAAGTCATAACGGACTTTGCACGGGATTTACTATCTTTGTGGCCGGACAACGAGGACAGAAAATTTTTGAGAAATCAAACATATCTCCTGCCCGAATTGAGGAGCGTGTTATTAACTTGAAAAACGAATTTTAATCAAACATAAGTAAAAACTGTAATCATGAAAATGAAATTTTTTACCGCACTGACACTTGTCGTTGCTACTGTGACTGCTGCTTTTGCCAGCGATTACAATGATGGTATCGAGTATTTCAAAGCCGGTCAGATCGAAAATGCCAAGACTATTTTGGAACGTACTATCAACGATGCTACCACTAACAAGGCCGAGGCTTTTTATTACTTGGGCGAAATTGCCTTTGTAAACAAAAACTATGAGGAGGCTGCCAAGTACTATGCCGAAGGTTTGCTCATCGATCCCGAATATCGCTTCAACCTCATTGGTCAAGGTAAACTCCAACTTATGAGCGACCCCAAAGCTGCTGCCAAAACATTCAAGGAGGCTGTTAAGGGTTATAAGAAAGAGGCTTTGGCTCCTCTTCAATTAGCCATTGCCAAGGCTTACTACGAAACCGCAGTGCCCGGATACGAGAAACATCTTGCGCAAGCCAAGAAAGCCAATTCTCGTCTTGCCGACATCTATGTCTTCGAGGGTGATATCTTTGCTGCCGATGGCGATAAGGGTCAAGCTGCCGGTTACTACGAAATGGCCAAAAACTTCGATGTAAACTGTATTGAGGCTTATATCAAATATTGCCAAGTATATTTCGACATCAATTCTCAAATGGCTATCGCCATGCTTGAGGACTTGAATCAACTCGCTCCCAATTCGGCTCTTGCTCAACGTGAGTTGGCCGAGGCTTACTATGACGACCAACAATACACACGTGCCGCTGCTGCCTATGAGCATTATGTGGCCAATCCCAACCACTTTGAGGAAGACCGCGTGCGCTTGGCTACTCTCTTGTTCTACGGCAAACGTTTCGATGAGTCTTATGCTTTGGCTCAAGAGATTCTTGCTAACGATCCCGCCAACTTTGTCCTCAATCGTATAGTTATGTACAACCTCTTTGAAACTACAAAATATGCCGAGGCTCGTGAGGCTGCCCGTAAGTTCTTTGTGCTTACTCCCAGCGAAGGTCAAGTTTTCATCGATCGCGACTTTAAGTGCTATGGTGATATTCTTATGAAACTCAAAATGTGCAAGGAGGCTGCTGCTGCATACGCTAAAGCTTATGAGTTGGATAAAGAGGAGATTGTGCATCTTATGGACGTAAGCCGTGCTTATGAGAGTGCCGAGATGTTTGCCGAGGCTGTAAACTATTTCGATTTGTATATCGATGCTGCCGGTGAAAAAGTGCGTGTTATGGACTACTTCCGTTTTGGCCAAACATGCTATCGCGTGGGTATGGCCGATACTATCAATGGTGGTCAATATCTCATCAAGGCCGACACTCTCTTTGCTGCTGTTACCGAGAAAACTCCCGATAACTACCTCGGTCACCAATGGCGTGCTCGCGTAGCCGCTGCTCGTGACCCCGAGACTACACTTGGTTTGGCCAAGCCCTATTATGAAAAAACTATCGAAGTGCTTGATCAAAATGCCAATAAGGCCAATCCCAACAAGGCTCAAGTTGCTGCTTATATCGAGTGTTACAAATACTTGGGTTACTTCAACTACTTGAAAGCCTATGCCGAGCCTGCCAAGGCTGCCGAGTACAAGGAGCAAACTCGCTACTATTGGAACAAGATGCTTGAGTATGATCCCAACAATGCCGAGATTACCGAGGCTCTCAAAAATCTTTAATACACATATATTATAATATATATAGCGACAAAGGCCGATGCGTATCGTATCGGTCTTTGTCGTTTTTTGTCATATCACATGCAATGCTTCTTTTCTTGCGTCTATTCTTTTCTTTACGACAAAGTTTTTACACATCCTCTCCAAGTCGAGTTGTGCCATTTTGGGGCGATAGATGCGAGTCTTTATATGCGGGTGGAAAAAACTTCAAAAAAAGTTTCTTTGTAAGTAGTTGATAATAAAGCGTATTTGAAAAAGTTCAAAATTTTCTTCAAAAAAAGACTCAAAAAAGTTTGGTAGTATAGAAATTAGTAGTACCTTTGCATCCGCAAACGGGGAACGACCCGGGCGCATAAAAGAGATCATTGGAACATTAAAAGAGAGACAATAAGTACAGAACGGGGATACATATTAAAATGTATCAAACAACGTAAGTACGAGTCACGTCAGTTTAAGCCGAGCTAAGGAAATAAACTTAGAGGTCGTTGATATAGAATAAAAAATAAAAAAATAAGATATACAACGAAGAGTTTGATCCTGGCTCAGGATGAACGCTAGCGACAGGCCTAACACATGCAAGTCGAGGGGCAGCGAGGATGTAGCAATACATTTG
>JAZRIS010000015.1:0-20326 GCA_045645425.1 Barnesiella sp.
GAAACAAAAAGAAAACCTCTGAATTCGTTGAAATTCAGAGGTTTTCATCTTTTTGCTGTGATTCTTCGTGGTGCCACCAGGAATCGAACCGGGGACACAAGGATTTTCAGTCCTTTGCTCTACCAACTGAGCTATGGCACCATTGCTTTTGCGGATGCAAAGATAGAGGTAATATTTGTTATATGCAAGTTTTTGAAACAAAAATATCGAATAATTCGGCCAAAGTATAAAAGAAAAATCGCTAAGTGTTGTCTGTTCAACTACTTAGCGATTTGTTGTGTGGTCCCACTTGGGCTTGAACCAAGGACCCCCTGATTATGAGTCAGATGCTCTAACCAACTGAGCTATAGGACCGATATTCGGTCGATTGCCGAATGTGGGTGCAAAGGTAATAGCTTTTGTTTATCTATGCAAGTTTTTGACTGTTATTTTTTCTTTAAAGTTTGTTTTTCTTGTTTTTTGTTGGCGAATGAAACCGTTGCTTACGCTACTGCGCTCTCAGGGTATAGCTGTGCATAGGGCGATGATCCTAAGTGATGTGCTCCGTGGCTTGCTTTATGGATTTGTAAATGAGCGTACTTGATGTGGTGTTGAAAAAATTTTTTTATTTTTTTTGTGTTTGATGGAACTTTTCGGGTGTCTTATGTGTTTATACTTATAAACACTCACAAAGAATTTTTTATTATGACACACACAGAAAGTAAATGCTCGACAGGAGAGTATCGTTTGTTTGACTTGGAAGAGTTGGGAAATTTTCTTGCTCGCAAGGATGATGTATATCAACATGTTATATCTATGTACATTACCGGATATGAAGAGGAGGTGATTGCAGAGGAATGTCGTATATCGAATGATGATGTAAGGAAAATCATTGATGCTTTTGCCAACGAGGTTTTATGATATTTGCAGCTTGAGGGAGTGTGGCGAATGTTATTATTTCATAGCGTTGTGTTAGCGCAAGGGGAGTTTTATATCTCACAAATGTTTTGGAGCTTCTATTGAGGGTTGCAAGATAGCATTGCTTGCATAATAGATGTGTAGGGTTGTTGCTTCTACTCTCAATTTGTTGTATCTTTGTCCTTGAAAAAGTAAAAATCGTAAAGGAACATTTATAAAGAGGGGTGAAAACCATTTATGAGGTATCTTAACAACGCTGTATGTAGATGCAGGGTGTTGCTTATAGCAATGCTCATGACGCATATTTGTGGTGTGGCTCAAGAATTGTTTTCGTCGGGTGCTCACATTGCCACATCATCGTCTGTCGATTTTGTCATGGGCGAGTACATTGCGCACGATTGCGCCTCTGCTTCTATCGGTTTTCTTGAGTCGATGATGTATGTGTCGGGTAATTGTGGACTTTTGTTACGTGACGATGCATCGACACAGGCAATTTTCGACAACAAATTGCAACGCGCAACCGTCTATACCGAACAGCCCATGGTCATGCAAAGCCCTCGCTATCGCATAATAGGTGTTGATGGACGAGTGTACCTCAATGGTGTGATATACCATCATACACAGTATATCTACTATGACCAACTGCCGGCCGGCGTATATATATTACAGATTGAGGCAACAGGCTATAAGCCTTATGTTGCACGTTGGATAGCACAATAGATTTATGAAAAAAACACTGCACATACTCATTGCTTGTTTGGTGGCCATTGTCTTTTCAACCATAGTTGAAGCCGCACAAGTACTCAACTTTCAAGGTGTTCTTAAAAATGCCAATGGAACAATTCGCCCCAATACCGAGGCCGTCATCACACTCGAATTTCTACAAGAGGGGGTGGTTGTATATAGTGAGTCGCATAAAATAACTACCAATATAAACGGATATTTTTCTATCCATCCCGGAGGAGGAGAAGTCCTATCGGGCAATTTCGACACAATAGACTGGGGATGCGGAGCAATCGTCATGCGCACGTTGCTCGACAGCGAGGTTATTGCCACTACCCCACTTACGGCCGTTCCTTACGCTCTCTATGCCGAGCGTGTAGAGGGATGGGATGCGTTGTGCAATAGTATCGACTCGGTTGCCGACTCCCACTACCAAACATCGTTGCAGCTTGACGATATGATTATAAGCTATGAGCAACTATCGCTATTGGGCGACTCGTTGAGCAACCGAATAGAAACACTTCGCAACAACGAGGCGATATTAAGCAATAGAATAGACTCGCTGGGGAGGAGCGAATATATATTGAGCCAACACCTCGACTCGTTGCGTCAATATAGCAATATCTTGAGCAACCAAATAGACTCGTTGGGAAGGGATGAATATATACTGAGCCTACACGTCGATTCGCTGCGAGAATACAGCAACATCTTGAGCAACAAAATAGACTCTATGAGCCGCAACGAGTATTTGTTGAGCTTGCAGATAGACTCGCTACAACAATACAATGACTCGTTGAGCCAACATTTAGATACGCTCTTTGCCGGTATCAATCATAACCAATCGGAAATCGCAAAAGGAGCC
Organism: Barnesiella sp.; assembly: GCA_045645425.1. GTDB lineage: Bacteria > Bacteroidota > Bacteroidia > Bacteroidales > Barnesiellaceae_A > Barnesiella_A. Next base: position 2,483 of record JAZRIS010000015.1, read on the forward strand.
AACATCTTCAATGCAACACTATATGCGCCATTAGACTCCGGCAATTTTCACTCCATATCAACCGCCATCGATGCAACACCCCGCCACTTGCGTCATAGCGGTACGGTGGTAACATTTCGTTGCGACAGCATCAACTGGCGCAGCATACAATATACCGGTATAGACACAACCTCGTGGAACGATACAAATCATTGGAACGAATACGGATGTTATGGCAATCTCACTATACCGTATATCGAAAATGACTCTATCACCCGCCTATCTATTGCCCCACACATGCGCCACCAAGGACTCATCGTTACCTTCGTCAAAGACAGCCTTGTGCGAAACGAACAATATCTGTTGAGTGATATAGACGACCTCAGTTGGGTCGATGCCGACTCATGGCTTACATTGTCGGTAACACAAGATGAGGTAGCAGCAATGCAAGAACTTGTGGATAGCCTCAACAACTATGTGCAGACAATGAGCAAGGATTACGAAGCACTTCTGGATGTAGGCAAATACTACTATATAGACCAGAAAACCCAATTTTCGCAAGCCGGAGCAATAAACATGGCCGGAAACGCCGTTCCGGACTATGATATGGTACACACCGACTACATACCCATATCAGAGATGTTTTGGATTATAAGAACCTACGGCAACAACACCTATCCCGGCATAACATTCTTTAAAGACAAAACACCAAGCGGCCGCATACCTTACATATACGATGATGTAACAGAGAGCAAATGGCAGTTGCAAACATTCGACTTCCGCAATGAACGCATACCGGCAGAGGCACAATATTTTATTGTCAATATGCCATTGGAAAAGAAAAAGGAAATAGAACTGAGCATTTGCAACAAAACCACCAACACCCCCATAGAAGTAGATACACACACCTACCAACGCAAGCAGTCGGCATTTACCTACAACGGTGCTTTTGTAGGCATCACCGGCAAGCGCAGCATCAACACAGCCTACTCCCACTCCTACTTCATACCCATCGACGAGATACATTACAAGATATACGCTACGGGCAACTATCAACAAGACCTCACCGTACCCTTGATAGTATATTACAGCGACCTGTCGTTCTCGGCCTGTGTAGGATATGACTTGGGTACTGTCAAAGACGACCGCACAACATACGGCGAAATAGCAATATCGCCGGACAGAGTACCCGAAGGAGCTCAATATTTTATTGTGAACAACTGCCCCCAAAAGCAAGAAAGTGTCATCATGTATGGACACAAAACCGACGAAATCATTCTCGATACACAAACAAGGGTAAGCAACTTGGAGAGCAACAAGAGCAGCTCATACGACCGCAAGCTGGTAACAATAGGCGACAGCTTTACAATCAACACCGGCAATCGCTCAAAATTGTGGCAAGAGATGCTTGTCGATTGGCTGGGCGTAGTGTGGAGCCATGAAGAAACCTACTCGGGCGAACACGGATACGCCCCCATGGGACTTGGAGGCTCGTGGATTCTACCCAACGACATCAACTCCTTCTCCATACGCAGTCGCGACATAAGACGATACACCCCCGACATCGTTGTCATCTATGGCGGACAAAACGACAAACTCGAACGCTTCAAGCTGGGTAGCATTGAAGACGAGCCCTTTATACCCGAAAACGTCATCGACTTGGTACATATTCCCGAAGTCAATTCGGTTGCAACAGCATTGTCATACATGAATATACGCTACCCCAAGAAAAACAATACCGTTATCCACATCTTTGAAGACAATAGAAACAAATTATATTACATGCCCGATACAACCCATTGGGACGACCACACCGCATGGGTAGCACCTATTGACACCATATCGTTCTACTCGGCCTACAAAGGTATTGTACAACGTCTTTTCAAAGAAGTGCCATTGGCCTCTATATACTGCCTCACCCTCATGCAATGCGACTCTACACGCTACGACAACTCATTGGGAGAGTGGGAGGATGTAGATAGCATGCGACGCACCAAGAACGAGGCAATCAAAGAGATAGCCGAGTATTACGGTGTAAACGTTATAGACCTATGGAACAAATCGGGAATTACCCCGCTCAATGCACGTTCGCACTATCACGATTGGTTACACCCCAACCAGTATGGCTATCGCCGCTTGGCCGAATGTATATATAGACATCTTAAATAACAATAAATCAATAGAAATATGAAAAGAAAACTCACATTGGGACTACTCCTAATCATTACCATTACAGCATACACACAAAATACCACCTATCGACTCGACTTGAGCGACGACAACATCACATACAATGAAAACGAGGTATGGGATGGTATATACAGCAACGAAAGTTTCAAAGCCGACGGATTTGTCTTCTCGCACGTTGCTCCTTATGGTGTAGGATACTATGAAGGCTTCTTGCCCAGCCGCAACACCGACAACGCCAATCATTACGATGCTCCGGGATGGACCGCCAATCAATGGGGTTGCATGGCACAAGGTGGAGTAAATCTGAATAGCGGCGAAAACTTCTATGCCGAAGCCATAGCCGGCAAACCCTTTATGATAAACTACTTCAGTGCCTACTCTCTCACAACAGCAGAATATGGCACCAGCTACATCACAACAGCCGACAACAACACATTCACACCTCAAGGCATATATATATGCAATAGCCCTTGGGGATACTATGGCAGCACACAAGGAGATGGCTTTGCCCGTCCCCTCACCACCGAGAACGACTACTATAAAATCACTTTCAATGGTGTAAAAATAGACAATGGTACAACAACAAGTGTAGATTATTATCTTGCCGAATACCTACACAACGACCGCAATGGCGACGGCATCATAAACGAGCAAGACAACTACACCAACAACCATTGGAGCTGGTGCGACCTGAAAGAACTTGGAGCCGTAGATGTCATATACATTACAATGGACTCATCGGACAAAAGCGAGTATGGCATGAACACCTCTACCATCGTATGCCTCGATGGTCTGTCGGCCACTGTTGCCGGCTCGACAGATGATATTGAGAATAAAAACGAGTATATATATGCCCACGACGGCATGATATATCTCAAACTCGACAGCCCCCAACCCATATCGATATACAACACCACAGGTACACTTATCTCTACACATCATGCTGCAAGCGGAATACAGATTGTAGATGCCTCACACCTCCCCCACGGCATATACCTTGTTCGTTGCAACGGAAAGACAACAAAGATTATGTTGTAAAAGGGCACAAAGAGAGAATAGTAGGTAACAATACAGAATAGGGATAAAATTACAAATTTAGAATAATTCTAATTTTATAATTATTTCACATAAATTTCCTTGACAAATAAAACTTATTGCATATATTTGCAGTAGAAATGAAAACGAAATAAGAAAACCCTAAATTATAACCTAATAAAATTTACAACTATGTTAAGCAAAAGAATGCAAGAAGCAATGAATGCCCAAGTAAACGCCGAATTTTGGTCGGCTTATCTATATCTATCAATGGCCATGCACTTTGAGAAAGAAGGTTACAAAGGTATAGCCAACTGGTTCAAGGTACAATTTAAAGAAGAACAAGATCACGCAACCATATTCATGAACTACATCAACTCGATGGATGGTGTAGTAACCCTACTCCCTATCGACAAGGTAGATACATCATGGAACTCTATCCTTCATGCTTACGAGGAAACACTCCGTCACGAGAAGGTAGTAACCGGTCGCATCAACGACCTCTACACCATAGCCCTCGAAGACAAAGACTATGCCTCACAAAGCATGCTCAAATGGTTTATCGACGAGCAAGTAGAAGAAGAAGAAACAGCTCGCGACTACATAGATGCCCTCAAGAAGATAGGCGATAACGGATATGGACTCTACATGTTTGACAAAGAGTTGGCAGCTCGTACATACACCGTACCGGCACCCCTCGCCAACAACGCCGAATAATAGAAACCACAAAAAGAGAGAGAGCCTCAAAAAAAATTGGGGCTCTCTCTCTTTTTTACAATATCACATCAATAGCAATAACAGCAAGCGCAAAGTCTTACTTAACCTCTATACGCTTGGGCTCGGCCGATGAAGTAGCATGATTTTTGGGAATGGTAATGGTGAGAACGCCATTGCATTGCGTAGCTTGTATCTCGTCTTTGTTTACATTCTCGGGCAATATGAGCGTCTGTTGGAATTGAGAATACGAGAACTCTCGACGTAGGAACTTGCCTTTTTTATCATGCTCCTCGCTATTGCGGCTCTCCACTGTCACAATAAGCTGGTCGTGCTTATCGACAGTCACACAAAAATCATCCTTTGTGACACCGGGAACAGCCATCTCTACAATATACTCCTTTTCTGTTTCCACAATATTAAGGGCAGGAGCCGAGGCATTTGACTTGGCAATCCACTCATTACCAAAGAAATCATTAAAAATACCGGGGAGCCAATTTTGCGTACGTTTAGCTGGTGTAGTCATAATCGTTATTATTTAAGGGTTACATCATATAAACATAAATGAGCGAAAAAAGTTTTTAAACATAATACACTCAAACAGGTAGCGAGTTCGGAATAAAAGCATATCTTTGTACAACATATAAAGTAGCACAATTATGAGAAACAATATCTTGTCCCTATGTGCGTGCCTATGGGCACTATTGACCCTAACAGGTTGCACACCCACCGAGAAACAAGTAGTAATACTCTTCACCAACGACACACACAGCCAGATAGAGCCCATATCGCCCGATGCCAAGCGCAACGCCGACATGGGCGGTGTAGAACGTCGCAAGGTACTTATCGACAGCCTACGCAGTGTATATCCCCATGCACTGTTGGTAGATGCCGGTGATGCAGTACAAGGTACCCCCTATTTCAATTTGTACGACGGCGAGGTAGAAACATTGGTACTCAATGAGCTGGGGTACGATGTGCGCACGATAGGAAATCACGAATATGACAACGGCGGAGAAGCTCTTGCCAACATGATACGAGCATACAACGGTGTCACTATCTCCTCAAACTATACATTCAACAGAGCCGAGTTGCAGGAGTTGGTAACATCGTCATGGATGTGCAAGGCCGGCGATGTCAAAGTGGGATTTGTAGGTATCAACATCAATCCCGAAGGATTGTTATTCCCCCTCAATGCACAAGAGATTAACTATCACGACCCCATAGCCGCCGGCGACAGCATAGCCCGATTGTTGCGCCAAGAGGGAGCCGATATTGTAATAGCACTATCGCATCTGGGCTGTGAAGGCGAGGAAGTAAACATCAATGCCATAGACTCTATCTTGGTACAAAATACCCGGTATATCGATTTTGTCGTAGGCGGTCACTCACACACCACCTTGACAGCTCCCCAAATACACACCAACCTCGATGGCCATGCCGTAGCAATAGGACAAACCGGCAAGAGTGGTGTCAATGTAGGATGTGTACAATTAACCATCCCCACCGACCGCAAACAAGACATCGCAGTAAAATATCGACTATACCCTGTTGATAGTCGATACGACAATCGTTTAGACACGGCTTTTGCCGCCAAATTGGCACCCTACAAGCAAGGTGTAGATAGTACAATGAATGTAAATCTGGGAGAAACAGCCGTAGATTTAATTGTAGCACGTCCCGAAAGCACATTGAGCAACTGGGCATGTGATGCCTTGGCCGATATGGCACGCAAACGCAGTGGCAAGACAATCGACTTTGCCATTATCAATACCGGAGGAATGAGAGCCGACATAGCACAAGGAGTGATTACACGCGGTAATATATGGCAGACCTTCCCCTTTACCAACTACATGGTAGTGACACAACTCAAAGGAGCAGATGTACAAACCCTCTTTGAGCAAATCGCAGCCAATGGTGGCGAAGGCGTGAGCAAAGAGGTGCGTCTTATTATTGCCGACGGCCATGTGTCACAACTCACCATCAACGGACAACCCATCGACAAAAACCGCCTATACACCATAGCCACAATCAATTTTGTAGCAGAAGGTGGCGATGACATGACCGCATTTCGCAATGCCGTATCGCGAGAGAATTACCCCGGCTTTATCTTCGAGCTGTTTGAAGACTACCTACTGCAAGCATCGCACAAAGGCAATCCCATACAAGCAACATTGGATGGTCGTATAACAATCAAATAACAACATAAATACTTACAAAATCATGGCATCAATATTCAGTCGCATTGTAGCCGGAGAGATACCCTGTTACAAAGTAGCCGAGAATGACCGTTTCTTTGCATTTCTCGACATCAGCCCCGTAGCCAAAGGTCACACCTTGGTTATACCCAAACAAGAAGTAGATTATATCTTTGATCTCGATGATGAAACCTACACCGGTCTTATGGCATTTGCCCGCCAAGTAGCACATGGCCTCGAAAAAGCTATCGAATGCAAGCGAGTAGGCGTTGCGGTAATGGGATTGGAAGTACCTCATGCACACATACACCTTATCCCCATCACAACCGAGAGTGACATGAACTTTTTCCGTCAAAAGCTCACACTGCCGGCCGAGGAGATGGCAGCCATAGCAACCCGCATTGCCGAGAATATATAAAGAGGCATAGCGAGAGAAAAAGTTGGCAACAACACACTGTATATAGACAACTACCGAGCGAGGCAATACCACATATCGCCCCGCTCTTTTCTTCTCAAACAATTCATCTTTTACACAAAAAAGGCAAATAAATTGCATATTTGATAAAATAAACGTATATTTGTCAAATAAACATCAATATTACTAACACATTTAATCATTTAATTGAAATGAAAAAACTTCTCACTATTATGCTCATTGCGGTTGTGGGTCTGACAGCCGGCAATGCTTATGCCAACGACGTATTTGCTAAAAATGACTTATTAGCCTCTGTAACAATCGGTTTTGGTAATGGATTTGGTCAAAGACTTGCCATAGACTATGGTTTGGTGGACGGATGGCTCGAAGGAAAAGCCTCTCTTGGTGTAGGAGCATCATTAAACAACACTTTCGGTTGGAACTTTGGATACGATGCCATTTCGATAGTAGCCAACTGTTCGTTCCACTATCAGTTTGTCGAGAATTTAGACACATACGTTGTTCTCGGTTTTGGTGGAGGCGTAGTCATGACACCCAACCATTTTGGAGGAGGCATAGATTGGACTTCGGCAGTAGGTGCCCGATACTACCTCTCACCCACCTTTGCATTGAACCTTGAGGCAGGTCACACCAATAATTGCTTTGTCAATATGGGTGTAACATTCCGCATTTAATAACATACCATATAAACGACGAGGAGATGAGCGCTCTATGGCTCATCTCCTCGTCGTTTATAGCTATACATCCGTGTTACACAGTCGGATAGATAAGATTTTTCTCTTCTATCACATCCAACACTTCACGCAGATATTTGTCGGCTTCCCAGCGTGCCATGGGGAGGTCATGCAGGAGGTAGTTGCCACAATCGCGAGCAGCCTGACCGGGCACATCACCCTCAAAGTCACGAATAAATCTAAAAGTTTCGCGCATAAGCTCTACAATATCTTGACTTTCGAGGTCGCCCTTCATGAGAAAATAGTTGCCGGTGCAGCAACCCATAGGTCCCCAAAAAACAATTTTATCGCCCCACACAGGATGATTGCGCAAGAATGTAGCCGCCAAGTGTTCAATAGTATGCAACGCACCATAACCGAGAGCCGGCTCACGGTTGGGCTCTTTCATGCGCACATCAAATGTAGTCACCACATGTTCGCCCATATAATCTTTGCGCGATACATATATGCCTCGCAAGAGGTTGATATGGTCGATATTAAAACTCGGAATTTTTTTCATGATTACTATCTATTTTAAAGATTTTCTATCGTATTACGCAAGATGGCAAAAGATTGCTGAGGAGCCAACTCCCAGAAATTGGTATATTGCTCCCAATGACCTTCTACGCCCGGAGTATCACTGATGATACGCATAGAAATAAAGGGTATGCGGCATATATGACACACCTGTGCAATAGCACCACTCTCCATATCGCACGCCATGCCTTCGGGGAAGCGAGATTTGATAGCCGCCAGCTCTTCCTTGTCGGTAATAAACTTATCGCCGCTGCATATAAGTCCGCCATATACACGCTTGCCATCGTTGGCTTTAAGCACCTTGCTCACCAACTCTACATCGCAGGTAAAACGCTCGGGAAGACCTTGCACTTGGCCATACTCATTACCCTCACCACACCACACATCGTGATATACGACATGAGTAGCCACTACCATATCCATCACACGAGTGCTCTTGTCTATACCTCCGGCCACGCCACTGTTTATCACAATATCGGGATGATATTTATCTATCAACTCAAAGGTGCGAACAGCGGCATTGACCTTGCCTATTCCACTCTGTGTAAGAACAATTTCATGCTCTCCCATAGCACCTACAATATACACATTGCCACTATCGGCAACAACACTATTCTTGCTTTCAAGAATTCCTTCGACACATGCAAGCTCATCTTGCATGGCAACAATAATTCCTATTTTCATATCTTCTTCTATAGATAATTGGGCATACAAAAATAGGAAAATAAAAAACAACCTACAACACCTCTATTCATATAACTATCAATAGCAGCACCCCATGTGGCAAATATTGCATTTTTCTCTCCTAAAATATCTTATCGCACAATAAAAATGTGTACCTTTACACCCTTGATAGATAGTTGTCGGCAGAAGAAATGGACAAAAACAACAACAAACAAACCATAAACAACTGCAAGGCAACAACTTAAGAAACACACAATCCGTAAAAACACACATATACTATGAAAAAAATCCTCCTGCTATTTTTCTCCTCATTGGCTATTTTGAGTGCATCAGCCCAATTAAAGGTAGGTGAAGAATATGCCGACCACAACAAAGTTGTCAATGTACAGGCACAAGTGCGTGTAGATTTTATGCAAGATTATTGGGATGGCACACTCAACAAGCCCACATCGGGTTTCAAAGGGAAATATATCAACCTCATATTGGATGGTCATATCAACAAGCATTTCTATTACTCATATCGCCAACGACTCAACCGAGCACCCAAGGTAGAGAGTTTCTTTGATGCTACCGACTGGGTATATATTTCGTATCGTCCCAACAAGCATTGGGATATTGCCGCCGGTAAGCAAGTTGTGGGTATTGGTGGATTTGAATATGACCGCGCACCCATCGACCTCTATTTCTGCTCGGAATATTGGAACAACATCGCTTGCTACCAATTAGGCGCCAGCGTGTCATATATCTTGGGCGATGGCAGCGACCGCTTCATGGCACAAGTGTGTGAGAGCCCGTTCAATCACGGACATCAAGATTATATGTTTGCCTACAACTTTATGTGGTTTGGCAAGCACGATTGGTTCAACAGCATCTATTCACTCAATGCCTCGGAATATACCCCCGGCAAGTACATCTACTATGTTGTATTGGGCAACCAATTTACGTTTGACAACTTCCGTTTGCAAGTCGATTTCATGAACCGCGCCACTGATGCACATGCCTTCTTCTTCAAAGACTTCTCGGTAATGGGCGAGTTGGCGTACATGATTAAGGACAAAGTGAATATATTTGCCAAGGCTTCGTACGACAAGAATGACAGCGGAGCCGAAGGCGATTACAGCGTAATGCCCGGTACCGAATTGACACGCGTAGGTGCGGGAGCCGAATATTATCCATTGTCAAATGGTCGCAAAGACTTGCGCCTTTTTGCCTATTACAGCTACACTTGGGGCGTAAACGGCAATATAACAGGAGGTGCATTGCAAGACCGCCAACACCTCTGGGGCATTGGCGTCAAATGGGATGTAGATATTTTATCATTAACAAGCAAAATATTCAAGAAGAATGAAAAAGCCGAAAATTAATCTCTCGAAGTACATTCCTACCGGAGTGCCATGTTTGCTCGTGGTAGTAGGATTGTTTGTTATTCTGGGCAGTCAAATGGGCGTTTCTCAGATGTTCAAAACCATCATGAACACAGCCCACGACTTGTTGCTCAATACGGTCTTTTTCCTCATGGCAGTATGTGTAATCACCGGTGCCATAGGTCGCATTTTTATGGACTTTGGTGTAGTAAAATTATTGGAAAAATTGCTACGCCCCCTTATGAAGCCCTTGTTCAACCTGCCCGGCGTGGCATCGTTGGGTGCTGTAATGACTTTCTTGTCTGACAATCCCGCCATCATTTCACTCTCGCAAGATAAGCGTTTCTGCAGCTACTTCAAGAAGTATCAATACATCTCCCTCACCAATTTCGGAACAGCATTTGGTATGGGATTGTTGGTTATCGTATATATGATAGGCTTGGGATACTTTGTAGAGCCGCTCATCGGATTGTTAGGCTCATTCTGCGGTTGCATCGTATCTACCCGCCTCATGCAACACTTTGTAGTCAAAGCCTACCCCAACTTTGCCGAAGAGGATGTAGTTGAAGAGGTAGTTAAACGCAACACCAAGGCTCATGCCGAAGAAGGCTCTATGTTTACCCGCATACTCAACGCCTTGCTCGATGGAGGACGCACCGGTGTTGATGTAGGTATTGCCATTATCCCCGGCGTGCTCATTATCTCTACTTTTGTAATGATGATAACCTTTGGCCCCGGCAAGGGTGGCGAATATACAGGCGCTGCATACGAGGGTATTGAGCTGTTGCCTTGGCTGGCCGAGAAAATCAACTTTATCTTTGAATGGCTGTTTGGCTTCAAAGACCCGCACTTGGTAGCATTCCCCATCACCGCATTGGGTGCTGTAGGTGCAGCTCTCAGCCTCATTCCCGAATTTATCAATGGTGGCTGGATAGATGGTAATGCCATTGCCGTATTCACCGCCATAGGTATGTGCTGGAGTGGTTATTTGAGCACTCACACTGCCATGCTCGACTCGCTCGGCTATCGCCAACTCACATCAAAAGCTATTCTTTCGCACACCATTGGCGGATTGGTAGCTGCATTTGTTGCCCACTGGGTATATATGCTTTACGCCCTGATATAATCTTTTTATCGCATACTTGCTTGCGCATATCTTCTTGTTAGCTATCTTTGTCATGGTCAAACAATAAGATATGCGCAAGTCTGTTATCTCTACCCTTATCATACTCATTGCAACCATATATGTTGCAACGGCATCGCCCAAATACGAAATGCGGGCTGTATGGCTCACAACAAATTGGGGGCTCGATTGGCCCTCAACTCCGGCCACCGATGCTCAATCCATGGCACGACAACAAGCCGAGATGTGCAACATGCTCGATGAGGTTGCATCGCTGGGGTTCAACACACTCTTTTTTCAAGCCCGCATACGAGGCGAAGTATTTTACAAGTCCGACATAGAGCCTTGGAGTCCTATTGTCAGCGGCACCGCCGGCAAGTCGCCGGGGTACGACCCATTGGCTTTTGTCATCGAGGAGTGTCATCGTCGAGGATTGGAGTGCCACGCATGGCTCATATCTATACCGGTGGGCAGCGCACGACAAGTGCAACAACAAGGCAAGAGAGCTACCCCTGCCCGACATCCCGAGTTGTGCGTGAAACTCAAAAACGAGTGGTATCTCGACCCCGGACACCCACAAACAGCACATTACCTCGCATCTATTGCTGCCGAAATAGCCCGCAACTACGATATAGACGGTATTCACCTCGACTACATACGCTACCCCGGCGAGAATGGCAAATTTCCCGACGAAAAGAGCTATGCCGCCTATGGCGACGGAACACCGCTCAACGAGTGGCGCATGAACAACATATCGCACATTGTGAACACGGTGAGTCGTACCATCAAGGATATAGACAACTCTATCATGGTGAGTAGCGCACCGCTGGGTCGATACGAGATTATCAACGGCTTGCCATCGTCCGATTGGGTATGCACCGGTAGCGCACAGCAAGACCCTCTCCAATGGCTTGCCGACGGTGATAACGACTTTATTGCTCCCATGATGTACTACCCACACCTCAACTACTTTCCCTATCTCTTCGATTGGGTGCAACGCATAGGCTACAATGGCTATATCATTGCCGGATTGGGAGCCTACCGCATGGATAAGCGCGAGGGTAATTGGTCGCTCACCGAGCTGCAACACCAGATAGAGGCCACCCGACACTATGGAGCAGCCGGACAAGCATTCTTCCGCATGGAGCACCTATACACATTCAGCGACTTGGCACACCTGCTTGCAGGTCATTACTACCGCTATCCGGCACTCATACCACCCATGCGCCGCATCAATACGCCCACTATCGAGCCGGTTGCCTCACTACAACTACATGCCTCACACCAAGGCGACACCCTCCGCTGGGATGCCACAAAAGGGGCTACACGATATGCCGTATATGCCTCGGTAAACGACAGTGTAGATACTACCGACCCCACACAACTCATACACACATGGGTTGAAGATACAGAAGTAGTACTCCCCCCGGCGCTATATCGCTCGTTTGCCGTCACAGCCATCGATTGCTATCGCCGAGAAAGCACACCCACCTACATTATGCCCACACGCAAGAGCGATAGTCGCAACATTTTTTTGTTATTTTAGCATAAAAATTGACATATAACAATTCCCATAAAACTTTTATTCCTATCTTTGCGCTAAACCTTAAAGACCTACTGCAAGACGTTGCAAAATACTTATACCTATTGTATATTTGTCAATATCTTCAGTAATCAAACAACTGCCGAAAACCGACAATGTATATACTCAAATTTCACGAAATATATAAACATCCTATCTGGGGTGGTCAGAAAATAAGCACATACAAAGGAAAATCGCTCGACTACGCTTCGATAGGCGAAAGTTGGGAAATTTCGGCCGTTGAAGATAACGTGTCGGTTGTAGCCAACGGACAAGATGCCGGCATGAAACTCACCGACCTCATTGCTCGCGAGGGTGCCCGATTGGTAGGAGAACACGTATTGAAAAAATTTGGTACCACTTTTCCCCTGCTCATCAAGTTTATAGATGCTTGCGACAACCTCTCTATACAAGTTCACCCCAACGACGAGTTGGCCCACAAGCGTCACAACTCATTTGGCAAGACCGAGTTGTGGTATGTCATAGATGCCGAGCCACAAGCCGGACTATACTCGGGATTTGCACAAGCCATCACCCCCGACGAATATGTAAAGCGAGTGGCCGACAGCACCATCATGGATGTCGTTCAATTTCATCAGGCCCACCCCGGCGATGTCTTTTTTCTCCCTTCGGGACGCATACACGCCATTGGCAAAGGTATATTGTTGGCCGAGATACAGCAGACCTCCAATATTACCTATCGCATATTCGACTACAACCGCATAGACAAAGACGGTAATCCCCGCGAGTTGCACACCGAGTTGGCACAAGAGGCTATCGACTACACGCTATACGACAACCTCAAGACATCGTATGAGCCTTGTTGCAACAAGCCGGTAGAGCTGGTAGAGTGCCCCTACTTTACCACCAATGTGCTACACATCGACAATACCCATACTCGACAACTCAAGCCACTCGACTCATTTGTTATATACATGTGCATGCGCGGCCATGTTACCATCACTGCGCACAACGGCACGAGCATAGAGCTCAAGCAAGGCGAAACCTGCCTTGTACCGGCCGACATCTGCGATACGGTACTGCAACCACACGCCGAGTCGGAACTGTTGGAATGTTACATCAAATAACACCCTCTGCAACAAACATCGCTACATGGAAGAAAACCGCCAACTTGATGAGCAATACATGCGCATGGCACTGCAAGAAGCCGCACAAGCTGCACAAGCCGACGAGATACCCGTAGGTGCAGTGGTAGTGTGCAACAATCGCATTATAGCACGAGCGCACAACCTCACCGAGACACTCTGCGATGTAACAGCCCATGCCGAGATGCAAGCCATCACCTCGGCAGCCAACAACATGGGAGGCAAATATCTCACCGACTGCACATTATACGTCACCCTTGAGCCGTGTGTCATGTGCGCCGGAGCCATAGGCTGGGCACAAATGGCACGCCTCGTATATGGCGCATCCGACCCCCGCCGAGGTTATAGCAACCTTGCACCCCAAGCCCTGCACCCCAAGACACAAGTCACCTCTGGCATCCTCGCCGACGAATGTGCTTCGTTGGTGCAAGAGTTTTTCAAGAAAAAACGATAATCCGCGCAACAAAAACATCCCTAAAAATCAGCTTTTTGCACAAAAAAGTTGCTCCGCATTTTTGTAAATACGGAAAAAACACCTACCTTTGTCCCCGATTTTATCAGACCATATAATGTCTAATTTATTAATCACAAAACAAAACAAATTTAATTAACAATGAGTGAAGAATTTAAAAGCCCGGTAGAGAACTTCGACTGGGAAGCCTACGAAAAAGGCGAAGTTTTTGGTGGTAAAAGCCGCGAAGAATTGGAGGCTGCTTACAACCAAACCTTGAACTCTGTCAAGGACAAAGAGGTACAAGAAGGTACCATTATCTCGATGAACAAACGCGAAGTCGTTGTAAACATCGGTTACAAATCGGACGGTATCATTCCTATGAGCGAGTTCCGTTACAATCCCGACTTGAAAATCGGCGATACTGTAGAAGTATATGTAGAGAGCCAAGAAGACCGCAAAGGCCAACTCATCCTCTCACACAAAAAAGCTCGTGTTGCTCACTCTTGGGAGCGCGTAAACGCAGCATTCGAAAACAACGAGATCATCACCGGTTACATCAAATGCCGCACTAAGGGTGGTATGATTGTAGAAGTATTCGGTGGCACTGAGGCTTTCCTCCCCGGTTCTCAAATCGATGTTAAGCCCATCCGCGACTATGATATCCTCGTTGGCAAAACTATGGAATTCAAAGTTGTTAAAATCAACCAAGAATATCGCAACGTTGTTGTTTCGCACAAAGCCCTCATCGAGGCCGAAATCGAAGCACAAAAGAAAGAAATCATCGCAAGCCTCCAAAAGGGTTCGGTATTGGCAGGTACTGTCAAGAACATCACCTCTTATGGTGTATTTATCGACCTCGGTGGTATCGATGGTCTTATCCACATCACAGACCTCTCTTGGGGCCGCGTAAACCACCCCGAAGAAGTTGTATCGCTTGACCAAAAACTCGAAGTGGTTGTTATCGACTACGATGAGGAGAAGAAGCGTATCGCCCTCGGTCTTAAACAACTCCAACCCCATCCTTGGGATGCTCTTCCCGCCGACCTCGCTGTGGGTGACAAAGTACAAGGTAAAGTTGTTGTTATGGCCGACTACGGTGCATTCATCGAAATCCTCCCCGGCGTTGAAGGTCTCATCCACGTTTCTGAGATGTCATGGTCACAACACCTCCGCAGCGCTCAAGACTTCATGAAAGTTGGCGACGATGTTGAGGCCGTTGTTCTCACTCTCGACCGCGAGGAGCGTAAGATGTCACTCGGTATCAAGCAACTCAAAGACGATCCTTGGCAAAACATCGAGAGCAAATATGCTGTTGGCTCTCGCCACGCTGCCAAAGTTCGCAACTTCACAAACTTCGGTGTATTCGTTGAAATCGAAGAAGGTGTTGATGGCTTGATTCACATCAGCGACCTCTCTTGGACTAAGAAAATCAAACACCCCTCTGAGTTTACTCAAATCGGTGCCGCTATCGATGTTCAAGTTCTCGAAATAGACAAAGAAAACCGTCGTCTCAGCCTCGGTCACAAACAACTCGAAAGCAATCCTTGGGATAAATTTGAAGAAATCTACAAAGTTGATTCTATCCACCAAGGTACTATCGAGGAGATGCTTGAGCGTGGTGCTGTAGTTGCTTTGCCCGAAGGCGTTGAAGGTTTTGCTACTCCCAAACACCTCGTTAAGCAAGACGGCTCACAAGCCCAAGTAAAAGAGACTCTCGACTTCAAGGTTATCGAGTTCAACAAAGAAACAAAACGCATCATCCTCTCTCACAGCCGCATCTTTGAAGATGAAGCTAAGGCTGAAGTAAAGAAAGAGGCTGCTGCAAAACGTCCCGCCAAGAAAGCTAAGGCTGCTGAAGAAACTGCCGCTGTTCCCGCTGTAGAGAAAACTACTCTCGGTGACATCGACGCTTTGGCTGCTCTCAAAGAGAAAATGGCTAAGGGCGAATAATAGCCGACTTTGATATACCACTATAAGAAAGTGTACCTCTTGCGGTACACTTTCTTTTTTTATTTTGTAACTTTGTGTTGCAAAGACACACCCCATGCCTCGATTTGAAATAGACATACTCGGTTGCGGTGCCGCCAAGCCCACTATGCGACACTTGCCTACGGCACAAGTCGTCAATGTGCGCGACAAACTCTTTATGATAGATTGTGGAGAGAGCGCACAGATTTCGTTTTGCCGAGCACGACTCAATATGACTCGCTTGGGTCACATCTTCTTGTCGCACCTGCACGGCGACCACTGCTTCGGACTTTTCGGCATGCTTTCTACCATGGGTTTGTCGGGTCACACCGGCGAGGTAGTCATCCACGCACACCCCGATGCCGAAGCGTTGCTTCGCCCCATGCTCAACTACTTCTGTCGAGAGAATCCTTTCGAAATACGCTTCAATCACATATCGCCATCGTCGCACGAGGTGATATACAGCGACCGCAGTGTAACAGTGAGCACCATACCCCTCAAGCACCGAGTACCCACTTGTGGTTTTCTCTTTAAAGAGGCTATTGGCGACCGCCATCTGCGTGGCGATATGATAGAATTTTACAACATCCCCACCTATCGCCGCACAGCCATCAAACAGGGCGAAGACTACATTACCCCCGATGGAGTAGTCATCCCCAACGAGCGCCTCACCCTGCCTCCCACACCCGCCGCACGCTATGCCTATTGCAGCGACACCATGTACAACAAGCGCATCATACCATACATCGAGGGAGTAGATGCACTATATCACGAAGCAACCTATGGCGATGAGGCCGAGGCTATGGCTCGCAAAACATTTCACAGCACCGCTCGTCAAGCCGCCCTGCTGGCACGAGAAGCACAAGTGGGACAACTCATTATAGGACATTTCTCATCACGTTATCACGACGAAAGCACTCTACTTGCTCAAGCACAAGAAGAGTTTGCCAACACGACCCTCGCTCACGAAGGCATGAAAATAACCCTCAAAAAATAGGGAGCAATAGCCACCATATAACAATATCACACATCACCGAGTGGCATGCGATGTGTAGTTATGCCCACAAAGAAACACATCCGTAGCCATGCGGTCGTCATTGTTCACACGAGATGCAATATCTTGCATAGGCATTTATGCAACGCTTTGCATTGAGTAATTGTGTGATTATTACCACATAGCAACACAAATTGCAATTTCATGCAGTATATTTGCAACGCAATAAATAATTGTTTAACATAAAATCCAATAACATGAATGTAGAAATCATCGGCACATGGGCCGGTCTTGTATGGGAAGCATTGAACGCATCGGGCATGCTCACTATGAAAGGTCTTAAAAAAGCCACAAAACTCAAAGAGAAAGAAATCTATGCAGCACTCGGATGGCTCGGACGTGAAGGCAAAGTAACCATCACAGAAACCGAAACAGACATCGAAGTAGTATTGTGCTAATAGCACTACACAACATTCTATATAATACAAGAGAGCGAGTCAAAACGCAAAGTTTTGCACTCGCTCTCTTGGCTTCATTTTACCCCCTACTGCGTGAGAGTTTTTAAACCCTACGCACCGTGATATATATTTAACCCCTCCCCACTGCGTGGACCTCCCCTATCCCTTCGGGCAGAGGAGGATATGATTACCTCTTCTATACCATTTGCAAGTTGGTGCATTTTTGCTCCTCTGCCCGAGGGGACTGTTGCGAATAAGCGAGAGCAGAGCTATGCTTGCATAAGCTATGCCGAGCGTGAGCAACTTGGT